>SLSF01000250.1 GCA_007130605.1 Gemmatimonadota bacterium | reverse complement strand
TCAGGCAAGAGTTCTCTTGTTGGGTGTCCTCCTGGTCCTCACTGCCTGCCTGTCCGACCCCGGGGACACCCCCGGGGGCGAAACCACCCTCGACGGGGTGCCGGTCCACACTCTCCACACCGGTGCCGCATCGGTGGTACGTGCCACGGGACCGGTCGACGAGATCTTCGGGTCGGAGGCGAGTCCCATCCAGGCGGTCCGGGCGCTCGCCTGGACCCAGGAGGGGGAGATCCTTCTGGCCGATGCGGATCGGGCGGTCCTGATCCTCTCGGCGGAGGGGGACTCCCTGCAACGGCTCGGGGGATCGGGCGAAGGGCCGGGCGAGTTCCGGCAGGTTCTGATGGCGGGAGCGCTGGACGCTGGCGGTGTGGTCTACTTCGATCCCGTGCTGAATCGAGTGACCGAGTTCACCCCTTCCCATGAGGTCCATAGGCTCTGGAGCCCCGAGCCGTCGGTTGGTCCCGGCTCGATCTTCGCCCCACTGGCCCTCGCCTCCGATGGTGCAGTCCTGGGGGTTCCGATCCCCATGGGGCCGGCCGACACGAGCGAATCGCTGCGGTCGAGTCCCCACGTGGACGAGTCGACGATCTGGCGGTTCGCTCCCGTGATCCGCGTCACGGAGTCGGCGGTCGATACCGTGACCGAGGCGGCCGTGGTCCGTTGCGCCGAAGTTGCTCCTCCCGAGTGTACACCCGACGGAGACATGGCCACGATGGCGTCCGGAGAGCACGGAACGGTCGTGGCACCACGGGACCGAGCAGAGGCCAGGGTCTTCGGGCCCGACCTCGAGCCCCTCCATACCGTCCGCTCCGACGACCTCGAGGCCGAGCCCTTCTCCAAGTTGTTCTGGGACGACCGGGGTCGTCTCTGGCTGGGGCATTGGCGCAGCCCCGAGTGGTGGGTTGTTCGGGACGGCGATGCGACACGCATGGGGTTCCCCGAGGGCTTCGAGGTGTGGGATGTGGCGGACGACCGCGCGCTGGGGGTGCTGAGGGGGGAACTGGGTGTGCAGCGCCTTGCCGTGCTGGCCCTTCCGCCCACCCGCAACGCACCTTGATTTCCTGCGCGCGCGCTTCGAGTTTACGCCGATCTCCCGTCCGCCAATCGGGACACGCCCCTCCACAGCTCGGACGCCCCCCGTGCCCAGAAGAGACGACCTCGAATCCATCCTGATCCTCGGCTCCGGCCCCATCATCATCGGGCAGGCGTGCGAGTTCGACTACTCCGGCACCCAGGCCGTTCGCGCGCTGAAGGAGGAGGGCTACCGGGTCATCCTGGTGAACTCGAATCCGGCCACCATCATGACCGATCCCGAGCTGGCGGATCGGACCTATGTGGAGCCCATCACCGCCGAGTGGGTCGAGCGGATCATCGAGGTGGAGCGCCCCGACGCCATCCTCCCCACCATGGGGGGACAGACCGCCCTCACCGTCGCCATGGACCTCCACGAGAACGGGGTGCTCGAGAAGTACGGCGTCGAGCTCATCGGGGCCAACGCCCGCTCCATCGAGATGGCCGAGGACCGCGAGGAGTTCTCGCAGGCCATGGAGCGTATCGGGCTCGCCGTCCCCCACGGGGGCTTCGCCCATTCCATGGAGGAGGCCCTCGAGATCGTCGACGACACCGGGTTTCCCGCCATCATCCGGCCCTCCTACACCATGGGAGGCACCGGGGGCGGGATCGCCTACAACCGGAAGGAGTTCGAGGCTGCGGTCCGGAAGGGGCTCGACGCGTCGCCCACCACCGAAGTCCTCATCGACCGGTCGGTCATCGGGTGGAAGGAGTACGAGCTCGAGGTGGTGCGCGATGGTGACGACAGCGTCATCATCATCTGCGCCATCGAGAACTTCGATCCCATGGGGGTCCACACCGGCGACTCCATCACGGTGGCTCCGGCGCAGACCCTCACCGACGTCGAGTACCAGAAGATGCGCGACGCCGCCATCGCGGTGATCCGCGAGATCGGGGTCGAGGCGGGAGGGTGCAACATCCAGTTCGCCGTGAACCCCGAGAATGGCGAGCTCCTGGTCATCGAGATGAACCCCCGGGTCTCCCGCTCCTCGGCCCTCGCCTCGAAGGCGACGGGCTTTCCCATCGCCCGGGTGGGCGCGAAGCTCGCGGTGGGCTACCGGCTCCACGAGCTCCCCAACGATATCACCAAGACCACCCCCGCCTCCTTCGAACCGGTCCTCGACTACGTGGTGGCCAAGTTCCCCCGCTTCGCCTTCGAGAAATTCACCGAGGCCGATCCCACCCTGGGGGTCCAGATGCAGGCGGTGGGCGAGACCATGGCCATCGGGCGGACGCTGAAGGCGGCGTGGCAGAAGGGACTCCGCGGCCTCGAGATCGGCCGCACCGGATGGGTGGAGGGAAAGACCCTCACCGATGACGGCCTCACGGCCGACGACCGGGAGTCGCTGCTCTCGGCCCTTCGGCGTCCCACCGCCGATCGCCCCTTCCAGCTCAAGCGCGCCCTCGACCGGTGGGTGGGATGGACCCTCGACGGGGGGGATGCCACCGACGACGACCCGACGCGCCCGGCGAGCCTCGACGAGATCCAGGACGCGACACGGATCGACCCCTGGTTCCTCGACCAGCTCATGGAGCTGGTGGAGCTGGAGTACTGGTATCGGGGGCTGGACGAGGTCACCCCCGACGCCCTCCGCCGGATGAAGCGGAACGGCTTCTCCGACGCGCAGCTCGGGGCCCTTCGCGGCGAGAGCGAGGCCACGGTGCGAGAGCGCCGGTGGGAGTGGGAAATCCGGCCCACCTTCAATGTGGTGGACACCTGCGCGGGCGAGTTTCCCGCCGAGACCCCGTACTACTACTCCTCGTACGAATCCGAAGACGAGGTGCGCCCCTCCGATCGCGAGAAGATCGTGATCCTGGGGAGTGGCCCCAACCGGATCGGGCAGGGGATCGAGTTCGACTACTGCTGCGTGCAGGCGGTGCTCGAGCTCCGCGAGGCCGGCTACGAGACCATCATGATCAACTCGAACCCCGAGACGGTCTCCACCGACTTCGATGTGGCCGACCGGCTCTACTTCGAGCCCCTCACCCTCGAGGACGTCCTCGAGATCCTCCATCGGGAGAAGCCCAGGGGGGTCATCGTCCAGCTCGGCGGGCAGACCCCCCTGAACCTCGCCCGCGGACTCGAGGCCCTGGGCGTGCCGATCCTGGGTACCTCTGTGGATGCCATCGACCGGGCCGAGGACCGGAAGCGCTTCGAGGAGGTCTGTCGGAAGATCGGCGCCCTCGTGCCTCCCAATGGCACCGCCACCTCGCTCGACGAGGCTCGGGAGATCGCACGGCGGATCGGGTACCCGGTCCTGGTGCGACCCTCCTACGTCCTGGGGGGGCGGGGGATGGAGATCGTCTATGATGAACCGTCGATGGAGGCGTACTTCGGGCGCGCGGTGAAGGCCTCCCCGGACCACCCGGTCCTCATCGACCAGTTCATCGAGGATGCCTTCGAGGCCGATGTGGACGCCCTCTCCGACGGGACCGATGTGGTGGTGGGCGGGATCATGCAGCACATCGAGAATGCCGGGGTCCACTCGGGCGACTCGGCGTGCGTCCTTCCCCCCTACCGCCTGGAGCCCCGGGAGCTGGACCGGATCCGCGAGCTCACCCGGGCCTTCGCCCGGGAGCTGGGAGTGGTGGGCCTCCTGAACATCCAGTACGCCATCCGCGACGGACAGGTCTTCGTCCTCGAGGTGAATCCGCGGGCCTCCCGGACCATCCCCTTCGTGAGCAAGGCCACCGGCGTGCCCCTGGCGCGCCATGCGGCCCGGGTCATGGCGGGTGAGACCCTGGCGTCGCTGGGGGTGCCCGAGGAGCCTCCGGTGCCCGGGATCGCTGTGAAGGAGGCCGTCTTCCCCTTCAACCGCTTCGATGTGGACATCCTCCTGGGGCCCGAGATGCGCTCCACCGGAGAGGTGATGGGCTTCGACTCCTCGCTGGGGATGGCGTACGCCAAAGCGCAGGCGGGAGCCGGAAGCTCCCTTCCTCATGGTGAGGGCACCCTGGCGGTGACGGTGAACGACCGGGACAAGCCCACCGTGACCCCGATCCTCCGACGTTTCCGGGACATGGGATTCAAGATCCGGGCGACGGGGGGGACCTACCGGTACATCACCGAGCTCGGTCTTCCGGCCGAGCGGATCTTCAAGGTGGGCGAGGGACGCCCGGACCTCCAGGACGCCATCGTCTCGGGTGAGATCCAGCTCCTCATCAACACTCCCCTGGGGAAGCGGTCGCAATTCGACGACTACGCCATGCGCCGGGCCGCCATCACCTACGGGGTGCCCTACCTGACCACCATGTCGGCCACCAATGCCGCGTGCGACGCCATCCTGGCCCTCCGCACGGTGACCCCCACCGTCTGCTCGCTGCAGGAGTGGGCCGAGCGGGGCGCGGCCGGACGTGCGGGGGCGGGGGCGGTCTCCGGGGCCGCCGCGACCGACGGTTCGGACGGGTGACCCGGCCGGACCCGGGGGCCGGAGCGGAACAGGGGACTGGACGCGGGCAGGACAGCCGACCGGAGCGCGAACAGGAGCCGACCGAGGGGCCGCCCGCCGCCTTCTACCTCCACCCGGCGGCCTCCCTCCACGACACCGGTTGGAACCACCCCGAGCACCAGGGGCGGCTCCGTTCCCTGGCGTCCACGGTGGGCAAGGACATGATGGCCCTCTTCGGGCGGGTGGAGCAGAGCGAACCGCCCCTGGCTCCCGAAGGTGCCCTGGAGCGGGTCCACACCGAGGCGTACCTGGCCACCCTCCGCGATGCCTCCGCCGAGGCTGAAGCGAGTGGGAGCCTGCGGGAGCTCGATCCCGAGACCCGGATCTCCGGCGCGAGCTGGGAGGCGGTCCTGGGGAGTTCGGGAGCGGTCTGCCACGCCATCGACGAGATCCTCGCCGGTCACCGGGCCAACGCCTTCGTCGCCGCCCGGCCACCGGGGCACCACGCCCTGGCCGACCGGGGGATGGGCTTCTGCCTGGTGAACCATGTGGCGGTGGGGGCACGCCACGCCCTGGCCACCGGGGCCGGGATCGGGAAGGTGGCCATCGTCGACTGGGACCTCCATCACGGGAATGGCACCGACGCCATCTTCACGGCGGACCCCGATGTCTTCTACCTCTCGCTCCACGAGTGGCCGCAATTCCCGGGGACCGGGGCGTCGACCGAGCGGGGGATCGGGGCAGGGGAGGGGACGACCCTCAATGTGCCCCTCCCCGCGGGGACCGGCTACACCACGTATCGGCGGGTCTTCGTCGAGGGTCTGGAGCGGATGTTCGACGCCTTTTCCCCCGATCTGATCCTGGTTTCGGCCGGGTACGATACCCTCCGGGCCGACCCTCTGGGGAGCTTCGAACTGGAACCGTCCCACTTCCACGAGCTGACCCGCCTCCTCGTGGAGCGGGCTCCGCACCCGGATCGGATCGTCGCCGTCCTCGAGGGGGGATACGCCCCCCGGCCCACGGGGGAGGCGGTGGTGGCCACCCTCCGGGCGCTGGCCGGGATTCCGCTGGAGGACCCGGGGGGGAGGTGATGCGAGGGACTCGCAACGCCACCGTCCAGGGCCCCCACCGCCTCCTCCTTGGGGGAAAGGGGGCTTTCTACGCCCCTTGACGGGCCCGGTTTCATGGGAGCGTCATGCACCGCGACCCGCCGGCTTCGAGCCGGCCTCCGCCTGCGATGTAGCGAAAACGCTACGCAATCCCGCTCTCCGTATCCTCGGAACGAGGTCCTGCGAGGAACGTAGCGTATACGCTACATTGCACCTCTGAGACGGTGTGTCGGCGTCGCGATTGTAGCGCATACGCTATATTTCAATCACTCCATCTCTGGGTTTCAATGGATGGGTGCCGGTGGTTATGGCGTTCTCGCTACAATCCCTCTCGCTCATCCCCGACTCCCTCCAGGTGGATCCCGGTGGTTGTAGCGAACACGCTACCCATGTCGACGGTGGGGCTTGAGGGAATCGTCGCCAGCGCCCACCTTTCCCCCCGGCCACCTCTTCGCCGGTCCCGATCCCCGTACCCGGTGGTGCCGATGCTTCCAGCCTTTGCCGCACTGACTGCCGGTGTTCTTCTGACCGCCGGCCCCGGCCTGCCTGTTGCCATGGCCGAGGCCGGATTCGCGGCCGAGTCTCCCTCCGAGGGTGGACTCTCCTCCGTGATCGGGCTTGCCTCGGCGACCGGACCCACCTCCGTGATCGCGCCGACCACTGCGACCGAGCCCGCTCTCGGACCCGCGCCGGTCCAGGGGCTCGCCGGAACCGAGGTGCACCCGGAGGCCCGTCGGGCGGCGTCCCGCCTCTTCTCTCCCCACTGTCCCGGGGTGACCCTGGCCCACTGTCCCGCCGAGGGCTCCGTGGCCCTCCGCGACACCCTCGACGCCCTGGCCCACGAGGGGATGACCTCCGGGACGCTGGAGCGTCGGGTCCTGGACACCCACGGTGCATCTCTGGCCACGATCCCGCCCCCCCGGGGTGGCGGGCTTCTGGTCTGGGCCGGAGTGCCGGCGATCCTCCTCATGGGGGTGGCCGGATTCGGTCTCCTCCTCCGACGGATCACCCCCCTCCCCTCGAGACCGGTCAGGGCCGCATGACCGATTCCTTCGACGGTCCCGGCGAGAGCGCCGGGCGGGAGCCGGGGCGGGGAGACGGGTCCACGCCCGCAGCTTCGGGGCCCAGCACGCCCAACGCCTCCGTGCCGACCCCACCCGACGCGCCCGCGACCGAGCCGTCTTCCTCCGAAGGGTCTGCCGCACCCAAAGCTGCCCCCGGAGGAACCGCGCCCCATCCCCCCGATCCAGGGGGGTCCAGGGCCGACGCCCCCCCCCCCGAGGAGGGCCCCTTCGTCCCCTCCATGCTCGACCTCATCCGGCTGAGTCCCCGCCCCGTCTTCCCTCCCGGGGGGCGGGACCTCTACCGGCAGATCGCCATCCTCACCGAGATGGAGGAGGGGCGCGAGGTCCTGGTGGCGGCGTGCGGGATCGGGGTGACCGCCGAGTTCTTCGTGCAGGAGTTCAGGGTGCAGGGGTCGGGCGTCGACGAGGACCCGGTGCTCGTGGAGCGGGCCGAGGCCCGCAGCCGGGACGGCGGGATCCATGACCGTCTCCACTTCCAGCAGGCTCCCATGGACGAACTGCCCTACCGGGACGGGGTCTTCGACGTGGCGGTGGCCGAGGCGGGGCTCACCGCCCGGGCCGAGCCCGAGGCCGCCATCCGGGAGCTGGTCCGGGTTGTCCGGCCCGGCGGGCGCGTGGTGCTGGTCCACCCGGTCTGGAAGGCCCCCGTCGACGAGGAGCGGCGGGAGATCCTCACCGCACACCTGGGGACCCGACCCCTCATGCTGGTGGAGATCAAGAAGATGCTCCGCGGCTCCGGGGTCCGGAAGCTCCAC
Organism: Gemmatimonadota bacterium; assembly: GCA_007130605.1. GTDB lineage: Bacteria > Gemmatimonadota > Gemmatimonadetes > Longimicrobiales > Gaopeijiaceae > SLBA01. The sequence continues at coordinate 16,269 of SLSF01000250.1, read as the reverse complement.
ACCGAGGCGTGGTCCGACGAGGAGACCGCCTTTCGCAGCCAGGCTCGCAAGCCGTTCCCCGACTTCGCCGAACTCTTCACCCTGAGCGAGAAGCTGCGTATTCTCCGTAGGGCGTGGAGGCGCTGGGGGTGGCGGGGCGTCTGGGCCAGCGTCGCCCGGGAGCAGCAGGTCCACCGACTCCTCACCCGGGAGCGGGTCCTGGGCCTCGACATGGTGACCGGGATCAAGGTGGCCACGGAGGACTCCGATGCCCCCGACGACGCCCCGGCCCCCGACGACGCCCCGGCCCCAGCCGATCCCACCGACACCCCGGCCCCCGACCACCCCTCCACCTCCGACCCACAGCCCCCGACTTCCGAATCGTGACTTCTTTCGCTCCGACCCCCGACGCCTCCCCCCTCCTCGACCCCGATGAACTCCCCCGGCTCCGGGAGCGGATCGCCGAGCTCGGTGCCGACGGCTGGCTCCTCTACGACTTTCGAGACCAGAACCCCCTCGCCCACACCCTCCTGGGGCTGGGAAAGACGACCCGCCGGGCCTTCGCCCTCTTTCCCGCCAGCGGCGAGCCCCGCCTCCTGCGCCACGCCATCGAGGCATCGTCGTGGCGGGGATGGCCCTGGCCGCAGGAGACGTACGCGGGGTGGGAGGAGCTCGAGGAGGCCCTTCCCGGATTCCTGAAGGGGATGCGGAGTGTGGCCATGGAGGTGTCGCCGCGGAGTTCGGTGCCCACCGTCGATCGGGTCCCCTCGGGGACGGTGGAGCTCATCCGGTCCACCGGCGTCGAGCTGGTGAGTTCGGGGGACCTGGTGAGCCAGTACCACAGCCGCTGGCACCCGGGAGGACTCGAGGCCCATCGGCGGGCGGCCCGGGTGGTGCGCGAGGTGGCCCACGGCGCCTTCGAGCGGGCCCGACAGGGAGTGGCCGCCGGCGCACCCCTCCACGAGGCGGCCCTCATGGAGTGGATCGAGAATGGTCTTCGGAGGGGTGGGGTCACCGAGCAGGTGGGGTGCATCGCCGCCCTCGGGCGCACCGCGTCGGATCCGCACTACCACCCAGGGGGTGACGGGGAGGCCATCGAGGCCGAGAGCCTGGTCCTCATCGACCTCTGGGGCACCGAGCCCGGGGGGATCCCCGCCGACCAGACCTGGATGGCATGGATCGGGAGTGCCCCCGACGACCGCACCGTCGAGGTCTGGACCGCCGTCCGCGACGCCCGGGACCGGGCTCTGGACCTCCTCCACTCCCGCCACGCCGAGGGGCGCGCCCTCCGGGGGTGGGAGGTGGATCGCGCCGCCCGCGAGCTCCTGGCCGAACGGGGCCTCGACCGGTGGTTCGTCCATCGGCTGGGACACTCCATCGACCGGGAGCTCCACGGCTCCGGCCCCAACCTCGACGACCTGGAGACCCGCGATGAGCGCCGGATCCTCCCGGGCACCGGATTCTCGGTGGAGCCCGGGGTCTACATTCCGGGCGAGATCGGAGTGCGCAGCGAGGTGAATGTCCACTGGAGCGAGGACGGCCCGGAGATCACCCCCACCGAGATCCAGCGGGAGCTCCTCGTCCTCCCGGTGGAATAGCATCCGGAGATGGCCGACACCGGTACACCGCACCGTTACGTAGAGGTCGCCCTCCCCCTTCCCCTCTTTCGGACCTTCACCTACCGGGTCGACGAGGGGGGCTTCCCCCCGGAGGGAAGTCGCGTCCTCGTCCCCTTCCGCCGGAAGGAGGGGGTGGGGTGGGTCGTCGGGGTGGGGGATCCAGAGGGCCTGGGCAGGATCCGGCCCATCCTCGACCGCCTGGACGAGACCCCCTCTCTCTCTCCCGAGCTCCTGACGCTGGCCCGGTGGATGGCCGAGTACTATGTGGCGCCCCTGGGGATCGTCATCCGCTCCCTTCTCCCCTCGGTCCTCTCCGATCCGGGGCGGGAGCGCATCGGGCTCACCGAGGCGGGGCTCGCCCAGCTCCGGGGCCGCCGGAGCGCCCTTCAGCCCCCGGGCCCCGAGCTTCCGGCGGCCGCCTGGTCCCTCCTGGAGGTCCTCGAGTCCATGGAGGGGCCCGCGGCCCCCTCCACCCTCCGGCGCCGGCTGGGGAAGGGGGTGGGGCTTCGTCCGCTCCTCCGGCGCCTCGGTGCCGAAGGCCTCGTCACCCATGAGACCGAGTCCCCCCGAGCCGCCCGGGTCCGCACGCGGGCGGTGGTCCGCCTTACCGAGCGGGTCCCCGACCTCCTGGACCGGGAGTCCCTCTTCGGACGGGCGTCCCGGCAGCGGGAGTGCTACGAGTACCTTGAGGCGGTGGAGGGCTCCGAGGCCCTCTCCGAACTCACCGGGCGGCTGGGCTACTCCCGCTCCGTCATCACGGGGCTCGAGGAGAAAGCGCTCGCCGAGGTGGTGGAGGAGGAGTGGCTCCGGGACCCCTTCCAGGGCTCCGAGCCGGTGGAGCCCCCTCCGGTCCTCACCCCCATTCCCGCGCAGCGCCATGCCATCGACACCCTGGTGGCGGCCCTCGACGAGGAACGCCCGGCTCCCTACCTCCTCCACGGGGTCACTGGTTCGGGAAAAACCCTGGTCTACATCGAGCTCCTCCGCGAGGTCGTGGACCGACGGGGGGGCACCGCCATCGTCCTGGTGCCCGAGATCGCCCTCACCCCCCAGACGGTGGGCCGCTTCCGGGCGCACTTCGGGGACCGGGTCGCCGTCCTCCACTCGGCGCTCTCCGACGGGGAGCGCTACGACGAGTGGCGACGCCTCAGGAGTGGCGAGAAGCGCATCGTGGTGGGGGCCCGGTCGGCCCTCTTCGCCCCCCTCGACGACCTGGGGGCCATCATCGTCGACGAGGAGCACGACAATTCGTACAAGCAGTCCGAGAGCCCCCGCTACCACGGGCGGGACCTGGCGGTGCTCAGGGCCTCCCACGCCGGCGCCGTCTGCGTACTGGGGAGCGCCACTCCATCCCTCGAGAGCTGGCGGAACGCCGAGGCGGGAAAATTCCGGGTGCTCTCCCTTCCCGAACGGGCCACCGGAGGGCGCCTTCCGCCGGTGGAGGTGGTGGATCTTCGGACCATTCGCGAGAACGCCCCCGGGCAGCCCCCCTGGGCCCGGATCCTGACCCCTCCCCTCGAGGAGGCCCTTCGGGAGACCCTCCGGCGGGGGGAACAGGCGATCCTCCTCCTGAATCGTCGTGGGTACGCCTCCTTCCTCCAGTGCCGGGGGTGCGGGGAGGTCATCGAGTGCCCCCATTGCTCCGTCTCCCTCACCTTCCACCGGAGCCGGGGGATCCTCCTCTGCCACCACTGTCGGCACGAGGTGCCGGCGCCGGGCCGCTGTCCCGGGTGCGGGGACCCCGAACTCCCCCGTCGCGGCCTGGGGACCGAGCAGGTGGAGCGGGTGGTGGGAGAGGTCTTTCCCGAGGCCCGCATCGCCCGCATGGATGTGGACACCACGGGGGGGAAGTGGGCCCACGCCGAGATCCTGGGGCGGGTGGGCCGGGGCGAGGTCGACATCCTCCTGGGCACCCAGATGATCGCCAAGGGCCTCGATTTTCCCCGGGTGACTCTTGTGGGGGTGGTGAACGCCGACGTGGGGCTCAACCTTCCCGACTTCCGGGCGAGCGAGCGGACCTTCCAGCTCCTCTCCCAGGTGGCGGGGCGGGCGGGGCGGGGAAGCCTGGGAGGCCGGGTGGTGATCCAGAGCTCCCTCCCCCGCCACTACGCCATCGGGTGCGCGCTGGACCACGACTACGAGGGTTTCGCCCGCCGGGAGCTCGACGCCCGCCGGGAGCCGCCCTACCCCCCCCACCTCCGAATGGTGAATGTGGTGCTGAGTTCTCCCGAGCAGGAGCTGGCGCAGGTGGGCGCCGACCGGGCGGTGCGCTGGCTCCGGGACCGGCTCGACGAGGAGACGGGGGGCATCCGACTCGTGGGGCCCGCCCCCTCCCCCATCGAGCGACTCCACGGCCGGTGGCGCTGGCACTTCTTCCTGCGTGGGGGGCGGGTCGGCGCCATGACCCGCCTCCTCCACGCCTTCATGACCGGCTTCGACCCCCCGGCCGGAGACCTCCGCATCGCCCTCGACCGGGATCCGGTGGCCCTTCTCTGAGGGCCGGGGGGACGCCCGTCGCTCCGACGCCCGTCGCTCCGACGGGGGGCGCCCGCCGCACCGAAGGGGCTGGTGGATCCGCCTCTTCCCATCGCTCCGAAGCCTTCTTCCTCCGGCTCCGAGGTCCCCCGTTCCTCACATTTCGGGGGTGAGTCGGAAGGCGGGCTCCACGATCCCCACATGCTCCGCGAAGGAGGTCCCGCTCGAGGAGCAGCCGGGGCCATCGGAACGGCTGGGCCCGCTCCGGGTGGCGATGACCCGCTGGGTGCCGGCGGACCAGAAGAAGACGTTCAACTCGCCGCCCACGGTGACGGCCCCTCCGGTGCTGGCGGTGGCGCAGTACTCGGCGTCGGTGTTGAAGACCACATTCACCGTGAATTCGGCGGACTGGGTGCCATAGATGGCCACCGGGCTGAGCCCGGGACGACCCAGGCCGAAGGTGATGCGGGGGGCGTCGAAGTCCAGGCCCATCCCCGAGGTGTTGGACACCTGGAAGGCGTACTCGGGGCCATTGACGGTGAAGCTCTTCACCTCGCCCTGGGCGGCGAAGTTCCCGTCTGGATTCCGACCCACCGCCACATCGCCAACGGCCGAGAATCCGGCGGTGGCCGAGAGCTCCGTGTCCACCCGGCTGATGGAGGAGCGGATCTGGAGCCGGGTCCCGATGGCGACGAAGGCGGGGATCGGTCCGATGGAGAAGGGAAAGACCAGGGCCGCGTTCGGGGTGATGGTGAGGTCTCCCCCGGCGTCGGAGAGGCTGAGCTCGCTCTCCACGTCGAGGGTCACATCGTCGAAGAAGAGCCCGATGGCCGGATCGTCGTCTTCGGCATTCGGGTCGAGCTGGATGGCGCCCCGGGCCTGGAGCCCCCTCACCTGGCCGGTGAGCGAGCTGGTGAACCCGCTCCCTCCCGCACTTACCCCCACATTGATCTCTCCCCCGCTGGTGGCCGAGAGGGAGATGTCGTACCCCCCACCGCCATGGGAGAAGCTCACCCCGTCTTCGGTGATCCGGATGGGGCCACTGCTCGCCATGACCCCGAAGGCCACATCGTCGTCGATCATGGCGGGCGAGGGGCCGGCGGGAGATACCCCCACGGCCCGACCGGAGGGTCCGGCACGCAGGACGTGGTCGAACTGGATGTCGGCCTCGGCCACCGCATCCGAGAAGCGGGCCCAGTCGGTGGCGACCTCCACGTAGCTCCCCCGGTCGTTCACCGAGAGGATGTTGAAGATGCCCAGCTGGGGCCAGACGACGATGTCGCCCACCGAGAGGCCATCCAGGAGAGGAGAATCGGCATCGACCCGGTACACCCCGTCCTGCACCATGAGGTCATGCACATCGGAGAGGATCCACGACTCCTCGGCCACCACCGTTCCCGGCTCCCACTCCACATCGAAGGTGACGCCGTCGGCCTGCGGGATCGCCCCGAGATCGACCTCGGGCCCCGCCACGTCGCCATTGGAGGGCCCGGTGCCTCCATCGGAGCAGCCCCACACCAGGAGGGCAGGGAGGAGACAGAGGGCGCCGAAGAGCGTCCGGGACCGGCCCCGGCGAGTCCCGGTCGTCGAGGGGGCCTCGCCCCCCGGCAGATGGGACGCGGGCTTCGGGGCGGGCGACGAGAGAGGGTGTGGCATCACGGGAGCGGCTCCGAGAGTTGGGCGACAGCTTCGGGTAAATGGAAGGAAGAACGATGGGGACTTTCCCACGGATCTTCCACCCCTGCATGCGCATTTCCGCACCGACGACCGAAATCACGGCGCCAGCCGGTCCGACCGCCCGTCCGAAGGGGCCTGCGCCCCGACCCCATGAACCTTATGGTGGGCCATCACCGTAGAGCTTCCTGGGAGGCCCTCCCCGCGAGGCCTTCCCGGGGAGGCCCTTGTCGTCTCCCTCCAGATCGCGTTGGCAGTCCCCGATCCGGCAGCTCCGGACCCTTCGCCCCCTCTCCTCCAGACCCGATCCGCCCCATGCCCATTGTTCGCTGGATCCTCAAGACCGTCGTCTTCGCCATCATCGCCCGCTTCCTCCCCCGGCTCCTGGGGATCCTGCGCGGAATCTTCAGGTAACAGGATTCGGAGGGCCCCTGTCACGACCCGAAGATCACACTGGCCGAACCCCACACCCGCGTGTATAATGGCGAGAGTGGTCTCCCGGCCCATCCGGGTTCGGGCCCGACCTGCACCCCCGACGGTCGTTCCGGCGCCCACCGGAGGCCGGCCGCGGCGACCCGAACCCTGGAGGATGAAGGATGGGCTGCCTGGCGCTCAACGCTTCTTTCGAGCCCCTGACCCTGGTCCCGCCACGCAGGGCGATCCGCCTGGTGCTCGACGGCAAGGCGGAGGTCCTCGAGGTGGATCGTGAGCGTGTCTTCCGCTCCGAGCGCCACGAACTCCCCTGTCCCTCCGTCATCCGGCTCGTCCGCTTCGTCCATGTCCCCCGGCGCTTCCGGCGCCAGGTGACCAACACCTTCCTCTTCGCCCGGGACGGCTACGCCTGTCAGTACTGCGGCCGCCACCGGAGCGAGCTGCGGGGTCGGCAGTTCCTCACCCGGGATCATATTCTTCCGGTCTCCCGGGGCGGAGAGAACCAGTGGGAGAATGTGGTGACATCGTGCTCTCCGTGTAACAACCGGAAGGCGAGCCGCACCCCGGAAGAGGCGGGGATGCCCCTCCGGACCGAGCCCACCGAGCCCAATTACGTCCACCTGGTCTGGGCCGTGCGGAGGGTCACCCGGACCCAGGCCAAGTACATCCGGATGTTCTACGGAGAAGAAGCTCTTCGACTGGTGAAGGGGTAGAAGGCCGTAAGCCGGCGGAACGGCCCCCCGGTCCGAAGAGGCTACCGACCGGGAGGGGAGAACGGCCGCTCGAAGAGGTGGCCGGCGCCCAGGAGGAATCCGTCGGAGTCCCGCTGCTTCCAGCGGAGGGTCCATCCCCGGGCACGGTCGTTCTCGAGGTGGTACTCGAAGCCCGGGTTCCGGCTCCGCTCCCTGAGGAAGCGTCGAACCGTCTCCGGCAGCCCATCGGGAAGGGGGCGGTCCAGGTGGGCCAGGAGGGGAGGGAGGGGGTCCTCCTCCGTCAGGGTGTGGCGAAGTCGCGAGACGCCATTGTACGCCGCCTCGAGTCCGAGCTTCATCTCGGCCAGGGCGTTTTCCGCCTCGAGGGCGGCGGGTCCCGAGAGCCCGGGGGCATCGCGGCTCAGGGAGGGGTCCCTGAGAACCCCTTCCACTTCGGTGAGAAGTCTGCGAATCCGGGTATGGAGACCGTCGACGAGGGAGTCCGGGGCAGATTTCCGGACCTTCTCGGGCTCCCCCGGAGGGGGCAGGTCCTTCCTTTCAGCGGCCATGGTCGTCCTCGGCGTCCGGAGAAGAGAGCCATTCCCGGATCATCTCCTCCTCCCTCCGCCTCGCTTCGCGAACGATCCGCTCCGAGTCGGGTGAGTCGGTACTTCCGGGCTCCGAGGGGTCCTCTCGGACCCCGTCGGCCTCCTCCGGGGAGGGGGCCTCGGACTCTCCATCTCTCTGAAGATGGCTGCAGCGGACCTCGTACGCAAAGAGTTTCTGTCGGAGCTCCCCCAGGATGGTGAGAAGATCGGAGGGGGAAGTGAGGAGCCCGCCCTCCTCCTCGAGCCGCAGAATGAGTTCGGCGAAGCGCTTCAGATCCGCCCGGAGCCGCTTCTCGCTGATGTCATCGTACTTGCCCATCGTGGTCTCCTCTTCGGCTTCGCCATTGTCCCGGCCCGGGGCCGGTGCCACTGGACGCGTGCATCACTTGCGATCCCTTTCGGCCCCTGCCATCACCGAAGCTGAACGCGTGCGTCGACGGCGAAGCCGCCTTCCGGTGTCGCCAGGAAGGGGTTCACATCGAGGGCGTCGATCCGGTCATGGTCCAGGCAGAGTTGTGACAGCCGCTGGATGGCATCGGCGATGGCTTCGAGCCGGACCCCCGCTTCCCCCCGTACCCCTTCCAGGAGGGGAAAGCTCCGGATCTGCTCCATCATCTCGCGTGCATCCAGGCTCGTCACCGGGGGGAGCCGGAAGGAGACATCCCTGAACGTCTCCACATAGATCCCGCCCAGCCCGAACATGAGCACCGGCCCGAAGGAGGGGTCGGAGTTCATGCCCAGGATGAGCTCCCGTCCCCCGGAGAGGAAGCGGCTCACCAGGATTCCGGCAATCTCGGCGTCGGGGGCCTTCTGGGCGACGGAGGAAAGGATCCTCCGGTAGCCGGACCGCACTTCGTCCGCTCCTTCCAGTTCGAGCTGGACCCCGCCCACCTCGGTCTTGTGGGAGACCTGGGGGGAGACGAGCTTGAGCACCACCGGGCCCCCCATGGCCTCCGCCGCCTCCACCGCCTCGTCCTCCGTCCGGGCCAGGGCGTGGTCCACCACCGGGATTCCGTACGCTTCCAGGAGCTGGTACGCCTCGTGCTCGAGGAGCCGGGATCGCCCCTCCGTCCGGGCCCGGTCCAGGAGGGCGGTGGCCGCATCCCGCTCCACCGGGAACCGGGCGGGGGCCTCCACCGGGCGCTTGAGCCATCGGGCCCGCCGGTGCATGACCCCGAGGGCGCGGGCGGCCGATTCGGGGAAGATGTAGGCGGGAACCCCGGACTGACGGAGCTCGGCCCGGCCCTCCGGGAGTCCCTCCCGACCCATGAGGACGGCGAGCACCGGGGTCTCGGGATGCGTCTCATGGGCCTTCACGATGGCGCTGGCCACATCGGACTGTCGAACCCCGAGCGGAGGAACGAAGGCGGCGATGGCGGCGTCGACCCCCGGGTCCTCCAGAACGATCTCCAGCGCCACACGGTACGATTCGGCGGTGGCCGAGGCGATCATGTCGACGGGGTTGCGGACGGAGGCCTCCTCGGGAAAGATCTCCCGGAGTCGGTCGAGGGTCTCCTCGGAGAACTCCGCGACTTCGAGCCCCTCGGCCTCGCACGCGTCGGCGATGATGATGCCGGGACCCCCGGCATTGGTGATGATGGCCACCCGGTTCCCCTTCGGAGGAGGGAGGGTGCCGAAGGCCATGGCCAGGTCGAAGAGCTCCTCCACCGAATCGGCACGGATGACCCCGCACTGCGCCAGGAGTGCGTCGGCGGCCGAGTCCTTTCCCGAGAGGGATCCCGTGTGCGACGACGCGGCCCGCGCCCCGGCCACGGTGCGCCCCGACTTCACCACGATGATGGGCTTCTTGCGCGCCACCCGCCGGGCGATGCGGGTGAAGTGGCGGGGGTTCCCGAAGGTCTCCAGGTACATGAGGATCACGTGGGTGCCCGGATCGGTCTCCCAGTACTCCAGGAGGTCGTTGCCGCTCACGTCGGGCTTGTTCCCCACCGAGACGAAGTGGCGGATGCCGATCCCGTATTCGGCGGCGTAGTCCAGGATCGTCACGCCCAGGGCGCCCGACTGGCTCAGGAAGGAGACCGGGCCCGCCGGGGGCATGGTGGGGGCGAAGGTGGCGTTCATGGAATGGGCATCGTCGGTGTTGAGGACGCCCATGCAGTTGGGGCCCACCAGGCGCATTCCATAGCGGCGGATCGTCTCCATGAGGGCCTCCTCGCGCCGGACCCCCTCGCCACCGACCTCCCGGAAGCCGGCCGAGATCACGATGACCGCCTGGACCCCCTTCTGTCCGCACTCCTCCACCACCTCGAGGACCCGGTCGCGGGGCACCACCACCATGGCCAGCTCCACCGGCCTGGGGATCTCGAGCACCGAGCGCCAGGCCGGAACCGAGTGCACCGAGGCGGCGCTGGGGTTCACGGGGTAGACGGGCCCGGTGAATCCGTGGCGGATGAGATTGTCGACGATCTGCCACCCGATGGTGCCGGGGCGGCGACTGGCCCCGATGACGGCGATGGAGGCGGGGGCGAAGAACGAGTGGAGTTGTTGCGACATGACGCGGGGGTCCGGGGCTCTGGGATTCTGGGGCGTGCGGACGCCGGGTTCGACGTGGCGATGAAGGACCGCGCAGGTAGGGTAACGATGGAGACGGTCCGGGGTCTATACCGGAGGCAGCGTCGATCCGCCTCGTTGCACGCGCCGTGGGCCCCGCCTACGATTGGGCGGGTACCGCGCCTCCCTGGGGGACCGGGGCACGTCCCATGGGGTCACCCCGGTCCGTCGAAGGGCTTCCCTGCGCTTCGTCGGGCATCCGGTCGCCATGGTGGGGCCCGGCCCCGATCCAGCGCCCTCCCCTGTCCACGACCCGCCAGGAGCTTACGGTGTCCATCGCCCATTCCTCCGAGACCACCTCTTCCGACGCAATCCCGAAGGGGGACCTCCGGCACGCCCTCATCCGCGTGATCACCTTCCGTGCCCGCCACCACTACGGGCGTGCGGAGTGGAGCCCGGAGCGGAACCGCCAGGTCTTCGGCGGACAGGTGGAGCCCCATGAGCACCGCTACCGGGTGGAGATCACGGTTGCCGGGCCCCTCGATCCCGAGACCGGCTTCGTCACCGACCTGGGTGCACTGGACCGATGGATCGAAACGCGCATCCTGGAGCCCCTCGGCGATTCCGATCTGAACCAGGCGATCCCCGAGGTAGCGGACGGGCGGATGCAGCCCTCCACCGAGGCCCTCGCCGGCTGGGTCCTCCGGCGCCTGGCGGGGGGGGTGCAGAGGCCGGCGCGAATCGACCGGGTGCGGGTCTGGGAATCCGACGCCCTCGCCGGGGAGGCCCGGCCGGGGTAGTCCGCGCGGGAGTCGGCCCCGGGGTTGGGCTTCGGTTCCCTCCCGGTCCTTCTTCAACGGCCTTTTGGACCCGGCACCGGAGGGTGCTTGTAGCGAATACGCTACGGACGTCCGCCCCCCTGCACCGTCCTCCACTTCAGTGGAAGAGGGTCCAGCAACCACTGTAGCGAAAACGCTACGTTCGGGGGCGGAGATGAAGATGGTTGTAGCGTAAGCGCTACAGTCCCGGGTCTCCGGCTTGAGCTTCCTCTCTTCACCCGCCATCTTGAGCCCATGATTGAACCTCCCCGTCCCATCCGGCCCTCCGGAGCGAGCGAGCCCGACGAAGAGAAGGACTCCGAGGAGGCCCAATCACCCCCGAGCCGCGAGAAGCCTTCCGGTGAGGCCTCCCCGGCGCCGGTCCGGAAGAACGCTCCGGACGAGGCTGCTTCCACCTCGCTTCCCTCCGTCCGCGACCTCATGGGAGACCCCCGCTCGGAGCCGGAGCCCGAGGGTGCGGGGGAACGGGCCTTCGAAGTCCGGGGCCGGGAGTGGACGGCCCGGGTGATCGGATCCCGGAAGTCAGGCGCTCCGGGCGACGCCGGGGCCCCTCTCCTCCTCGTTCGCTTCATGCCGACGGGAGGAGAGGGGGGTGCGCTGGAAGGATGGGTTGTTTCTCTCGACCTCGAGCGAGTGGGCGATCATGCCCTTGCAGATGCCCTGAAGCGCGCCCGGCCTGCACGGGACTGAGTCGCCGTGGTCAGGCCACCGCCCGCGCGAAGTCGAGGCCGGTGAGGATCCCGGTGAGCTTTTCCCCTTCCTGGATCACGACCCGTCGCACCCGGGTCGAGGCGGCCTGGGCTGCCGCGCGGTGAAGCTTCGTGTTGGGAGAGAGAGTGAGGAGGCGGGGGCTCATGACGTCGCCCACCGGCGTGGCCCTGCGCACATCCCGCGCCTCGAGAGCCTCGTTCTGCGTAAAGATCCCCACCGGCCAGCGGTCCTCCACGACGACCAATCCCGAGACACGCGCCTTCTCCAGGCGTTCCACCGCCAGGGAGAGGGGCTCCTCCGCCCGGATGGTGAAGACCGGCGACGACATGTATTTCGAGAGGGGGTCGTTCACCTGCTTCTCTTCGATGACCCGCATGAGGTCGCGGGTGCTAAGGATGCCCCGCACCTCGCCGTCGTCGGCGATCACCAGGCGGTGGACACGGCCCTTCACCATCCGACGTGCGGCCTCCTCGAGATCGGTGTCGGGGGTGGCGGTCTTCACATCGGCGGTCATTTCGTCGGCCACCGTCCGCTCCGGAAGGGTGAGGACGCTGGCGTCGGTCCGGCTCCCGGACTCCCGCCGACCCACGCGGAGGATGTCGGTGCGAGAGAGGATCCCCGCCAGGAGGCCTTCGGCATCGAGTGCAGGAAGCGATGAGACGCCCGCGCCGATCATCCGGTCATACGCTTCTTCCAGCGACGCGCTGACGGGCACGGTTCGGACCGGGTGGGTCATGTAGAGTTTGGACGGGATCTGAAAGTTCGACATGGAGACGTGTCCTCTATAGCTGGGCGGCCGGAGCCCCGAGGGCGGTCCGGGTCCGAGTGGTCGGGTTCGGGATGGGATGGAGATGGCAAGCTGCCGACAAGGGCGTGGTTGGAGGAATCGTGCCAGCGACCGGCGTTCGGGGAAATCCTGGAGGGGAGGTGGGAACCGAATGCGCTGGAGGCGCCGTTCCAGCGGATTCCGGGTCTTCCGCATCGCGGGCGGATGCCGAGGGTGTGGGAGGCCTCCTCCGGGAGAGAGAGGTCGGGGTTGGTCAAATCGTCCTGCCGTGGGTCAAAATAACCCTGGGCGGCCCATCGCCTTCCCGGAGGACTTCCGGCTGTGTCGATACGATACAGGTGCCGTGTCAATCGAACACGTAATCACCGCTCGGCTCCCCCTGGAAAATCCTGTAAGTGTATTCATTGCAATGCCTTGATTTTGTGGTACCCTTCGTGCAATTGGGAGGGGTGGCCCGTTGCGCCATCCACAGAACCCGTACACGGTACTTCCGAACGGCTCTGCTGCCTTTCACGCGGTGGAGGGGAGGCCGAGGAGATAGAGAATGAAGATCGCATGGAAGTACACCGCACCGAAGGTGACCCGCAACTCGAGCCCCTGTGAGAATGCCCCGGGCATCGTGATCAAGGAGGGGGGAAGCGGGGAGCGGACGCTCCGGCGAGGCAGCCGCGTCCACGCCTTCGTGTATGGTGAGGAGATCCCGGGAACCCCGACCCTCCCCTTCGGTCGCTGGAAGGCCGCGAGCTGAAGTGAAGGGCTCCCGGGCGTCGTACCGCCCGGGATCCAATGGAGAGGGGCGTCGACCCATCCCTGAGCAGGGGGGTCGGCGCCCCTTTTCCGTTGGGAAGATGTCGGAACAGCATGATTTAACAAAGGACCTCTTCCGGCGCTCTTTCTCTGCGAAGTGGGCGAAGTGGGCGAAGTGGGCGAAGTGACACCCGATCTGGTCATCCCGCCGGCCGGCCTGCACCCTGGACGAATCGTTCCTGTGGGCAGATCCGTAGTGAACGAGGGTTTTCCCAACTCGTCCCGTACCTGGGGCGAGAGGCGTGCGGATGCGCCGTCCCCACCGGGACCGGCCCTCCGCGTCATCGACATCAGCAGTCCGGGAGAAAAACGATGGATGAATCCACCAGAGCGGTGGTGATCAAGGCGAAAGGCCTTCAGAAGCACTACGTCATGGGTGCGGAGACCATCCGTGCCCTTCGGGGTGTGGATCTCGAGATCCGCAAAGGGGAGTACGTCGCCATGATGGGCCCGTCGGGGAGTGGCAAGTCCACCTTCATGAATCTCATCGGGTGCCTCGACACCCCCACCAGCGGGGAGTACTGGCTGAATGGCCAGGATGTGGCAAAGCTGCCTGAGTCACGGCTCGCCCGGATCCGCAACACCGAGATCGGCTTCGTCTTCCAGACCTTCAACCTCCTGGCGCGGGCCTCGACGCTTCACAATGTGGAGCTCCCCCTGGTGTACGCGGGCGTCCCTTCGGGGGAGCGGCGCCAGAAGGCCACGGAGATGCTGGAAATGGTGGGCCTGGGGGACCGGCTCGGACACAAACCTCCCGAACTCTCCGGAGGACAGCGCCAGCGCGTGGCAGTGGCCCGGGCCCTGGTGAACGATCCAGCGATCCTCCTGGCCGACGAGCCCACGGGAAACCTGGACTCGAAGACGGGCATCGAAATCATGGACGTCTTTCACCGGCTTAACGAATCGGGCCAGACGATCGTCTTGGTTACACATGAACACGACATCGCGGAGTATGCGAAGCGCCAGCTTCACCTCCGGGACGGGCTCATCGAAAAGGACTTCATGAACGAAGTTCGCAGAGTCCCCGACCTGGATGCCATCCGCGAGCCGGATCCGGAGCCGGCCGCCGTCGAGGCGAGCTGATCTCCACAGGTGGGACCGACCTTTCAGACGACGAGGATCACCAGAATGCTCAGCACGATCTCATCCCACCGGCCGAATGTACGCCGGTTTTTCATCGGAGGCGCGGTACTCACCGGTGCACTCACTCTCGCAGCATGCGGGGAGCGTTCCGCCGAGGCCTCGCCCCGGGCCCTATCGGTGGCCGAGGTGGTCCGACAGGACCTTCGCCTCACTGCCGACGCCACCGGTGAACTCGAGCCCCTCCGGACGGTCGAGGTGAAGTCGAAGGCTTCCGGAGAGGTCCTGGAGACCTACGTGGAGGTCGGGGATCGGGTGGAGCCCGGGACCCTTCTCGCACGCATCGATCCGCGGGATGTCCAGAACTCCTACAACCAGACCCAGGCCGACTACGAGGTCGCGCAGGAGCGCCTCTCCATTTCCGAGGCCCAGCTCCGGCGGTCCGAGAACCTCCTTCGCTCCGGGGTCATCACTGACCAGGAGCATGAGAGCCGGAACCTGGAGTTCGCCAATGCACGTGCGAACTTCGTGCGAGCCGAGACCCAGCTCGAGCTCTCGCGCCTCCAGCTCGAAGATGTGACGATCCGTTCGCCCATGCACGGGATCGTCCTGGTAAAGGATGTGGAGGACGGTCAGGTGATCCAGTCGGCCTCGGGGAGTGTCTCCGGGGGGACGACCCTCGTGACCATCGCGAACCTCGATGTGGTGCAGGTCCGCACCCTCATCGACGAGACCGATGTGGGGCGGATCCAGGCGGGCATGGAGGTCGATGTGCGGGTCGAGGCGTATCCGGACCGGCGCTTCCAGGGGCAGGTCGAGAAGATCGAGCCCCGGGCCACCGTGCAGCAGAGCGTCGTCATGTTCCCGGTGATCGTGCAGCTGGACAATTCCGACGGCACCCTGAAGCCGGGAATGAGCGCCGAGGTGACGGTGACCGTGGCCGAGCGCCCGAACACCCTCACATTGCCGAACAACGCCATCGTCTCCTTCAACGAGTTGACGGCGGCCGCCTCGGTCCTCGGCCTGGATGCGTCGCGGATCGATCTGGACCAGTCGGTATTCCAGGAGCTCACCCGTGAGCTCATGGCCTCCCGGGGTGAGGAGATGCCGGAGCGTCCGGCTGGCGAGGCGCGTCGCGAAGGGGCGCCCGACATGGCCGAACTCCGGGGCCGGGTGGAACGGGGCGAGATCTCCCCGGACGAGATCCGTGCCATGATGCAGCAGGGTGGGGGCGGCGGTGCCATGGGGGCCCGGGGAGCCGGCCAGCGCGGCACAGCGGCACGTGGCGGGGCCGATGACAACGGACGTCCGGGCATCGTCTTCGTGCGGGACGCCAATGGCGCCCTGACACCGCGGCCGGTCCTCATCGGGGTGAATGACTGGAACAACTCCGAGATCCTCATCGGGGTGGAGGAGGGCGAGGAGGTCGTGCTCATCGGTGGGGCACAGCTCCAGGCACAGCAGCAGCAGCAGTCGCAGATGTTCCGGGGCCGCATGGGCGGACTTCCCTTCTGATCGTCGCACCTGAACCCGGTACCGGAACATGCTGATCAAGGAAATCTTCATGGTTGCGCTCGGAGCGATCCGGGCGAACCTCATGCGCTCGATCCTCACCACCCTGGGCATCGTCATCGGTGTCGGGGCGGTGATCACCATGGTCGCCCTCGGGGAGGGAGCCCAGCGGCAGGTGGAGGCACAGATCGAGCGGATGGGCACCAATGTCCTCACCATCCGCCCTCAGCAGGCCCGCATGGGGGGGGTGGCGTCCGGTGAGAATGCCCGGCTCTTCACCACCTCTGCCGAGGCCCTCATGGCCGATGCCGGGGACCTCCTCACCGTGGCTCCGGAGATCAGTCAGCGACTCCAGGTCTCGTACACGCGCTGGAACACGAATTCCTCGGTGCTCGGCACCTGGCCCACCTACTTCGATGTCTACAACATGCCCATCGAGCATGGGCGGTACTTCGAGTGGGGAGAGGTCGACGGGCGACGCCGGGTCGCGGTGGTGGGGCACGAGATCCCCGAGCGGCTCAATACGCCTGCAGCCCTCCTCGT
>SLSF01000202.1 GCA_007130605.1 Gemmatimonadota bacterium | reverse complement strand
GTCAGAATGGAGAGGATCTGAGTAGTTATATACCTCAACCATACGATGGACTTTCATTTTATGAGGTGAAAGATTTTACTCGGGATTTGCCGGATGAATACGAACGGCAAGCTCACCGTTTGTTTTCTCGCTGATGTCCAATCCGACCGGTACCGAATCGATCACAGCCGCATACGATAATGTAAACGGTTCCCCGGTTACGGAGAAGGGATCGAGCATGCACCAGCCGTGCGAGTAGACGGTGGCGCGGAATGAGAAATTTGAGGGAGTTTTTAATGTACTATACATTGCCTGTAAAAATATTTTGCGTTTTGGGTTCAACGGGCGCATTTTTTATATAAAAATTTTTGGTTTGATTAAATAAAACAGTTGCTTCTTAAAAATTAAATTAGTAAAATATTTTGTAATTACAAACGGGGAACAGGATGACCGGATCTTTCAATAGCATTTCAATTTCAAAGATCAAATCAC
The DNA here is from genome assembly GCA_007130605.1 of Gemmatimonadota bacterium. Classification (GTDB taxonomy): domain Bacteria; phylum Gemmatimonadota; class Gemmatimonadetes; order Longimicrobiales; family Gaopeijiaceae; genus SLBA01. The sequence goes on along the minus strand of SLSF01000202.1, from coordinate 6,970 downwards.
CACATCTATTTTTAATAGTTGGATTGAGTATATTTTTATATTCATGTGAAATGCCGGTACGATTCGACCGTAACAACCCCAAGGACCCGGAATCTCAGCTCTATTTTCCAACCGGCCCTTCCAATGTTACCGTTAAATCATACGCAATGGAGATTTATGAAATTTCTTGGGAGGATAACAGTATTACGGAACAAAAATACATAGTCGAGCGCAGGATAAATGATGGTGAATATACTCTCATTCGGGAGGTTCCTCCCGGAACCTCGTCTATTCTCGATACCACATCGGTATTCGGTGTATACCAATACAGGATTGCCGGAGTATATCATACCGGTATTAAATATTCAGATCCTTCCGATGCAATAGAGATCAAATATTTTCTTCAAACGCCGCAAAGGAATTTTTCCTCGGGTTCATTAATACCATTGACTGAAGGGCGGATTATAGCATATTCCGCAACGGGATTTGAAATATACGATCCTGCAATTCATAAATGGATAAAGATTGATCAGCCGGGTTCGTTCCAACAGACACTTATTGCTACTCAACTATCTACCGGATTATTAATTGCTCTGGGAATACGCCCGGGTAATAATGATCACAATATATATATTGAAATTTGGGATCCGGCAAGTGAAGTATGGATTCCACACGGACATCTTATACGCGGGTGGCAGATTTCAGACCCAAATTTACCGGACCGGGGATTTCAAAAAATAGGTGCGCTTCCGCTCCGCGATGGCCGGGTTTTTATACATGGATCTACATTTAATACATTAACATCTAAACACATTCCTATCGCTGAACTATTCGAACCTTCAACGGGCGAAATTATAAAAGCAGATTCGGAAGAAATTATATTTTCCTATTACCATTCTCAACATAATCAACCCGCTGTCCAACTCAATAATGGAGAATTATTTCTTATTTTTGATGAAACCCCCTTACTTTTCAATCCATCATCAAATCAATGGAGAAAGGCATCACAAATATATTATACTCCCCGTATTACCACTCTCCTTCATCTCTCAAACGGGAATGTATTAGCATCAGAAGGAGTAAGGTCAGGATTCTCGACTTATTTATACAACCCTGAAACAGATACGTGGACAGATTTATGGCGTGAGGAATATTATAATTATGGAATGTACGTTCGATTCCTTTTAAATTTGACCGAGAACGAAGCTCTTGCAGTTACCTCCAAAATGCCCATATTTGATATCACCTCGAATACCTGGAGAGAGAGTCCCGCTCGATTACCTATCATTGTACGATCCGCGGCAAAATTACCAAACGGGTATGTGCTTATTATCGGCGACTCTGACACCGCTTTGGTTTTTCGACCCGGAGAAGATTATTAATGAAACATTTATAGTTTACACCTACCATACATTAAGAACGATGAAATATGAATATCTCAATAATCTATATAAAACTCTTTCTTGTAATAACTATTATATCTCCCTGCTTGGGACAAACGCAAGTTCAGAATGATACCGTAGATGTCATAACCGAGTACGGCTATCTAAATATCAACTCGAACTTCGAAACGTTATACATAATAGTCGATAAAAATTTCTCAGAATATTATGTACTAAAGGAGGGGGATTCGCTTCGACTTCCTGCCGGCGAGAGGAATATAATCATTGCGTCGGAAAAAGCATACGACAGCAGACACACAATCATTATACCGCCGGATAATACCCATATTATCAATATAAATTTCGATACAAATATCTCCGAAATAGCATATCGGTATCACAGCAGTTATCCGCGGCTCATGTGGGAATCGAATGTTATCATCCATACCGACAACGACAGCGAGATTCTTTTTCAGGGAGAAACCATTGGCCGTGGATTTGCCGCATTGGATCTGCCCGAAGGGAATTACACATTTACTACAAAACATCCCGATGCGGGAAGGTCGCGAACCCGGGTTTTCTTGCGGGAAGACCGGCTTACTGTATTGGACATGTATACGAAACCGTCAAAGAGTGTAAATCGCCTTCTGAGTGTCATTCCGGGAGCTTCCCAGGTCTATAAAAATCAACCGGTCAGAGGAGCCCTCATTGTGGGTGGAGCGGCACTCATAGGGTATTTCAGCTACGATTACATCCGCCAATACAACGATGCAAATGACCATTATACGGCGACGATAGAATTATACCGCCTCGCAAATTCGGAAGCGGAAGCGCTTTACTTCGGCAATCTCGCGGAAGAATTGTACGACGAGGCACGAAGCTATGCCAAAACCCGCGATATCTTTCTTGTTGCCGGTGGTCTGTTTTATGCCTTTAATATCTGGGATGCATGGCGGAAACCGAAATCGGGATATCGCGATTCGGATCGTCCCGATCCGTACAGAAGATCAAGAATTTCCGCAGGATATAATCCGGCAACGGACGGTTTTGTTATAGACTTCACATTAAGATTTTAATAACAGGGAAAGAACATGAATAGTTATATCCGAATTTTATTCTGCATGTGTATCGCCGGCATCATGGCGTGTGAAAATCCTGATCAATTCACTCGAAATAATCCACTCGACCCCGAATCGTCCTTGCTCTATGCACCGACTCCGCCCTCGGACTTGAATATAACCGTTCACTCCGACACCCATATTGAAATCGAATGGGAAATAAACAGTCTGGCAGAGGCGGGGTTTGTCATCGAACGCAAATCGGAGGATGACGATGATTTCAGAATAATTGGTTCGGTCGAAGCGGGTATCAACAAGTTTACAGATACGAGCGGTATCGTTACCGATCTGTATTATTACTACCGCGTCGGCGCGTTTGGTGAGGCACAGGTTCAGTATTATTCGGATGTAAAAAATATTCTGCTGGAATTTCCCGCACCGGAGAATATTACGGTGAATACTTATGATGAAAGTAATATAACAATAGACTGGGATATCAGTGTTTCGTTTTATTCGGGGTTTATTATTGAGCGAAAGAAAAACAATCAAGAATTTTATGAAATAATCGCTGTAATTGATACAGGTGACCAATCATACAAAGATTCCGACATTGATGCTGAAAATATTTATAATTATAAAATCTATGCTTATACAAGTATTAATGATGGTACATCACGTCAATTTAGTATTGTATACGGGCCATATCATTTCCAGAAAATATTTGAAATAACTCTTGAAAAAACTACACACACATATGAATTTATTAGAGAAATCAGTGCAGATGGCTCCCACTTTGTTACCAACGGACATGGCGGCGGGCATAAAACCGCGATAAGAAATGGAAATAATGGGAACATCATTCACTCACTGGACCTTTCACCAGGTACTCATTGGAGGCCTATCGCGTTGAGCAATGACGGCAACTTACTTGCAACCGGTTACGGTAGCAATGGGATTGCCATTTGGAGTATGGAGGACTATGAGTTAAAGGACACAATCATCAGGTTTCGTGAAGGAAATGAGTGGGTACCTCCACCAAATAATTGTACATTCAGCAATGATAATCTTTATATAGCAGTCGACTGGAGTGGAGGTATTATAGCACTCTACTCTATTTTGACAAAAGAGTTAGTAAATTCGAGGCAGGATACAGAACAAATAAATTTTAAACATATTTATTTATCCGAGGATAATCAATTCATATTAACATTAAATTATCATGGAAGAATACGGAAATATTCGTTGCCGGGACTGAATCACATGGGAAGCACCGATGCTCAATTACATTCAGATATTTCAAGCATAAATGGTAAGCGTATTGCTATTGGCATTAATAATGTTTTAAGAATTATTGATTTTTCAAATAATGCATTTCAATATATTTATGATTCGAGTCAAACCAGTTTTAGGATCTATTCGGTTGCGCTTAATTCTAAAGGAAGATATCTTTATATAGGAAGTGAATTTGGGAAAATATACGTACAAAACGTCGATACCGGATTTACCATAAATCCGATAACTTTACCACAAACAGGACATATTAATCACTTTCTCCTGTCATCTGATAATTCGTTTATTATTATACAAGATTCAAATGGTAAAGCAACAGGTTTTGATGTTAGTGAACACTGGCATATATACGAATAATACGGTGAACCATGAAATACATTATTATACTCCTCTTAATATTATTTATGTTTCATATTTCATGTGATTACCCCGTCCATGTCAATCGTAATAATATTCTCGATCCTGACGGGCATGCCTATGCCCCGCCCGCACCGACGAACCTTACCATCGCTTTGGAAAATAATATTGTAAAAATCTCATGGAAAGATAATAGCAGATACGAAGACGGGTACATAATAGAAAAAGCATTCGATGATTCGGTATTTTCAGAAATTGCCCGGCTCCCTGCGCATTCAACATATTTTGAAGACCCATTCGAAGAAAAATTACTCATGCTATACAAAATCGTGCCATACCGGGTACAAGATGATACAGAAAGAAGAAATGAAAGTTCGATAGTCGCACTCAATTTAGGTCCGCAAAACGTACATCTGGATTTCATAATCGAAGAAATTGTCTTTTTGGAATGGGAAAATCCAGGTTGGTTTACAGAACAATTTAAGATAGAGCGCCGGCGTGATGATGAGGATTATGTTCATATTGCTACTCTGCCCGCGACATCCGTCACTTTTATCGATACTTTGTTCGATATGGGATATTACCGCTACCGTATAATTGCATATGCTAAGAATAGTAAAAGCGATTACGGTTACTCAAATTTACTTGAAGCAATGTACTGGCTTCCAGGCCCTCCATTACTGGAACCAAAATCGTATGTATCTCAAAATGTGTTATTACATGACGGACGTGTATTAATCGACGATGTGTTATCTTCAAACGAAATATATAATCCAGGGACACGTCCATTTTCCGGTTCATTGTCCAGCTCATCATCGCTGCCGAATCGTCGCTCTCACAAATTAATCTTACTCGATAACGGCGAAGTGTTGTCGGTAGGACTTGATTACGGATCTACCACCCTGAAGACAGCTATATATAATCCAATTTCAGACACCTGGAGCGATGATATAACACTTAAGAGCAATCAAAATTATAGTTTTTACCACGAGATAAAACCAGTACTCCTTGAGTCGGGTGAAGTACTGATAACAGGCGCGGAAAATATTAATTTTAAAACCGACTCAATTACTGAAATATTCAATCCGCATACAGGAACTTCGAGAATACCGGCAGCTACAATGCCAATAGGAAGACAGGGGCATTCTGTTACGAACCTTCCCGACGGAACTGTTCTTATTGCCGGAGGGAGGTTAGCAATGGGAGATGTGAGTAATTCGACACTCCTCTATGACCCATTTAATGAAACATGGACACATGCAAATCCTATGCACAAACCCCGGGAAAACCATAACACAATTGTTCTTAAGGATGGAAAAATTTTCGTTTTTGGCGGAAACGGACCGGGTTATACGAAACCAAGGATTGTTGAAAGCGAGATATTCGATCCCGAAACCGGAACCTGGTCAAAAGCAGCATCGATTAACAATTACGGATCCCATGCATATGAAGTATTGGATAACGGTCGGATACTGGCGATGACAGGAAGATATCCCGATTATACCGTGGAAAAATATTATCCAGATACCGATACCTGGTCAATTTTAACACGTTCATCACCTCGACTCGCATATCTAAATAATGTTACAATAACAAAATTAAAGAATGGTAGAATATTCGCACATGGTCGTCATCCGGATGGAAATTATGTGAGTGAGTTTTTCAGAATTGAATAAATGATGTCAAAACTCGAAAAACTCCAACCCCTTCTTTTACTCACAGCCGTTCTGCTGGGTCTCGCCGCCGCTCCGTACGATACATTCCGTTCGCTCGGCGCGCGCTCGATCATGCCCGCACTGCAGATCATGCTGTTTTTTGTGTTCTTTACCCTTCCCGCCGGCGAGTTGGCAAAAGCATTCCGTTCTTTCAAGGTGACGGGATCTGCGATGGTTATCAATTTCATTATAACACCGGTCGTCGCGTTTGTACTCGGTGCAATTTTCCTTGCCGATTCCCCGATGTTCCGCATCGGACTGTTGATGCTGCTCGCCACGCCGTGTACCGATTGGTATCTTGTGTTTACTCATCTTTCACGCGGAAATGTACCGCTCGCTGTATCGTTGTTACCCTGGAATCTTTTGCTGCAAATCGTTTTCCTGCCGGTCTATCTCACTCTCTTTTTCGGTGAAGCGGTCGGCATCGATGTGCTTTCTATTTTTTCATCAATTGCAAAGGTGCTCATCGTACCGTTTGCTGCAGCGATGCTGATACGGTATGCGTTCATCTGGCGGCAAGGCGCCGGCGGGGCTTTCCCGACAAACAACGTCGGGACAGGCTGTTGTTGCGCTTAACGTTAGCCGCCACCATTATTCATTAAAAATCTTAAATAAGATTGAAAGAGAAAATCAAGTGAGATGGAGTAAATTAAAACAAAATATAGAATCCTTTTTTTGCGAAAAACTTCGTGAACGGGTTAAGCTACACAATACTGTCTATCATAGAGTTCGTTTTTATTATGGTAGAGCTTGGATTAGTGTAGACGGTAAGGAAATTTATGATTTTAATGATTTCGCAAATTATCGCATTTCATCACAAATTAGAGATCAAATTCTTAGAACAAATAAAACAACAAAAAATATTGATGATGAATTTTATGATCAAATAAATGAAGTATCAATACGAGCAATGAAAGGAACTGGAATTCAGAATAAATATCAATTTGAAGATGATTTATATGAATACCTACGAACATCTGCACATAAAGCCCTGAAATCAAATAATATCGTACATAAATCGTTAGCAATAATTGATCGGAGGATTGGTAAACGCACACTTGTCTCTCCAGAGTTAAGTAAAATTAGACACCCTTTGTTTACTACATTATATAAATTAAGATTGGAAGTAGAAGGAATAGATATAGATAAAATATATAAGAAACATAAATAAAGATGGCGGCGGCTAACT
>SLSF01000125.1 GCA_007130605.1 Gemmatimonadota bacterium | reverse complement strand
CTCGAGGGCGTGCCCGGCTACATGCGGTTGGGGGACGGGGCCGACCAGGACTCCATCCGACGCAAGTTCGAGCGGGACAAGGCGGAACTGAGGGATGCGGGTATCGAGATCGAGACCGTCGATGTGACCGTCCGTCCCGGCGAGATCGAGAAGCGCTACCGGCTCCGTCCCCGGGACTTCCACCTCCCGGTGGTCCGGCTCCTCGATTCGGAGGAGGCACGTCTGGATGGTGCCCTGACGGTGGAACCCGACGAGCTCCGCGCCGCCCTCGAGGGGCTGACCCAGGTGGTGAACCTTCCGGCCTTTCCCTTCCGTCACGCCGCCCGCTCCGCACTCCGGAAGCTCACCTTCGACCTGGCCGATGAGGACCGGGTCGACGTCGCCCCCATCCTCCATGTCTCCGAGGAGCCGGATCCCCTCCAGGAGGCGGTACGGGAGCTCTCCGACGCGGTGCTCCGACGGAAGGAGGTGACCTTCGACTACCACGCCATCGGGCGGGACGAGACCCATCGACGGTTGGTGCAGCCCGGGGGGATCCTCTACCAGGGCTCTCGCTGGTACCTGGCGGGGTGGGATCTGGGGCGGGATGCCCTCCGTCTCTTCCGGGTGGACCGGATGGACGACCTGGTGGTGAACCCTGACCGGCCCCGGACGGCCGACTACGAGATTCCCGACGACTTCACCCTGGAGCCCCTCCGGGAACGGGAGGCGTGGGAGCTGGGGGACACCCCGGGGGAGCCGGTGGACATCCGCTTCGCTCCGCCGTTGGACCTCCTTGCGGAACGGAATGGATGGGGTGAGGCGGTCGAGGAGGGGATCCGGCGCTTCCGGGTGCGTCGGCGGGGCCCCTTCCTCCGCTGGCTCCTCTCCCACGCCGGAGACGCCGGCGTCGAGTCGCCCGACAGCATGGCGGAGGCACTGGAGGCCCTCAGGGTCCGGACCCTCGAGGCACACCGATGAGCGCCGCCATCGATCGCCTGGAGCGGCTCCTCCTGATCCTTCCCCGGGCCCAGCGGGAAGAGGGGGCGACCTTCGCAGAGCTGGAGGAGCTCCTGGAGGTGGATCGACGAACGCTGCACGGAGACATCGAGCTCCTGACCTCCCGTGCCTCCTACCTGCAGGCCGGAGATCCGGCCGACTTCCAGCTCCAGCTCGAGGCGGACCGGGTGCGGATCTTCGGGTCGAAACCCTTCGCCCGTCCGCCGAAGCTCGGAAGTCGTGAGGCCCTGGCCCTCGCCCTGGGGCTTCGGACCCGGGCCCTCGTCCGGGGAGACGCCGAGGGGACGAGACTCATGGATCGCCTCGAGGGGGCCGTGGCCCGCGAGGCGACGGAGGGGCTCGAGCCCCTTCCCGTGGAGGACGCCTCGGCCCGACCGGTGGATGGCCGGATCCGCGACCGCATTCTGGAGGCCATCGCAACCCGACTCCCCATCCGCTTCCGCTACCTGAAGCGCGGGGCGCCGGGGCCGGAGGAGCGTCGCCTCCACCCACTGACCCTCCTGCACGCCGAGGGTCGCTGGTACCTGATGGGGGAGCGGCCGGAGGGGGGTGTCCGGGCCTTCCGCATCGACCGGATCCTCTCCGTCGAGACCGGGGAGGAGCCCTTCGAGTGGCCGCAGGACTTCGATCCCCGCGAGTACGTGGAGGGGGGACGGGTCTTCCTCCCCCGGGAGGCGGAGGCGGTCACCGTGGACTATTCGCCGAAGATTGCCCGCTGGATCGAGGAGCGGCTCGAGGGAGAGGCGCTGGAGGATGGCGGGTTCCGGGTCGTGCACCATGTGGCGGACCGGGAATGGCTGGTTCGCCATGTCCTGGCCTATGGTGGCGAGGCGGTGGCGCACCCTCCCGGGCGGGAATGGGTCGTCGAGGCCCTCCGCTGGAACCGAGAAGGGGGCCGGGGTATCAGCGAGCCATGAACCAGGCCCCCACCGGCCCGATCCAGGAGGAAGATGCCCTGGGGAAGGCCTATGACGCCCGCCTCATGCGGCGCCTCCTCCGTTACCTGGGGCCCTACCGGTGGAAGGTGGTGCTCGCCGTCGTCCTCCTGGTCTCGGCGGCGCTTCTCCAGATCGTGGGGCCCTGGCTCATCCAGATGGCGCTGGATGACGCCGTTCCCGAGGGAGATGGACGCCTCCTCTCGATCCTCGCCATCGCCTACATGGTGGCGACCCTGGCCACCTTCGGGCTTCAGTATGCCCAGGCCCTGGTGACCACCTGGCTCGGCCAGTCGGTCATGTACGACCTCCGAATGGAGATCTTCCACAAGCTCCAGGAGCTCGACCTCACCTTCTTCGACCGGAACCCGGTGGGCCGGCTCATGACCCGGATCACCTCCGACGTGGAGACCCTGAACGAGCTCTTCTCCTCGGGGGTGGTGGCGATCTTCGGCGACCTCTTCACCCTGATCTTCATCATCTCGGCCATGCTGCTCCTGGACTGGCAGCTGGCGCTGGTGACCATGTCGGTCATGCCCCTCGTGGTCTGGGCCGCCTTCGTCTTCCGCTCCAGGATCCGGCGGGCGTACCGCGACATCCGGGTCCGCCTGGCCCGCATCAACGCCTTCCTCCACGAGCGGATCACCGGGATGCAGGTGGTGCAGCTCTTCAACCGCGAGGAGGCCGACGCCCGGCGCCTCGACGAGGTGAACGACGACTACCTCGAGGCGCACCTGCGAAGCATCACCTACTACGCCCTCTTCTTTCCGGTCATCGAGGTTTTCACCGCCATTGCCCTTGCCCTCATCATCTGGGTCGGGGGTGCCGCGATCCTGGCCGAGGCGACGACGGTGGGGGTCGTCACCGCCTTCCTCCTCTACGCCCGCCGCTTCTTCCGGCCGATCCAGGACCTCTCGGAGAAGTACAACGTCCTCCAGGGCGCCATGGCGTCGTCGGAGAGGATCTTCAAGCTCCTGGACCGGGAGCCGGCCATCGCCGACCCGGCCTCGCCCAGGCCCCTCCCCGAGGGCCTCGGGGGGGACATCGAGTTCCGGGATGTCTGGTTCGCCTACGGGCAGGACGAAGAGGGGGAGCCCGACTGGGTCATCCGTGGACTCTCCTTCCGGATCCGGCCCGGCGAGAAGGTCGCAATCGTGGGGCACACCGGAGCGGGGAAGACCACCATCATCAACCTCCTCATGCGCTTCTACGATCCCCAGAAGGGCGAGATCCTCCTGGACGGGATCCCCATCCGCGAAGTGGCGCAGAAGGAGTTGCGGGCCCGGATCGGCCTGGTGCTCCAGGATGTCTTCCTCTTCAGCGACGACGTGCAGTACAACATCCGGATGGGCGACCGGGAGATCTCCGACGAGTCGGTCCGTGCCGCCGCCCGCGAGGTGGGAGCCGAGGACTTCGTCAACGGGCTCTCCCGGGGCTTCGCCACTCCGCTGGGGGAGCGGGGGTCCTCCCTCTCGGTGGGGGAGCGCCAGCTCATCTCCTTCGCCCGGGCCCTCGCCTTCGATCCGCGGATCCTGATCCTGGACGAGGCGACGTCTTCGGTGGACTCCGAGATCGAGGCCCGCATCGACGAGGCGACCCGACGCCTCATGGAGGGGCGTACCAGTGTCGTCATCGCCCACCGGCTCTCGACGATCCAGGGTGCCGACCGGATCTTCGTCATGCACCATGGCGAGCTGGTGGAGGAGGGCTCGCACCTGGAGCTCCTGGAGATGGGCGGTCTCTACTCCCGTCTCCACGAGCTCCAGTTCCAGACGGTGCCGGCAGAGTAGGTCACCGCCGGAGCGGAATCACCGGCAGCCCCACCTTCCAGATGATGGCCACAAGGCGGAGGCCTACCACCGTGGCCATCCCCACCCCGGCGGCGACCCCCTCCGCGACGCCGAGGCCCAGGAGGACCAGGTAGAAGGTCACTCCGGCGATGGCGGTGGTGGCGTAGAGCTCCCCCTTCCGGAGGATGAGGGGGACCCGGGCCGAGAGGATGTCCCGGATCACCCCACCGACGACCCCGGTAGTGGTGCCCATGAGGACGACGATGACCCCTCCGTACCCCAGCTCGAGGGTGATCCGGGCTCCTGAAATGACGAAGAATCCGAGCCCCAGGGCATCGGCGATGGAGAGGGCCGAGTCGGGCGCCTTCCGGAAGCGGGTGTAGACCACCGTGAGGATGGCGGCCCCGAGGGCGGCATAGATGTAGAGGGGCTCGGTGACCCAGATCACCGGATGGCGGTCGAGGAGGAGGTCCCGGACCGTTCCTCCCCCGAGGGCGGTCACCGCCGCGATGACGAGGACCCCCAGCAGATCCATCTCCTTCCGGAGGGCGGCGAGGGCGCCACTCACGGCGAAGACCATGACGCCCAGGAGGTCCACCAGGAGGAGGGTCACCGCAGCGCCTCCTCGGAGTATCTTGCCGAGGCATTCCAGAGGAGCCAGTGGGGGAGTCCCAGGTCATGCACGGCTCGAATCTGGGCCCGGATCTCGTCGGGCCCATAGGGTGGCTCCCCGAGGGAGAAGCCCTGGAGCCATGGAATGATCTCGGTAGTCTCTCCCGCCGCCTCGGTGCGGCGGATGCCATCTCTGACGGCCCGGAAGACGATCTCGTAGGGGTGGGCGTTGGGTTTCTGGAAGCCGTACGAGCCCGGCGCGTAGTGAGATGGGTAGACCATGGGCAGCAGGGCGTCGACCACGTCGACGAGGCGTTCCCATTCCTGGCCGATCCCCACATCGCCCCGCGCCACCGTCGTCATGCCGAAGACATCGGCGGTGACGGGCACATCGAGGGTCTCCCGGCTCCGAAGGAGGAAGGCCCGGATCGCCTCGCTTCGGGGTCGTCCCTCGGCGCCCGGGTACCGTGCCTCGCGGAGCTCCGATGCGGGGCGGTCGGGGAAGCGGATGTAATCCCACTGGATCTCCGGAAAGCCGAGTTCGATCACCTCCCGGGCCAGTTCGATGTTGTATGCATGAACCGACTCGCTCCAGGGATTGACCCAGCGGTCTCCACGCCCGTCGATCCAGGTTCGGCCGAGAGAGTCCTGGATGGCGAGGTCAGGCCGCGCTGCCGCCAGGAGGGGATCCTTCAGGACGACGATCCGGGCGATGGGATAGATCCCCTCCGCCTCGAGGCGCCGGAGGAGGTCCGGCAGGTCGCGGATTCGGAGCTGGCGGTCCGCCCCGATCTCGCGGGCGAGGGGGAGGGCGGTCCGATGGCTCACATATCCGGTGGCATCCTTCACATCGATGACGAAGGTGTTGATCCGGGTGCGACGTGCGAGGTCGATCATCTCTCCGCTCCGACTTCCGGCGACCCATGCGTTCAGGTAGATCCCCCGGATGGAATCGGGACGGACGAATTCCGGCCGGTCCTGGAGAGCCTCCAGGGGTGTGGCAAGGAGGAGGAGCAGGCAGACGACCCGGACCATCAGTACTCGGCGAGGGTGGGGTCGACCTCCTCGCGCCACCCCAGGACGCCCCCCTTCAGATTCCAGAGCTGGTCGAAGCCGTGGCGGGCCAGGTGCCGGGCGGCCCAGAGGCTTCGGGCTCCGGAGCGGCAGTAGAGGACGGTGGGCGCGTCGGGATCCAGCTCGTCGAGTCGATCGAGGAAGTCGGCCACCGGGATCCGGTGCTGGCCCACCTCGGGGAGGTCGGCGATCTGGCGCTCGAAGGCGTCGCGCACATCGATGAGGACGAGGGGCTGCTCCCGGTCGAGTCGGTCCTTGAGCTCGGTGGGAGTCATCTCGGGAATCTCGGGGGCCAAGGAGGCCTCCTCAGGGTAGAAGTTCGGAGAGGATTCGGGCGGTGCGCCGTGCCGCGCCGCGATGGGACTCCACATGGTGGCGGGCGGCGTCTCCCGCATGGCGTCGGGCATCGTCGTCGAGCCAGCGCTCCAGGGCGGCCTGGAGTTCGCTGGCGTCCGCCACCTCCCGACCTCCGCCCACCGCCATGAGTTCGCCGGCTGCCCGGGCATTCTCGTGACCCGGCCCGAAGAGCACCGGCACCCCCGCGGCCGCCGGCTCCAGGACCGAGTGGAGGCCTGCCGAGTGGAAGCCCCCGCCGACGAAGGCCAGATCGGCGATGGTGTAGAGCTCGGCCAGGATCCCCACCCGGTCCACGATGACGGCGTCGGCCTCCGGTGGAATCTCGGGGCGGAGGCGGGTCGTCGTCCACCCCGCGTCCGCAAGCCGGACCTCGAGGGGCTCCAGGTGCGCCGGTGTGGGCTCGTGGGGCGCGATGACGAGGCGCCCGATCCGGTGGCGGAGGGCGGTGAGGGCAGGGATGAGGACGGCCTCGTCGGGCTCCCAGGTCGATCCGGCCAGCACCGTCAGACGCCCGTCGGAGAGGGGGACCAGGTGCGCGGCGTCGGGATCGGTGGCCTCCACCCGCTCCATCACCGAATCCATGGCCGGGTCTCCCGTGACCTGGATCCGGGCCTCGGGGACTCCCAGCTGCCGGAAGCGGTGCCCGTCGTCGTCGGAGATGGCGAGCACGCCCTCCAGGGCTCCAAAGGTCTGCCGGAGGAGGCGACGCGCCGGCCAGCGGAGGCGCCCGGCGTTGGGGGGGAGGGTCGCGGCGGCGAGAAAGACCGGAATCTCTCGCCGGGTGGCGGCGGAGGTGAGGCCCGGCCAGACCTCGGTCTTGGTGAAGACGATGGCGTCCGGTCGCAGGGCATCGAGGGTCGGACTCACCTCGACCTGGAGATCCCAGGGGAGGTAGCCGGCCACATCGACGGCGAGCTTCCGGGCGAGACGCTCGGCCGAGGGCGAGAAGAAGGAGTAGGCGAGCTGGACCCCGGGAGAGACCTCCTTCATTGCCTCGAGGATGGCCCGCGCCTGGAGGCCCTCCCCCACCGAGGGCGCATGGAACCAGACCAGGGGTCGGGCCGGATCCCGCTCCGCCTGGGCCCATTCACGGAAGAGGTACCGGTCCCGGGCTCGCCCCCGGAGCCCCTCCCCGACCTTCCCCGAGCCTCCCGCGAAGAAGGGGGACAGGCTCCGCGCACCCCGCAGGGAGAGATCGTAGATTCGGCCGAGGATGGACATGACTGTGGAATAGAACCGCGCCGCGGGCACCCTTCAAGGGAACCACAGGCAGCTTGTCGTGTTGGCACCCTGAGACCCGGGAGTGGAGACGATGGATTTTCGAGTGACTGTACGGTATGGAAGGGAGCGCAGCCGCTATCATCTCGAGCGGATCCGGGCCGAGAACCTGCCCGATGCCCTGCGACAGCTCGCCGACCGCCTCCCCGACGAGGTGGCGGCCGAGGGGGACCTGGTGGAGATCCGGCCCGACATCGATCCCGATGCCCGGGAATACGTGGAAGAGTAAACCACCACCCGGAGATGACGATGGATGAACCCTGGATCATATTTCTCGAAGAGCTGCGGGATCGGGGAGAGGACATCCCCGAGCAGGAAGTGAACCGTGCGGACGACATGGCCGAGGCGGTCCACGAGGCGTACCAGGCCACCGCCGACCGCCTCCCCCTGCAGCTCGACTGGAGCGAGGGCCGAGCCCTCAAGATCAGCAAGGG
>SLSF01000102.1 GCA_007130605.1 Gemmatimonadota bacterium | reverse complement strand
CGCCATGGAAAACATCGAGATCGCCGACCGCCTGAATGAACTCGCGGATCTACTTGAGATCCGGGGGGCGAATCCATTCCGGATTCGTGCCTACCGGAACGCCGTCCGGACCGTCCGCGGATTGCCCCGCCCACTGGCGGCAGTGGAGGACCTCACCGACCTCCCCGGCATCGGGAAGGACATGAGTTCCCACATCCGCGAACTCCTGGAAACGGGCGAACTCGAGCTCATCAAGGAGGTCGCCCGGGAGGTCCCCCGTGAGCTGGCGGTACTCACCCGCCTGGACGGGGTCGGCCCCAAGAAGGCCCGGAAGCTCTGGAAGGAGCTGGGTGTGACGACCCCCGACACCCTCGAGGAAGCGGTGGAGGACGGTCGGGTGGAGGCCCTCGAGGGCTTCGGCCGGAAGAGCGCCGAGAAAATCCTGCGGGCCATCGAGGACCACCGGAAACACACCGGACGCTTCCTGCGGACCGAGGCGGCCCAGCTTCTCAGGGGCCTCCTTGAGCACCTGGAGAAGGGGCCCGGCGTCGAGCGCCTCGAAGTGGCCGGAAGCTACCGCCGGGGACGCTCCACCGTGGGCGACATCGACATCCTCGCCCTTGCCCCACCGGAGCTCATGCCGCATTTCACCTCGTACGCCGAGGTGGACCGCATCGAGATGGAAGGAGACACCCGGGGGAGCGTCGTGCTCCGTTCGGGCCTCCCGGTGGACCTCCGCATCCTGGAGCCGGCGGCGTACGGTGCCGCCCTTCACTACTTCACCGGATCGAAGGAGCACAATGTGGAGATCCGTAGCCGGGCGCGGAAGCGAGGGCTCAAGGTCTCGGAGTACGGGGTCTTCGACGGTGACGACCGGGTGGGGGGAGAGACCGAGGAGGCGGTCTTCGAGGCGGTGGACCTCCCCTGGATCCCCCCGGTGCTCCGCGAGAATCGGGGCGAGATCGAGGCGGCGGAGGCGGGGGAGCTCCCCGAGCTGGTCACCGTCGACCGGATCCGGGGAGACCTCCACATGCACACCACCTGGAGCGATGGCCGGAACACCATTGCCGAGATGGCCCGGGCGTGCCGGGAGCGGGGGTACGAGTACCTCGCCATCACTGACCACTCCCAGGCGGTGACGGTGGCGCGGGGACTGACCCCGGAACGGCTTCGCGAGCAGTGGGCGGAGCTCGACGAGGTGGCAGAGGGGATCCCCATCTTCCGGGGGTGCGAAGTCGACATCCTGAAGGACGGGAGCCTGGATCTTCCCGACGAGGTCCTGGAAGAGCTGGACCTGGTCCTGGTGGCCGTCCACTCCCACATGCGCCTGGATCCGAAGGCTCAGACCGAGCGGATCCTCCGGGCGCTGGAGCACCCCATGGTGGACATCCTCGTCCACCCTACCGGCCGCCTCCTTAACCGCCGGGAGCCCTACTCCGTCGACGTGGAGGCGATCCTCGAGGCGGCGAAGGAGCATGGGGTGGCGGTGGAGCTGAACGCGAACCCCCGACGGCTGGACCTCCATGACCGCCATCTGAACCGTGCGAAGGAGCTCGGCGTGCCGGTGAGTGTGGCCACCGATGCCCACCGCATCGAGCACCTGGACTTCATGGAGTCGGGGCTGGAAGAGGCCAGACGCGGGTGGCTCGAGGCCTCCGACGTCCTGAACACCCTGGGCATCGACGACTTCCGAAGCTGGCTGGGACGCCGCCGGTGATCCTCCACCTGATCCTCCTCTTCGGCGGAATCCTCCTCCTCTACCTGGGAGCCGAGTGGCTCATCCGGGGCAGCGCCGAGCTGGGGACCCGGCTGGGTGTGCGCCCCATCATCATCGGCCTCACCATCGTCTCGGTGGGGACCTCCGCTCCCGAGCTCGTGGTCTGTATCCTCGCCGTGCTGCAGGACAGCCCCGAACTCGTCATGGGGAATGTGCTCGGCTCGAATCTGGCGAATGTGGGGCTGATCCTGGGGATAGCGGCCTTCCTCCACCCCCTGGCGGTGGCCCCCCGGGTGGTGCGCCGGGACATCCCCTGGATGCTGGTCATCACCCTGGTGACCGTCCCCCTCTTCTGGAACCTCTCCTTCGGACGCCTCGAGGGAATCCTTCTCCTGGTGATCCTTGCCATCTACCTGGGGCTCCTGGTCCCGAAGGCCCGGGTCGAGGGCGAGGCGATCCTGAAAGAGACCGGTGAGCGGCGCATCGAGACGCTGAAGGATGTGCTGGTCCCCGTGGGCCTGGTGGCGGCCGGATCCGTCGCCCTGGTGGGCGGGGGTCAGGGTATTGTGCGGGGGGCGACGAGTCTTGCGGCGGAACTGGGTGTGCCGGAGCTCATGGTGGGGCTCTCGGTGGTGGCCATCGGGACCTCTCTTCCGGAGCTGGCGACCACCGTGGTGGCCGCCGCTCGGAAGGAGGTGGATCTGGCGGTGGGAAATATCGTGGGGTCCAACATCTTCAATCTGACCTTCGTCCTGGGCGGGACCGCCATGGTGCGTCCCTTCGAGATCAGCGAGCGGGTCCTGATGGTGGGGCTTCCGGTGACCTTCGCCGTCTCTCTCCTCCTCCTGCCCCTTGCGATTCACCGCCACATGATCGGGCGGACGAAGGGGATGATCCTCCTCGCCGGCTACGTGGCCGCATGGGTGATCCTCAGTTGACGAGGATGGCGATTGCGGCGAGCACGGCGAGGACGACAGTCCAGACCGAGGGTCGCGGTCCGATTCGGGTTGCTGCGATCTGGTAGATCATTTTTCGACTCCGTGGTTGAGGTGTTCATCCTCCCCTACGGAGCCGGGCGCCCGGAGTTTCAGATCGCTTCGAAGGCCGCCGAGAGGTCGGCCACCAGGTCGTCGAAGTCCTCGACTCCCACCGAGAGACGGACCATCGATTCGGTGATCCCCATCTCTCGCTGCATCTTCGGCGGGATGTCGGAATGGGTCATGGTTCCGGGGTGCTGGGCCAGCGACTCGGTGCCTCCGAGACTCACCGCCAGCTTCACCAGCGAGAGGTGGTTGAGGAAGCGGAAGGCGCCCTCCTCGCCCCCCTCCACATCGAAGGAGACCATGCCACCGGCCGCTTTGCACTGCCGGCGGAAGAGCTCGTAGTCCGGATCCCCCTCGGCCAGGTGGCCCGGAAAGTAGACCCGACCGACCTTCGGGTGGGCATGGAGCCAGTCGGCAATCCGGATGGCGGTCTCCGCCTGGCGGGTCATCCTGAGCTTCAGCGTCTCGAGGCTCCGCATGAGGAGCCAGCCGGTCCAGGGGCCCGCCATGGTCCCGAAGAAGGTCCGGGACCCCTTCACCTCGGCAATCCGCTCCTCCGAGCCGAGACACGCCCCGGCAATGACATCGGAGTGTCCGCCCACATACTTGGTGAGGGAGTAGAGGACCAGGTCCGCCCCGTGCTCCAGGGGATTCTGGAAGACGGGCCCCAGGAAGGTGTTGTCCACCGCCACCAGGGCCGGTGTCCCCGGATCGGAGTGCTTCCGGGCCAGCCGTGCGGCGGCCTCGATGTCCACCAGGTGGTTCGTGGGATTCGCCGGGGTCTCCAGGTGGAGCATCCGGAAGGTCCCCACCTCCTCTGCCGCCGCCTCCATCGCCCGGGTCCCCCCGGCGGCCAGGAAGGGATGGGTCCGGATCCCGAACTGCGGGAGGATCTCCGAGAAGAGGTACTGGGTCCCTCCATAGACCGGCGCCGAATAGAGGAGGGTGTGGCCCGGCCGCAGGTAGGTCAGGGCCGTGGTCGAGATCGCCGCCATTCCGCTCTCGAAGACCGCCGCGGCCTCGGCATCGTCCCAGAGGGTGAGGCGGTCCTCGAGGATCTCCAGGTCCGGGTTGTTGAGGCGGGAGTAGATGAGGCCGAGCGACTCGTCCTTCGCCGGCTCCCGGAGCCCGTACGCCACCTCGAAGAAGGCCTTCCCGTCCTCGGCCGAGTCGAAGACGAAGGTGGAGGTCTGGAAGATCGGGCTCTTCAGGGCCCCTTCCGAGAGCGACGGTCGGTAGCCGTAGCTCATCATGAGGCTCTCGGGGGCAAGCTCCCGGTTCCCGATCGTGCGGGCTCCGTAACGATCCTTCTTCGACACGGGCATCTCCTCGAAGTTGAGAGTGGACCCGTAAGGTACGGCCGATCAGGGGCTCGGGGGAGGGATGTCGATCTCGTACTTCTTGATCTTCCGGCCCAGCGTCGGACGGGAGATGCCGAGAATCCGCGCCGCCTGGCTCCGATTCCCGGAGGTGATCTCGAGGGTGGCGCGCACCGC
The DNA here is from genome assembly GCA_007130605.1 of Gemmatimonadota bacterium. Classification (GTDB taxonomy): domain Bacteria; phylum Gemmatimonadota; class Gemmatimonadetes; order Longimicrobiales; family Gaopeijiaceae; genus SLBA01. The sequence continues at coordinate 3,318 of SLSF01000102.1, read as the reverse complement.
CTCCGCCTCGATCCGGTTCCATGCCTTGCCCCGGGTGGGGATGAGGATCATCTCGGGGGCGGCGTCCCCTTCCTCCGCCAGGGGGCGGGTGTCCCGGGTGCGGATCCGGAGGTGCTCTCCCCGGATCCGTCCTCCCGGTGCCAGCTCTGCGGCCGCGCGGAGGACGGAGGCCAGTTCACGGACATTGCCGGGCCAGGGATGGGCATGGAGTGCCTCGAGCGCTTCGGGCTCGAGGCTGGGAACCGGCTCACCCTGGTCCCGTCGGAGGAGGACCTCGGCCAGGAGCTCCAGGTCCTCCATCCGTCGGCGAAGGGGGGGAAGGTGGAGAACATGCTCGGCCCACCACGACTTCGGGTCGGGCTCGCGTCGGGTGGTCGCAAGGATCCGGGGGATCCGGTGCGAGGGGGCCTCGATCCGCGCTCGAACCTTCTCCGAGAGGGCCGGGGCGATCCGGTCGGCATCCTCCAGGACGAGGGTCCCGTGTCCCACCAGGTCGAGGAGCCCGATCCGGCGGCCCAGGGGATCGCCGAAGAGTTCCTCTTCGAGGACCTGGCACGTCATGGTCCCGCACGGCACCATGAGGAAGGGGGATCCGGCCCGCTCGGAGCGATCGTGGATCGCCCGCGCAAGCAGGGTCTTTCCCGTCCCGGTCTCCCCGGAAAGGAGGAGGACCGGGGGCGCCTCGGGCAGGAGGGCCTCCACCGAACGGACCAGGTCCAGGAAGGGCGGCGAGGTGCCGTACATCCTCGGAAGGAGTGGATCTGTGGACATCATGCCTCCGTTTGGGAGTCCACCCCCCACGAATGGCAACGGATGTGCCAAAGGTGCTCGTGCCCCCCCGGAAATGGGCGTTATCATTGGAGAGGGGGAGGGTCGTCTCCCCCGGCGCGGAGTCCGACGACCCGCCGCCACCCCTTGGAGAATGACAAGAGGTCGGGCAAAATGAGCAACGAGACCTTCGGTAGACAGCTTCCCGAGATGCGGATGCGCCCCCCCGGGCCCCGCTCCTCGGAGCTCGCCGCACGTCTCGCCGGGGTCGAGTCGCGCAATGTCACCTACCTGGGGCCCGACTTTCCCGTCTTCTGGAGCGAGGCAAAAGGGGCGAATGTCCGCGACGCCGACGGGAATGTATATCTCGACCTCACCGGGGCCTTCGGGGTGGCGGTGGCGGGGCACCGTCATCCGGCCATGGTCCGGGCGGTGCACGAGCAGGCGGACCGGCTCATGCACGGGATGGGCGATGTCCATCCACCCCTCCCTAAGGTCGATCTCCTGGAGGCCCTCGCGGCCCTCGCCCCCTGGCGGGAGACCCGCGGCGTGCTGGCCACCTCGGGCTCCGAAGCGGTGGAGGTCGCCCTCAAGACCGCGCTTCTCGCCACCGGACGCCCGAGGATCCTTGCCTTCGAGGGCTCCTACCACGGGCTGACCATGGGAGCCCTGGCCACCACCTCCCGCGACCACTTCCGAGCTCCCTTCCGGGCCCATCTCCATCCCGAGGTCCGTTTCCTTCCCTTTCCCGAAGACGAAGCGACGGCGGACCGGGTCCTCGAGTCCGCCTTCGACGGAGCGGGCGAGGTCGGGGCCGTGATCATCGAGCCGATCCAGGGACGGGGCGGGGTGCGGCTTCCCGCCCCCGGCTTTCTCCGGAAGCTCGGCAGGGAGGCGCGGGCCCGGGGGGCGGTTCTCATCTTCGACGAGATCTTCACCGGGCTGGGCCGCACCGGAGAGACCTTCGCCTTCGAGCACGAGGGTGTCGTGCCCGATCTCCTCTGCCTGGGGAAGGCGCTCGGAGGGGGGCTCCCGATCTCGGCCTGCCTGGGAGACGCCGACGTGATGGATGCCTGGCCCACATCGAGGGGCGAGGCGATCCACACGTCGACCTTCCTGGGGCACCCGCTGGCGTGTGCCTCGGCACTCGCCTTTCTCGGTGTGCTGCGAGACGAGGGGCTGGCAGAGCGAGCCCGGGAGATCGGATCCCGCCTCCGCGCCGGTCTCGAAGGCCGTGCCGTACGCGGCCGCGGGGCCTTCCTGGGGATCGTTCTGGGCGAGGGCGAGGGGGTGGAGGTGGCGACCCGGGGACTCGCCGAGGGACTTCTTCTCCTCCCTGCCGGAGCCAGGGGCGAGGTACTCCAGCTCTCGCCGCCCCTGGTCCTCACCGAGGCGCAGGTGGATGCGGCCCTCGAGATCCTCGGAGGGCTGCTGGGCTCTCGAGAGGGGATTCGCGTGTAGAAGGGTGCATGCCCCGTACTCGCCCCCTTCTCTCCGTTCTCCTCGTGCTCCTCCTCGTCCCCTCGGGGATCGAGGGGCAGTTCCCCGAGGTTCTCACCGCCGGCGACGACCCGGTGCCGGTACTTGTGGTGCCCGGATGGGGAGACACCGCGCCCGACGTGGAGCCGATCCGGCAGCGCCTCATCGAGGCTGGATGGCCTGAGAGCCGCGTCTCCACCCTCTCCTTCCGGGATCCGGTGGGAAGCAACGCGGCCCACGCCCAGGAGATCGGCACCGCCATCCGGGTCCTCCAGGGGCTCACCGGAGCGGAGCGGGTCGACGTGGTGGCCCACTCCATGGGTGGGCTCGCCGTGCGCCAGTACCTGGTCACCAAGGAGGGTCCCCCCTCGGTGCGCCGTGTCGCCTTTCTCGGGACCCCGCACCGGGGCACCGTCGCCGCGGTCCTGGCATGGGGCGATGGGGGCCGCGAGATGGTCCCTGGAAGTGATTTTCTCATGAGCCTCCGGCACGAAGGGGGGGTCCCGGAGGGTATCGAGGCCCTGGCACTCCGTACGCCCATGGACCTCCGGGTGATTCCCGCATCCTCTGCCAGGCTCCGGGGGGAACGCGTCACCAATGTGGAGGTCTGCTGCCCCACCCACACCCAGCTCGTCGACGACGCCGACACCTTCGACGTGATCCTCCGGTTCCTCGTTCTCGGGCCCGACTAGAAGACGGTTGAAGAGGGGCAGGGACCACTGAAAGGGGTCTTGCGCGACCCATACGCTTTGCGTGCGGGGCCCCCGGGTCCAGGGGGGTTGACCCGGGTTCGCCGGGGTTGTATCCTTTGGCCCCTTAGAGATACTGTAAGGGTTCCTTTGCCCCCATCGTCTAGTGGCCTAGGACACCTGGTTCTCAGCCAGGAAACCGGGGTTCGATTCCCCGTGGGGGTACTTCCTGAAGCGGGCCATCGCTTCAGGGTCGGTCGCAGCCGGGGGTGCCTGATGGCACCTCCGGCGCAGACCGGACCACAGCAGGTCGCTTAGCTCAGCTGGTAGAGCACTACGTTCACATCGTAGGGGTCGCTGGTTCGAGTCCAGCAGCGACCAT
>SLSF01000048.1 GCA_007130605.1 Gemmatimonadota bacterium | reverse complement strand
GGAAGGGGGGAGGGGGCGAGCTCGGGCGTCTCCCGTACTTCTCGCCACTCCCACCCCCCGCCCTCGAGGGTCCGACGTGCCGACTCCCCGGCGCGAGCCCCGAAGACGAGGCCCTCCAGGAGGGAGTTGCTCGCCAGCCGGTTCGCGCCATGGACCCCGGTGGACGCCACCTCGCCGGCGGCCCAGAGTCCGGGCAGGGAGGTGCGCCCCTCCTCGTCCACCTCCACTCCCCCCATGTGATAGTGGGCGGCGGGGGTGACGGGGATGGGCTCCCGAACGGGATCGATCCCGTGCTCCCGGCAGAGGGCGTACACCCCGGGGAAGCGCCGGGGAAAGTCGGCGCCCGGTGCGGCGCGTGCGTCGAGGAAGACCTCCCGGCCCTCCCGGAGCTCGAGCCAGAGGGTGCGGGCCACCAGGTCCCGGGAGGAGAGGTCGCCTCCGTCGTCGGGAAAGTGGAGGCCGCGGCCCCGGCGGTCCACCAACACCGCTCCCTCGCCCCGGAGCGCCTCGGTGACCAGGGGGAGGGGGTCGGCCTCCACCGCCATGGCGGTGGGGTGGAACTGGACGAACTCCATGTCGGTGAGGCGTGCGCCGGCCCGGGCCGCCATGGCGATCCCCGTTCCCGTGGAGGAGGGCGGGGTCGTGGTCTTCAGGTAGAGGTGGCACGGGCCTCCGGTGGCCAGGATCACCGCATGGGTCCCGACCGGTCGGCCGGTGGTCTCGTCGACTTCATGCGGGGGGGTGCCCGAGGCGGTGACCCGGATGCGGACCCCGGTCAGTCGCCCTGCCTCCACCACCAGGTCCAGGAGTTCGGCACCCTCCACCACCTCGATGCGGGGGTCGGCGCGGACGGCATCGGCCAGGACCCGGCTTACCTCGGCCCCCGTGCGGTCGCCATGGGCATGGATCACCCGACGGCGGGAGTGAGCGCCTTCCATGGCGAGGGCGAGGGACCCCGAGGCGTCGCGATCGAAGCGAGCCCCCATCCCCAGGAGTTCCCGGACCCGACCGGGGCCCTCGGTGGTGAGGATCGAGACCCGGTCCTGCCTCGAGAGTCCCGCGCCGGCGAGGACGGTGTCAATGGCGTGGAGGTCGGGGGAGTCCGACTGGTGGAGCGCCGCGGCGACCCCACCCTGCGCCATGGTGGAGGCGCCGTCGCGGCCCAGCCGGCCCCGGGTGAGGAGGAGGATCCGGCCCGGCGGGTCCACGGGTGTGGTGCCATCAGAGACCAGCGAACGGACGCCCCCGGCCGCGGCCAGCGCCGCCGAGAGTCCCGCCGCCCCTGAGCCGACGATGACCAGGTCGGCCTCGGTGCGCTCAGATCCCTTCGCGGGGGTCAACGATCAGCCGCCGCTGCCCCGTCCCACCGCGAGCATCCGCTCCACGGCATTCTTCGCCCGCTCCGCCATCTCGGGGTCCACCTCGACCTCGTACTCGAGGTTCTCGAGGGCGCGGAGGATCCGGGGGAGGGTGATCCGCTTCATGTGCGGGCAGAGGTTGCATGGCCGGACGAAGTCCACATTGGGGTTCTCGGCGGCCAGGTTGTCGCTCATGGAGCACTCGGTGATCATGACGACCCGCTCGGGCTGCCGGTCGCGCACGTACCCCATCATTCCGGCGGTGGAGCCCACGTAGTCCGCTTCGTCCAGGACATCGGGGGGGCACTCGGGGTGGGCCAGGACCACCACGTCGGGGTAGCCCCGGCGGTACTGGCGGATCTCCTCGGCGGTGAAGCGCTCGTGCACCTCGCAGGTGCCGTCCCACCGGATGATCTCCACATCGGTCTGGGTGGCGACCCACTTCGCCAGGTACTCGTCGGGAAGGAAGATCACCCGGTCCACCCCCAGCGACTCCACCACCTGCACGGCATTGGACGAGGTGCAGCAGATGTCGCTCTCGGCCTTCACGTCGGCGGAGGTGTTCACATAGGTCACTACCGGCACCCCCGGGTACCGCTCCTTGAGCTTCCGGACATCCTCGCCGGTGATGGACTCGGCCAGGGAGCATCCTGCCCGGAGGTCCGGAATGAGCACCATCTTCTCGGGGTTCAGGATCTTGGCGGTCTCGGCCATGAAGTGGACGCCGCAGAGGACGATGACGTCGGCCTCCGCCGTGACCGCCTCCTGGGCGAGCCCCAGCGAGTCACCCACGATGTCGGCGACCCCATGGAAGATCTCGGGGGTCTGGTAGTTGTGGGCCAGGATGACGGCGTTCCGCTCCTTCTTCAGCTCCTGGATCCGCGCGATGTAGGGGGCGTGGACCGCCCACTCCACTTCGGCGATGGTGCCCTCCAGGCGCGCACGGATCTCCTTGGTGGCCGCCTCGACTTCGGGGGTGAACTCAAGTCCGTCGTCGGGGGTGGTCCGATCCGGGGTCTGTACGGGTGCCATGATGTCCTCGCTTCGCGGTACTTATACTCATTGTGAGTATATGGGGTCCGAAAAAATTAGGCGGGGGTACGCCGTGCTGAAACGATACAAGGGTCCGGGGTGGAAGGGAAGGGGGGATCTCTCAAGGTTGAAGTTCATGGGCAACGGGAAAGGTCATCGGCCGGGGAGGCCCACCCCGGGTGTCCGGCGTTCCCGGAGGACCTCCTTCCGGAATCGGAAGAGCTCGGCCGGTCGGCCGCCGGTGCGGCTCTCCAGGCTCCCGGTGCCCTCCACGAGACCCTGCCGCTCCACCAGGCGGCGGAAGTTCTGCTTGTGGGTGCCCATCCCCGCCAGCGCCTCCACCACCCGCTGGAGCTGGAGGAGGGTGAAGCGGGGAGGGAGGAGTTCGAAGACGACGGGACGGTAGCGGATCTTTCCGCGGATCCTTCCCAGTGCGGTGGCGAGCATGCGGCGGTGGTCCAGCGCCATGGCGCGGCCCAGGGGGAGCTCGGGGTCCGGGGGCTCGGGAAGGCCGCGGTCGCGAACCGCTTCATGGACCAGGCCGGCGCCGTAGAGGAGCTCGTACCGCTCCAGGACCCGGTCGCTGTCCCAGTCGGAGCCCCCCAGGCCGAAGGTGATCTCGGCCCGCAGCCGTCGTTCCCGCTTGGCCTCGGCGCCATCGGCGCTCCGGATCCACCGCTCCAGTGCCGGGACGACGGTGTTGCGAACCAGCGGGGGATCGCCCCGCCGCCAGTCCTCCCACGGGAGGAAGTCGTAGACATCCTTCCACTGGGCGTTGTCGGCCTCCGGGGTGCCGGTCTCCCGCACCAGGGCCAGGTAGGCGATGGAGAGGACCCGGGCTCCCGAGGTGGCGCGATGGAAGCCCCGGTCCCGGTCACCGAAGGTATAGAGCTGCTCCACGTAGCCGAGCTCGAGGCCCGTGCGCTCCCGCACCCATCCCCGGAGGGTGAGCTCCAGGGTCCGGTCGCCCCGGGGATCGAGGGGGCCGAAGGGGAGGGTGTCGGCGTGGGCGCTCTCGCCGGTGCCCTCGACCACCAGGATGCGGGGGCGTTCCTCGGTGACGGCGAGGATGACGGCGTTGAGTCCCACGGAGAGGGGCGAGGCGGGGTCCGGGCTCATTGAGAGGGGGTCGAAGGGGTCGGTGCAGGAGAGGGAAGGGACCCGGATCGGGGGTGGGGGGTTCCATTGTTCAACTGTTTGGTTGTATTTTTGAATAGTGGTCGAAGGGAGATGGGTTCGCTACCCTCCGGCCCGCCTCGTCTGGGGGGGAGCGACCCCTTTCACGGAATTCCTGATGGAGGGATGGAGATGATCCGGAGGTTCTTTCCGGTGGCCGAAACCCTGACGGAGTACGACCGGGCGACCTTCCGGTCCGACCTCTCCGCCGGTCTCACCGTGGGCGTCATGCTCATCCCGCAGGGGATGGCGTACGCCCTCATCGCCGGGGTACCTCCCATCTACGGGCTCTATGCGTCGCTGGTCCCCCTGGTGGTCTACGCCCTCATGGGGACCTCGCGGCAGCTCGCCGTGGGCCCGGTGGCCATCGTCTCCCTCCTGGTGGCGGCCGGTGTGGCGCCTCTGGCCGCTGGGGATCCGGATCGATACATCGCCCTCACCTTCCTCCTGGCCCTCATGGTGGGGATCATCCAGGTGGCACTGGGGCTCCTCCGCTTCGGCTTCCTCACCAACTTCCTCTCGCATCCGGTGCTCGCCGGCTTCACCAGTGCCGCCGCCCTCGTCATCGGGGCGAGCCAGCTCCGCCACCTCTTCGGAGTGGAGCTCCCGGGCTCGAACCAGATCTTCGAGATCGGGGCGGCCCTGGTGGCCCAGTGGTCGGGGGTCCACCTGCCCACGGTGTTGGTGGGGGTGGGGGCCATCGTCCTCCTGGCGGTCTTCAAGCGCTGGCGACCCAGGGCCCCGGGGGCGCTGGTGGTGGTGGCCCTGGCCACGGCCCTCGCCTGGTTCCTGGGCTTCGAGGGGGCGGGGATCCGGGTGGTGGGCGATGTGCCCGGTGGCCTTCCCGCTCCGGTCCTTCCTCCCCTGGATCCCGGCGCGGCCATCGACCTCCTCCCGGTGGCCCTCACCATCGCCCTGGTGGGCTTCATGGAGTCCATCGCGGTGGCGAAGGTCTATGCCACCCGGCACCGCTACGCCGTCGACCCCGACCGGGAGCTGGTGGCACTGGGGATGGCCAATGTGGTGGGATCCTTCTTCCGGGCCTTCCCCACCACCGGGGGATTCTCGCGCACGGCGGTGAACGACCAGGCCGGATCCCGGACCACCCTCTCAAGCCTGGTGGCGGCGGGGATCATCGGGATCACCCTCGCCTTCCTCACCGGCCTCTTCCACCACCTCCCCAACGGGGTACTCGCCGCCATCGTCCTGGTGGCGGTGGCGAACCTGGTGGACTGGCGGGAGGCGGTGCACCTCTGGAGGACCGACCGGCGAGACCTGGCCATGATGGGAGTCACCTTCCTGGCAACCCTCCTCCTGGGAATCGAGGAGGGGATCCTGGTGGGCGTCGTCGCCTCGCTCCTGGCCCTGGTCTACCAGACGTCGAGGCCCCATGTGGCCATCTGCGGGCGGCTCCCCGGCACCGACACCTTCCGGAATGTGGAGCGCCACCCCGAGGCCCGCGCCATCCCGGGGGTCGTCATCTTCCGACCCGACGCCACCCTCTCCTTCGCCAATGCCGAGTATCTCAGGAGCCGGATCCGGGCCCTGGCCGACGGGCCCCTGGAGCCCCGGAGCTTCGTCTTCGACTTCAGCGCGGTGAATGGGATGGATTCCACGGCGGCCCACGAGTGGGCCGAGATCATGGAGGACCTCCGGATCCGTGGGATCGAGGTCCGCTTCGCCGGGGTGAAGGGGCCGGTCATGGATCGCTTCCGGGTCACCGGCCTCGACGAGACGGTGGGGCGCTCCCACTTCCACCTCGATGTGGGAGACGCGGTCCGGGAGCTCGATGACGAGGCCCTGCCGCCGGAGGCCCCCGACGTCCCGGGGGAGGCGGCGACGGTCAGTAGCGCACCCGGTAGGTGAGCTGGATATTCCGGCCGGGCTGCGGAGCGATGTCCTTGATCCGGGAGAGGTGGTCGCGCCAGACGGCGTCGGTGACATTGCGCACCTGGAGCGAGACCGAGTGCCGGAAGGCGCCGGAGTTGAAGTTCACGCCGCCGCCCAGGTGCACGAGTCCATACCCGTCGGTGGGGTTCTCGGGAAGCTCGGTGATGTCGCCGATCTCCACGGGGCCCGGGATGCGGTCCTGCGCCCTGGCTCCGTCGAGACTCGCACTCACGAACCAGCGCTGGTTCTCGTAGCGTGCCTCCCCGCTGAAAGAGAGGGGAGGGATCTGCGGAAGGGGATCGGCGTCGTCGGTCCGCTGGGCCCGGGTGTAGGAGACGGTGCCATCGAGGATGAAGCCCGGCATGGCCTCCCACTGGACCCGCCCCTCGGCACCGACGAAGCGGGCGTCGGTGCCCTGCGCCTCGTAGACGGGGGTGACCCGGGGCCGGGCACCCTCGCGGATCACCCGCACGGTCTCGCCGGTCTGCAGGTAGAAGATGTAGTTGGAGACCCGGTTCAGGTAGGTGGCCACCTCCACACTCAGTCCCGGCCGGTTCCCCCGCAGGAAGAGGTCGACTCCCACCCCGATCTCCGGGTCCAGGTCGGGGCTTCCGATGTCGAAGGAGAAGTCGGCCAGGTGGGGGCCCTCGGAGAACATCTCCTCGATGGAGGGAGTCCGGAAGGAGCGGGCCAGGCTCGCCCCCACCGTCCATCCGTCACCGAAGTCCCGGAGGGTCGCCACCGATCCCGAGAAGGAGTGGAAGGTCCGCTCCGAGACCGGCTTCTCGATCCGGCGCTCCGTAGTGCGGATCACCAGGTCAGAGAGGTCGGCGGGCGCCACCCGTCGGAAGTCGTAGCGCGCCCCGAGCTGGAGCCGGAAGACCTCCCAGGCGAATTCCTCGTACCCGAAGGCGGCGAGGCTCCATTCGTGCCCCGAACGTGTGCCGGGATTGGCTCCCCCGGCCCAGAGATCCCGTCCCTGGAAGGAGACCCCGAGGGCGCCCTCGGCCCGGACGATGCCGGTGGGGTGGTCGTGGCCGGTGTGGTCGTGGTCGGCCATGAGGTTCACTTCGCCACTGGTCTGGCGGAACTGCGATCCGGGAATGGCGTCCCCATCGATGAAGGCCTCGATCTCGTCGTGAATGTAGCGGGTGATGTTGGCGTCGAGTTCGGCGGACTGGAAGAAGCCTAGGATGGGGCGCTGGTACGCCGCCCGGAAGCGACCCAGGTGGCGGGTCGCCTCGATGTCGACCCCTCCCGGATGGGCGCCCGGGATCAGTTCGCCGGCGAATTCCCCCGGGACCCCGTACTGGTTGTCGTAGTACCGGTACGAGACTCCGGCGAAGCCCCAGCTCTCGGCGACGCTGGCGCCGATGCTGGCGTTGTACACCTCGGTGTCGGAGCTCTCGAGGGTCCCTTCGGGGGTCCGGGTGTCGCCCATGAAGCGGGCGGTGAATTCGGAGCGAAGGTTGAGGGGACCCGCGGGGCCCTCCATGAGGAGGCCGCCGGTGATTCCGTCGTTCACCGACTCCATATGCGTCGACGCGGTGGACTGGAAGCGGCTCAGCCGCACCCGGGGGACATCGTCGCGGATCACATTGACGACTCCGCCCAGGGCGTTGGAACCGTAGAGGAGTCCGGCGGGGCCGCGGACCACCTCCATCCGGCGTGCGGTGAGGGGCTCCACCATGACGCCGTGGTCCGACGCCGTCTGGTAGAGGTCTCCGGTGCGCTGGCCATCTTCCAGCATGAGGACCCGGTCACCTCCCATCCCCCGGATGGTGGGTCGGGTGGCGCCGGGACCATTGTACTGGGCCGAGAAGCCGGGGACGCGGGCGAGGGTGGCGGGCACACTGCTGGCCAGGGAGCGGTCCAGTTCGGCCCCGGAGAGGACCGAGGTGGGCCGGTAGAGGTCCGCCGCACCCCGTTCCCGTCCGGTGCCCGTCACCACCACTCCGGGAAGGTGGATGGGACTGTAGCGGAGCTGGAGGGTGACCTCGGTGGTGGCCCCCGGCTCCACCACCACCTGGATCTCGTTGGGGGCGTAGCCCAGGAGCTCGCCCACCAGGCGATAGGCGCGGGCGGGGAGACCCTCGAAGGTGAAACGTCCCTCGGCGTCGGTGCCCTGGGTGCGTCCCAGGTCGCGGATCCGGACCGCCGCCATGGGGAGGGGCTGGCCGGTGTTCACATCGACCACCTGTCCCACGATCCTGCCGTCGTTCTGTGCCGACACCGGTTCGGGGGCCGCCAGGAGGAGGGTCAGGAGTGCGAGTCCAAAGACGACGAGGCTCCCGGACCGGAGGTCACGGGCGGCCATTCGGGGGCGTCCGGGCCGAAGGTGTTTCATGGGTGCTCGTGGGCGTATGGGGAATCGTTCCGAGGGCACCGGGCCATGGAGTGCCGCGGAAACCCATCCAAGATGAAAACGCATTATCATGTAGGGGTACAAGAAGGTACTCCGCCTCCGGTTCAAACACAACCCGGAGGCCTCCGTTCCCACTCCCACGGCCCGCCTTGCACGGGAGGGCGCGCGAAGTGAGCTTCAACCCGGACCATCCATACCCCAACCGGAGCCCGATGCACCCATGGCCGAAAAGCTCTCTCCCCCCCTCGCCCTCGAAGGCTGGTACGTCCTTCACCAGTTTATCCGGATCCACCCTCCCCTGGAGGGGGATGACGCCGGACGGAACGCCCTTGCCACTCTCGCGGGCATCGTTGCCGGCTGGGAGGACCTGGGAGAGGACGGGTGGACCGGGGTCTACCGGGTGGTGGGGGGAGGGAGCGACTACCTGGTCATGCACCTCCGTCCCCACCTGGAGGGGCTGGGGAAGGCCGAACGGGTCCTCCGCCGCCACCCCGGGGCCGCCTCCATCGAGGTGGTGGACGACTACCTCTCGGTGGTGGAGCTGGGGCTCTACGCCCTGACCCAGGCGCTGCGCGAGAAGGCCGCCCTCGAGGAGATCGAGGTCGGTTCCGAGGCGTGGACGGCGATGGTGGAGGAGGCGATGGCCCAGGAGCGGGAGAAGAAGTACGTGCAGGACCGGCTCCAGCCGCGGCAGCCCGACGAGATGCCCTACATCTCGGTCTACCCCATGGACAAGCGGCGGAATCCGGGGCAGAACTGGTACACGGAGCCCTTCGAGGAGCGGGCGGCGATGATGGCGGCCCATGGGCAGACGGGTCGGGGCTACGCCGGACGGATCTCCCAGATCATCACCGGCTCGGTGGGGCTCGACGACTGGGAGTGGGCGGTGACCCTCTTCGGCACCGATCCCCTCCAGTTCAAGTCGCTCCTCACCGAGATGCGCTACGACCGGGTCAGCTCGGAGTTCGCCGAGTTCGGGCGATTCTGGACCGGCTACCGGATCGCCGGAAAGGACCTGGTCCGGGAGTGGATGGGCGACTGACCCCGGTCAGCCTTCCATGTCGGGGAGTGGCTTCAGCCCTCGCACAATCTCGTCGCGGCGGGACTCGAGGAAGGGTGGGAGGGCGATCTCCTGCCCCAGGCTCTCCACCTCTTCGTCGGCGGTGAAGCCGGGACCATCGGTGGCGATCTCGAAGAGGATCCCGTTGGGCTCCCGGAAGTAGAGGCTCCGGAAGTAGTAGCGGTCCACCTTCCCGCTGTTGGGGATCCGGAGCTCCCGGAGCCACTGGGCCCACGCGTCGTAGTGGTCGTCGGGGGTACGGAAGGCGACATGGTGGACGCCCCCGGCGCCGGGTCGGGCCGGCGCGAGATCGGGCTCCACCGCCAGGTGCACTTCGGCGTGAGGGCCCTCCCCCATGGCATAGACCCGGGTGGCGGTGCCGTCGGCGTCGAATTCTCCCACCTGCGTCATCCCCATGGCGCCGGTGAGGATCGCCGCGGTGGGCTCGGGATCGGGGACACTCAGGACCACCGGTCCCAGCCCCCGCAACTGGTGCTCGGCGGGGACCGGACTCTCCTCCCAGGGGACCGGGGGATCGCCGGCGCCCCCATCCACCACCAGCGCCATGCGCTGGCCCTCCGGGTCCTCGAAGGGAAGGGTCGGCCGCCCGTGCACCTCGACGGCCTCGCCGACCGATCGGGGGGCCGGGTCCCCCACCTGACGGAGCCGTTCGGCCCACCACACCAGGCTCTCCTCGCTCCGCACCCGGAGATGGGTCCGGGTGATGGAGTGGGTCCCACGAACCTCCGCAGGGACCGACCAGTCGAAGAAGGTGAGGTCGGTTCCGGGGGTGCCCACCCGGTCGGCGTAGAAGAGGTGGTAGGCGCTCACGTCGTCCTGGTTCACACTCCGCTTCACCAGTCGCATCCCCATGGTTTCGGTGTAGAAGCGGAAATTCGTCCCGATCTCGGAGGAGACGGCGGTGAGGTGGTGGAGGCCGGTGAGGGGCGGAGTCATTTCGTCGCTCATGGGGTCCGGGGCTGGGGGAGTGGAGGAGGGGAGCGTACCCCCGAATTCCGAGGTCGGGTCCGCGGCTTCCCGTCGGCGGCGCGCTTCCGAGACTGGCGGTGCGGACGCCATCGGACCTATACCTTCAGACGCAACGAGTCCCTCAAACCACCGCACTCCACCATGGACCGAATGATGGCCAGGCACCTCCCGATCCTCCTCCTTGTCTTCTTCGCGACCCCCCTGGTGGCGCAGGAGGGCCCTCCTGCGACCCTCCTGACCCATGCGGAGCGACAGGGGTGGAGCGAGGTCTCGCCCCACTCGACGGTGGTGGACTTCTACGATGAGCTCTCTGCCCGCTCCCCCGAGGTGGCGGTGCGCCGCTTCGGAGAGAGTGCCCAGGGGCGGGAGCTCCTGGAGGTGGTGATCTCGCGGCCCTCGGTCACCGGCCCCTGGGAGGCGCACGCCTCGGGTCGACCCGTGGTGCTCATCAATGCCCAGGTCCATGGCGACGAGCAGGCGAGCAAGGAGGCGGTCATGCTCCTGGCGCGGGACCTGGCGGTGGGGCCGCTGAACCCCCTCCTGGACGAGGTGATCTTCGTCCTCAGCCCGCAGCTCAACCCCGACGGCGCCGAGTCCGGTGATTGGGGGAGCCGGAACAACCGGATGAACCGGAATGTGAACCGGGACTACCTCCGCCTCGACGCCCCCGAGTCCCGGGCCTTCGTTGAGGAGGTCATCGGGGCATGGCGCCCCCATGTGATCGTCGATGTGCACGAGCTCATCGGACCGCCCCGGATCTACGACTTCTACACGAGCTTCCCCCGGAGCATCGAGGGGCCGACCCACAACTACGCCCTCACCCGGAGCGAGATCGTCCCCGCCATCGTCGATGCCCTCGAGGCCGAGGGTTTCGACCACTTCCCCTACCACCGGGTCTCGGGGGCGGTCATCGAGGATCCCTCCATCGGGGTCTCGGCGGGGACCTACGGCGCCCGGGCCCTCTCGTCGTATGGAGGCGCACGGGGCGCCATCACCCTCCTCTACGAGAGCATGCGCCCCCGGGACGCCCGCGAGAAGCTGGAGAGCCGGACCCGTCGGCACCATGTGGCCCTCGAGGCCCTGGTCCGCTACGTGGCGGAGCACCCCGAGGCGGTGGTGGAGACGGTGCGCCGGGAGCGGGCCGAGCTGGTGGAGCGGGGCGCCCGGTGGGATCCGGCGGACTCGGTGGCGATCCAGCTCGAGCAGGTGGCGAGCCGGGAGCTGGATTACCGGGTGGAGTGGCAGGGCGACACCCTCCACTTTCCCGTGCCCCTTCTCGACAGCACGGTGATCGAGATGGGTCGGGTGCGGCCGGTGGGATACGTCATCGAGCCGCACCGGGAGGAGGCCGCGCGTCACCTGGCGCTCCACGGGGTCCAGGTGGAGCGGCTCCTGGCCCCGGTGGAGATCGAGGGGTGGAGCTATGTGGTGGAATCGGTGGAGCGGGCCTCGATCTCGTACGAGGGCTATGTGAGCCGGACCTTCGAAACCGAGCTGGTGGAGCCCGACGGGCCGGTTCCGGCGGGAAGCTTTCTCGTCCGGATGGACCAGCCGGACGCCCGGATCATCGCCCACCTCCTGGAGCCGGAGGACGAGAATTCCCTGGCGTCGATGGGGTGGTTCGCCACTTCGGAGCGGAGTGGCGCGTCGCTGGGCGTGCACCGGTTGCAGGCCCTGCCCGCGACCCCGGCGGAGCAGGTGACCCGGGTGGACGGCTGGGGACGGACCCTCTGGATCGGCGACCGAAACCCCGACGGGCTCGCCGGTGCCGAGCTCCCGGGGATCGAGGGCGACGTGGCACCCCGGACCCCGGCGGAGGTGGCTGGATGGGATCCTCTCACACCCCACCGGGAAGTGGTGGCCTTTTACCGGACCCTGGCGGCCCGTTCCCCGGAGATGACCCTCCACGAGATCGGGCGGAGCCGGGAGGGACGCCCCCTCCACCTGGCGATCCTGGCGGGAGGCGGGATCCGGACTCCCGCCGAGGCCCACGCTTCGGGACGGCCCATCCTTTTCATCGGGGCGCAGGTCCATGGCGACGAGCCGGCGGGAAAGGAGGGGCTCATGCAGTTCACCCGTGACCTGACGGAGGGGCCCCTGGCGTCGCTCCTGGACGAGATGGTCTTCCTCTTCGTGCCCCAGATGAATCCCGACGGGGCCGAGGCCGGCACCTGGGGGATCCGGCCGAACACGGCGGGCTACAATCTGAATCGCGACGCCCTCCGCCTGGACAACCCCGAGAGCCGGGCCATCGTCGACGAGGTCCTGATCCCCTGGCGTCCCCACGTGGTGGTGGATGCCCACGAGCTCCCCGGGCCACCCCGGGTCTACGACTTCTACACCTGGCATCCCACCAACCCCCACGGACCCGCCGCCCCCATGCACCTGGCCGGCGACGCACTGATTCCCGCCATCGTGGACGCGCTCGAGGCATCGGGGTCCAGTCACATCATCTATCACACCCCAGGGGGCCTGAACCGGCTCGCCGAGGAGCCGGAGGTGGGGATCCGGGTCCCGGTGTACGGGCGAACCCTGAACGACTACGCGGCGTCGCAGGGGCTTGCCACCATCCTCTTCGAGAGCCTGCGGGAGAGCGATGCCCGGGTGGACATCGAGGACCGCGCCACCCGGCAGCGGGTGGCCATGGAGGCGCTGGCACGGGCAATGGCCGCCGACCCCGAGGGGGTCCGGGGTGCCCTCCATGACGGACGCCGGGAGATGGCGGAGCGCGGTGGCAGATGGGACGAGGCCGACTCCATCGCGGTGCTCCGGGAGCCCATCCCCAGTCGGACCGTCGACTACGATGTGGCGGAGTACCGGTCGGTGGAGACTCCCGAGGGAACCCGGCTCCAGGCCACCGGCGAGGTGATCACCGTCGAGGCGCCCCTCTACGACTCTTCGCGGGTGACCCTGGGTCGGACCCGGCCGGTGGGCTACCTGGTGGAGCCCCATCGGGGAGACCTGGTGCGGGCCCTCCTGGACCACGGGATCCGGGTGGAGCGGCTCATGGCCGGGACCGAGTGGGAGGTGGAGCGCTTCCACATCGATTCGCTGGAGCTCTCCTCGTCGGTCTACGAGGGGTACGTGCCGCAGACCTTCCGGACCTCGCTGGAGGCCGATCGGCACTTCATGCCGGCGGGGAGCTGGTTCGTGCCGGCCGACCAGCCGGGCGGGGCCCTGGTCTTCCACCTGATGGAGCCCGACGACGAGAACTCCTTCGCCATTACCGGGGCCTTCCTCTCGGAGGCGCGGGTGGGCGGGGGGCTTCCGGTGCACCGGGTGCGGGAGCGGGCTCCGGTGGCGCGACGGATCGAGACGGAAGAGGGGCCGGCGCTACGGGCCGGGGTGGTGCCGACGCCGGCCGATGGGACGCCGGGAGTGTGGGCCGCGGAACAGGACGCCTTCTGGAACCGGCTGCTGGAGCACTGCGGCCGGGCGTACCACGGCACGGTCTCCGATGTGACCCCCTACTACGCCGACGGGATGGACGACGTGGAGCTCACCATGCATGTGATGTCGTGCGAGGAGGACCGGATCCACATACCCTTCCACATCGACGACAACCGCTCCCGGAACTGGATCCTGACCCGGGTGGACGGGACGATCCGGCTGAAGCACGACCACCGGAACCCCGACGGCACCGAGGAGGAGATCAGCCAGTACGGGGGCGATGCGCCGTCACCGGGGCTCCCCACCCGCCAGATCTTCCCCGCCGACGCGCACACGGCGGCGATCCTCCCCGACCGGGCCGACAATTTCTGGTTCTTCGACTTCAGCGACGACGACGTCCTGGAGTACGGGGTGCACTGGCCGAAGTTCGGTCACTCGATCCGGGTGGAGTTCGATCTCTCGACGCCGGTGGATCCGCCTCCGCGTCCGTGGGGATACTGACCCCACTCCACCAACCGTCGTCGACCTCGCTCCGGATCTCCACGAGGGGGAGGGAAGCCAGGGCCTTCCGGAGGGCCGGGAGGTCGGCCCGGGGCACGCCGGAGAGGAGGAGCCAGCCCCCCGGACGGGGGAGACGGGCGAGGGCCGGCAGGAGAGGGTGGAGGGCGTCCGGTGGCAGGTTTGCCACCGCGCCGTCCACCGGGGGGTCCTCGGCGGCGAGGGTGTCGAGGAAGGCCGGGTCGGCGTGGACCGGGTGGAGGCGGATGCGCTCGGTGAGGTGGTTGGCCGCCGCATTCTCCCGTGTGGCCCGGCACCCCACCGGATCCGATTCGATGGCGTCCACCCGTGCCGCCCCCAGCCGCGCCGCCACCAGGGAGAGGATCCCGGAGCCGGCGCCCACATCGACGATCCGGTCCCCCGCCGAGACGAGGGTGTCCAGCTCCACCAGGCAGCGTCGGGTGGTGGGGTGGCCGGGGGTTCCGAAGGCGTGGGAGGGAAGAATCCGGATCCGGCCGGCACCGGAGGGGGGCGTGCCGGTGATCACCAGTCGGGGGGACACCCGGAAGTCGGGTCCCCACCCCTCGGCGGGAGGTTCGGAGGCGAGGTGCCACCGAAGTGCGTCGGGTGCGATGGAGGTGCCGGCGTGGAGGGCGGCCCGAACTTCGGCCAGGAGGTCCAACGGGTCCGCCCCTTCAAGGGGCAGGTGGGCCACCACCCGGCCCTCCGCCTCGGTCACCGAACGGGCGCCCCGCCGGTGGAGGAGGTCCACGAGACGATACCCCTCCCCCCGGGGAGGGAGGGGTACCTCGATTCGGAGCCACTGCGGGGTCCGGTCCCGGGTCAATTCCGGTCCAGCGGCTCCAGCCGGGCCACCAGGCGTCGGCCCTCGATCTTCTTGGAAAGCTGATCCACCTGGGCCAGGTCCTTGGTCGCCTCGAGCATCCGTTCCAGGGTCTCGACCCCGACTTCCGGGCGACGGAGTTCGCGGCCACGAAAGCGGAGGACGACCCGCACCACATTCCCATCTTCGAGGAAGCGGCGGGCCCTCTTGAGTTTGGTCTGGAAGTCGTGGTCATCGGTCCGGGGACGGAGCTGGACTTCCTTCGTCTCCTGGATCTGCTGGTTCTTCCGGGCTTCTTTCGCCTTCTTCTGCTGTTCGTATCGATACCGGCCCCAGTCCATGATCTTCACCACGGGGGGACGGGCCCGGTCGGCCACTTCCACCAGGTCGAGCTCCGCCTCGGCGGCGAGCTCACGGGCCTTTTCGATCGTTACGATGCCCACCTGTTCTCCATCGGCTCCGATGAGACGGACGGGGCTGATCCGGATCTGTTCATTCACGCGGGGGTCGGAAATCAGATGCCTCCATGCATGGGTTTGACTGGACGAGTTGCGGAAGGGGCCCGAGGGACCTCGGTCCACGAGACGCCTCCATCTTTCCCCATACTCTCAACCTCGAAAAAAGTCCCCCGACGGGGGTGGAGGTGGCGCCGGGCTCCACTTGGGGAGACCTTTCTGGGACCCGTGTTGGGTCGATGGAATGTTCACGCTGCCGGGGGCGGAGCCCGGGGAGCACCAGTCGAGGGGGCCGATGCACGAGGAAGACGAGGTGGCGACACCGATACACGAGGAGCCGCGAGAGCCCGAGGAGCCGCAAGCCCTCGAGGGGCCGCGAAAGCTCGAGGGGCGGGTGCTCGCCCTCTGGTGGATGGTGGCCTTCGCCTGGGCCCTGGTGCTGAGCACCGGTGCCTTCATGGCGCACCTCCTGATCCTTCCGGGCATCGATGCGTTGCGATGGCTCCGGGACCTGGGCCCCTGGCCCATGGTGGCCCTCTTCTTCCTATGGGCCATCTTCGTGCCCCCCCTCCGCTACCGGCGCTGGCGCTACGCGCTGCGGGACGACGACCTCTGGATCCGCCAGGGAATCTTCTGGCGCTCGGTGAGTGTGATCCCCTACCGGCGGCTCCAGTTCGTCGACACCCGACAGGGACCCCTCGAGAACCTCTTCGGCCTGGCCCAGCTCGTGGTGCACACGGCGGCGCCGGGCACCTCGGGGCTCGTGCCCGGACTGGACCGGGAAGAGGCAGAGACGATCCGGGAGCGGCTGGCCGCTCTCGCCGGGGAGGCGGATGACCCCGTCTGAGCCCTCCTCCCCCCTGGAGGGGATCCCGTCCCGACTGCCCCTGGCGGCGCTGGGGGTCTGGGTCATGCGGTCGCTCATCGGCCTCATCCCCGCGGCACTCATCTTCCTGGTGGGACAGGTGCCGGTGCGGTTGATCATCGTCCTGGTCCTGGCCTTTCAGGTCACCCATGTGGTGACCTGGCTCCGTTTTTCCTGGCGACTCGACGCCAGCGCCCTCATCATCGAGCGTGGGCTCCTCATGCGGGAACGGCGGGTGATCCCCCGGGACCGGGTGCAGAGTGTCGACCTGGAGCGGACCCTGGTCCACCGGATCCTGGGGGTGACCGAGGTCCGGGTGGAGGCCATCGGGGCCCAGGACACCGAGGGGGCGCTTCCCGCACTTCAGCCCGCGGTGGCCGAGGCGCTCCGGGAGGCCCTTTTGGGGACCTCCGATGCCGACGAGGGATTCCCCGTGGAGGGGGCGGCCTCGGCCCCTTCATCCGGGGACGAGACCATCGATGGGGAGGCCCCCTTCGCCGCCGGCCCGCCCCGGCCCTCCCGTGCCCCCGAGATCATTGCGCGGATGTCGGGTCGGGACCTCCTGGTGGCCGGGATCACCGGGGGTCGGGTGGGCGTGGGAGCGGCGATCCTGGGGCTGGTGAGCCAGGTCGCTCCTGCCGAGTGGGTGGCCGCGGTCCTCCTCCCGGGACTCGAGCAGATGCCGGACCCCATGAGTCTCGCGGGGCTCCGGATCCTCCTCTTCCTGGGTGGGATGGCCATCCTCATCGGCTTCCTGACCTCGCTGGTGGCGACCCTCCTGATCCACTGGAACTTCACCCTCACCCGGACGCCCACCGCGCTCCAGGTGCGGCGCGGACTCCTCACCGAGCACCGGGACACGGTGCCCTTCCGGCGGATCCAGGCGCTCCGGGTGGAGGAGAACTGGATCCGGCGCATCTTCGGGCTCGCCTCGGTGAAGGTGGTCGTGGCCGGGCGTGCCGGGTCGTCGCAGCGAACGGGTGCGGACCTGATCCTTCCGGTGGGGTCGAGGCGCCGAGCCTTCGAACTGGCTCGCGAGATCGTGGGGATGGAGCCGGAGGGCGCTCCACCCCTCGTGGCCATGCCGGACCATGCCCGCCGTCGACGGTTGCTCCGTGCCTTCGTGGCCACCGTGCTCGCCGCCGTCGGTGGCGGGATCGCGGGAGCCTGGATCGAGGCGTGGACCCCCTGGCTCACCGTGCCGGTCTTCTCGCTCCTGGTCCTCGTCACGGGGCTCCTCCTGGCGCGGTTCTCCTACCGGGGACTCGGGTGGGCCGACCATGACCCGGTGCTGGTGGTGCGCGAGGGGGCGCTCACCCGGCGGTGGGCCCTCGTTCCCCTGGAGTCGGTGCAGGAGCTCCGGACCGTCTCGAACCCCTTCCAGCGCCGGCGTAACCTGGCCACCCTCGAACTGCACATCGCCCGTCCCGTGGGAGTCTTCGGGGCCCCCAGGGCCATCGACCTGGAGGACCGGGTGGCTGCCCACCTCCGGGAGCGGTGGGCACTCCGGCTCGCGCAGGGGGACCGATGAGGGAGGTGGCGGACCTGGTGGTGGTGGGCGCGGGGGCCGCAGGGCTCATGGCGGCCATCCATGCCGCCGAGCGGGGAGTGGGTCGAACCCTGGTCTTCGAGCGGAGCCGGGATGGGGGCCGGAAAATCCTCATCAGTGGAGGAGGCCGGTGCAATGTCCTTCCCTCCCGGCTCGACCCCGCCGACTTCGTGACGGCGTCGTCGCCCAACAGTCTCCGGAAGCTTCTCCTCTCCTGGCCCCTTGCAGAGCAGCGGCGCTACTTCGAGAAGGTGCTGGACATTCCCCTGGCCCTCGAGGAGGAGACGGGAAAGCTCTTTCCCGTCTCCAACAAGGCGCGCCATGTGCGGGATCGCCTGGTGGAGGCCGCCCGGGACCATGGGGCGGACTTCCACTTCGAGCACTCGGTGGAGGGGCTCCGGCAAGATCCCGATGGCCTCTGGACCCTCGATGTGACGCCCATGGGCACGGTGCGGAGCCGGGCCGTCCTCCTGGCCACCGGAGGGCTCTCGGTGCCGGCCACCGGGAGTGACGGGACCGGGCTCCGGATCCTGGAGGGCCTCGGGCATACCATCCATGACCTCTATCCGGCCCTCACCCCCCTCACGGCGGACCCGCCTCCCCATGGGGAGCTGGCCGGGATCTCCCTCGATGTCACCATGACGGCGCCCCGGGCCCCCCGCCGCCCCACCGTGCGGGGTGGCTTCCTCTTCACCCACCGCGGATGGTCGGGGCCCACCGTGCTCAACCTCTCCCACATCGCCATCCGGGGAGAGGGCGAGGGTCTGCTCGAAGTGCGCTGGAGCCACGAGAGCGCGGAAGAGTGGGACCGCCGCCTCCGCGACGCCGGCCAGGAGGAGGGGGCTTCGGTGCCGGTGGGGGGCTTCGTCCGGCGCGCCCTCCCCCAGCGGCTCGCCGACCGGCTCCTCCACGAGGCCGGGGTCCCTCCCGAGACCCCCCTGGCCCGGTTCCCAAGGGCCGATCGGGAGCGGCTGAGTGCCCTCCTGGGCGCCTATCCCCTCCCCTGGACGGGGGACGAGGGGTACCGGAAGGCCGAGGTGACCGGTGGGGGACTCGCCCTGGCGGAGGTTCATCCGAAGCGCCTGGAGAGTCGGAGTCATCCGGGGCTCTTCCTGGCGGGGGAGCTCCTGGATGCCTTCGGGCCCATCGGCGGCTACAACTTCGCCTGGGCGTGGGCTACGGGTCGGATGGCAGGTCGGGGGGCGGCGGACTATCTCCGGCAGCACGACTCCGGTGGAGGAGGGTGACGAGGATCCCTCCATTCCGGAACTGGAGGCCGGTCTCCAGCGGACGCCCCTTCCGCCGCGTCACCTCCCGCTGAAGGATGGCCACCAGCGCCGGGTCACTCACCGGTGCCCCCCATCCCCACGCGTTCCAGCCCTCGGCGAGCTCCCGGCCCAGCGCCCGGTAGAGGGGCTGGAGCTTCCGTCGGTCGCCCAGGCGCCCTCCATAGGGGGGATTGGTGACGATCCACCCGGGCTCGGCGGGGAATGGGGCCCGGGTGACGGTGGCTTCCGCCACCGAGAGGTCCTCTTCGACGCCGGCGGCGCGGGCGTTCTCCATCAACGCGTCCAGGACCCGTCCATCGCGGTCCGAGGCATGGATGGGCGCGGGGGCGCGGTGGAGGATGCCGGCGCGGGCCTCCCCGACGGCCTCCGTCCATTCCGACGCCGGGAAGCCCTCCCAGTGGCGAAAGGGGAAGTCGCGGGGTTCCCGGTCCCGGCCGGCGAGGGCGGGGGGGATCCGGCGCGCCAGGAGGGCCGCCTCGATGGGAATGGTCCCGGAGCCCGCGAAGGGATCCACCAGCGAGGTGTCCGGCTGCCAGCCCGAGCCCAGGAGGGTGGCGGCTGCCAGCGTCTCCCGCATGGGGGCGCTGCCCACATGTCGTCGGTAGCCCCGGCGGTGGAGGTGGTCTCCGGTGGCATCGAGGGAGAGGGTGACCTGGTCCCGGTGCACCCGGACCTGGAGTCGCCACGGTTCGGACTCCGGCTCGCCCTCCCCGGAGGTGCCCATGGCCCGCTGGATCCGCTCCCGGACGGCGCCCTCGTGGTAGAGCCTCGACCGGCTGGTGGCCACATCGATGGCGATGGGGGGGTGGCCCGGCTGGAGGCGCTCGGTGGGGATGAACGCCTCCCATGGGATCTCTCCCGCCTTCCGCTCCAGCTCGCCCAGGGCCCGTGCCCGGAAGCGACCGATGCGAAGGAGGATCCGGCTGGCGATCCGGCTATGGAGGTGGAGGTCCATGAGACCCCGCCAGTCGGACTCGACTGAAAGGCCTCCCCGAACCCGCATGAGCCCGGAGACGCGGGGAGCGAGTTCGGCCCGGGCCAGGGCTTCGAGCCCCGGTGGGACGATGGCGAAGAGTCGGAAGGGAGGGGTCGGCATGGGGCCGGAAGGTGGCGAAATGGAGGCCGATCCGCGAGGGTGTGAACGGACATCCATGATTTCGGATCCCGGGGTGCCCCCCGGGAGGAGGACGCACGAATGGAGCGGGAACGAGAAGAGATGGACGGGGAGCCGATGCCGCCGCCCCCCTCCATGTGGAGCTTCGTGGAGCGGAGCCGGGGACGGATCCTCCTGGAGGTGATCCTGGGGGCTTCGGCCGGCTTCATCCTGGCCGGCGCTTTCGAGTACGAGGCCCTCAGGTGGCACTTCGCCCTGGCCGGAGGGGTGGCGGCGCCCATCGCGCTCCTCCTGACCCCCATGCGCGGGGGGCCGTGGTACCGGGCGGTGCGGTACGGGGGCGCGCTGGCGGTGCTGCTCACCCTGGTGGTCTCCTTCGCGGGCCAGGGAAGAGAGCGTCCCATCGACGAGCTCCTCCTCTGGGGGGTCTTCTTCTTCTTCCTGGGAGCCATGGGGCACGCCGCCATGGTACTCACCGTGGACCGGGGGGTGGGGGAGGTTCCCGAGGTGGAGGAATGATCCGGGTGGACCTTTGGCGCCGGGGCGGAAGTGGACCGCTCCGACGGTGGGCCGGATGCCCAGCCGTGGACTTTGTTGCCCCGGGACGGTAGAATGGTGGGGTGTACCGGAGGGCTGGCCCAGGTCGGCCTTCCACAGGAATTCAAATGGGGGAATGGAGGTATCATGCGTCGGTCAGCCCTATTGTTCGGCTTCCCGATTCTCCTGATCATCGCCCTTCTCGGATGCGATTCGGCAACGGATCTCGCCGAGGTCACCGTTCAGGGACATTGGGACGGTGTGGGTGCGATGCAGCAGACCTTTTCCGGAGCACGGCTCGATCTGGTCCAGAATGCCGACGGAAATGTGACGGGCACCTGGCGTCGGGGAGGCTCGACGGGTTCGGTGGCCGGAGTCAATCAGAATGGCAACCTCGAGCTGACCCTGTTCAGCTTCGAGACCGGTACGGTGGTCTTCGAGGGACGCTTCACCGATCGGTATCGGATGGAGGGTGTCCTGAACGGAACCGCGCTCGACGGGCCCGCGGTCTTCAGAAGGGTCACCTTCTGAGTCTGCACCGGTCTCGGGTTCGAGGCCGGAACTGTCCAGAACATCTTGGCCGGACCCCCCGTGGGGGCCACGGTCCCGGGAGCGTCGTGTCCCGGGACCGTTTTCTTTTCCAGATCGGAGCTTGATGATGCATCGTCCTCTGCGCATTCCCGGATTCCTGTCGGTCCTCCTCCTGGCTCTTCTCCTGGGGGTGGCGTCCCCCCCTTCGGGCGTCCAGGCCCAGGCGGCGCCCCTCGAGGATCTCGACGCCTTCGTCGAGGCGGGGATGGCGGAATGGGGGATTCCAGGGCTGGCGCTGGCGGTGGTGCACGGGGGCGAAGTGGTCTACAGCCGCGGGTACGGGGTGCTG
The DNA here is from genome assembly GCA_007130605.1 of Gemmatimonadota bacterium. Taxonomy (GTDB): domain Bacteria; phylum Gemmatimonadota; class Gemmatimonadetes; order Longimicrobiales; family Gaopeijiaceae; genus SLBA01. The sequence goes on along the minus strand of SLSF01000048.1, from coordinate 35,843 downwards.
GAATTGGGGGAGACCCGGGAGGTGGACGAGCACACCCTCTTCGGCGTCGCCTCGGTCTCGAAGGCCTTCACCGCGGCAGCCATCGGGCTCCTGGTGGACGAGGGGGTTCTGGACTGGGACGACCCGGTGGTCCGGCACCTTCCCGACTTCCGGCTCTACGACCCGGGGGTCACCCAGACGGTGACAATCCGGGATCTCCTGAGCCACCGGGTGGGTGTGGGCCGCATGACCGGAAACCGGCTCCAGTGGCTCCCCGCCCGTGACCGGAGCGAACTGGTCTACCGGATGCGCTACGCCGAGCCGGAACAGACCTTCCGGAATGGTTACGTCTACTCCAATGTCATGTACATGGTGGCCGGCCAGGTCATCGAGGCGGTGACCGGGATGAGCTGGGGCGAATTCGTCGAGGAGCGGATCTTCGGGCCCCTGGGGATGGAGCGGAGCAATACCTCGGTGACCCAGATCGCCGAGGGCGAGAATGCCGCCTGGCCCCACCAGGAGATCCGGGGCGAGGTCGTGCCGATCCCCCGCCGGAACTTCGACGCGGTGGGGGCGTCGGCGAGCATCAATGCCCCGGTGGAGGAGCTCACCACCTGGATGCGCCTCCACCTGGGAGATCCGGGGGAGGTCGATGGCTTCCGCCTCCTCTCCCCTGCCGTCATGCGGGAGATGCATCGGGCGCAGAACCGGATCCCCGACTCGGGGATCACCGGTGACCTGGCCTCGTACGGCCTCGGGTGGCGGCTGTCCCATTACGAGGGCCGTCGGATCTCCCAGCATGGGGGTGCCACCGACGGGATGAACACGAATCTCGTCCTCCTCCCCGAAGAGGAGCTGGGGGTGGTCGTGGTCACCAACACCTTCAACTCCTTCATGAACGCCCTCACCAACCGGGTGGTCGATCGCTTCCTGGGGATCGAGGACCGGGAGTGGGACCGGATGTACCGCGAGAGCTACCTCGCCTCGTACGATCGGGTGCAGGCGGGGCGCGAGGCGATCCATGAGGCGAGGGAAGAGGGGACGAGCCCCTCGGTGCCCATGGATGCCTTCGAGGGGACCTTCTACGACCCCCTCTACGCCGATGTGCAGGTCCGGCTCGAGGGAGAGGCGCTGGTCCTGGAACTCTGGGGGGACGAGAACCAGACCCTCCACCTGGAACACTGGCACCACGACACCTTCCGGGCGTCGTACGTGAATCCCGCCCAGCGCGAGAAGTTCGTCTGGTTCGGGCGGGGCGAGGATGGCTCCATCGAGCGGCTCTACATTCGTTGGACCCTCCGACCCTCGCTCCTGCAGGTGGGGCTCTACCCCGCCGGATACACCCGGACCACCACCTTCGAGCGCATCGATCCCGAGGATCTGCCCACCTGGTGATGCGGCGGATCGAAGGCGCCCCCGGATCGGGTTCGACGCCCATCCTTCTCCTCCATGGCTTCACCGGTTCGGGAGAGGGGTGGGGCGAAGAGATCCCCCGCAGGCTCGCCCGGCGAGGGCCGGTCTGGATCGTCGACCTTCCGGGGCATGGAGACGCGGCCCACGAGGTTCCCCCCTTCCACCAGGTGGTGGACGACCTGGCCCATGAGGTCGGAGACGTGCAGGCCCACTGGATCGGCTACTCCATGGGAGGACGGATCGCCCTCTCGGTGGCGGTGCGCTACCCCGAGGTCGTCGCCTCGCTGGTGCTGGAGAGCGCCTCGCCCGGCCTGGAGGATCCCGCGGCGCGAAGGGAACGGCGTGCCTCCGACGAGGCGCTGGCCCGGAGCATCGAGTCCGAGGGGATCGAGGCCTTCGTCGACTTCTGGGAGGCGCATCCCCTCTTCCGGAGTCGCAGGCGTCTTCCCCAGGGGATCGTGGAGGGGGAGCGGGCGCGCCGACTGGGCCAGGATCCGGCCGGGCTCGCCGGCGCCCTCCGCCAGATGGGGACCGGGGTGCAGCCCTCGCACTGGGGTGACCTCGAGGGACTCGATCGTCGCGTCCTCCTCCTGACCGGGGCCCTCGACGAGAAGTTCGTCGCCATCGCGGACCGGATGGCGGCGACCCTTCCCCGGGCATGGCGGCGGACCCTTTCCGGTGTCGGCCACACGGTGCACCTGGAGGCCCCCGACAGCTGGCTCACCGCCGTCGAGTCATTCCTCGACGGCGGTTGAAGCACTGCGTCACAGTGATTCGACGATGGATCCGAGCCACGGGTCGAAGGACTCCTGGAAGAGCTCGAAGTGAACGGCGTCGCCGATCCGCTCCAGAGGTCGGGCCTCTTCGATGACCGGCTGGTAGGTGACGTAGCAGGCCAGGGCGCGCCGGGCGATCTCCATGTCGCTGTCGGAGAAGGTTTCGGCGGCGTCGATGGCTTCCGGGGAGGAGGTCTTGAGTTGGAACCCCGAGTCGGGCTCCTCGCGGGGAGCGAGGGTGAAGAGGGCGAGCCGCCGGGGGGTGCCATGGGTGCTCCGGAGTTCGCAGAAGACCCGCTTCACCACCGCGTGGGTCACCAGGTGGTCCGGAAAGCCGCTGACGCCGTGGACCGCGTAGGTCACCACCACCTCGGGGGCCAGCCGGAGGATCTCGGCCTCCACCACCGCCTCGATCTCCCGAGGGTCCATCTCGGCGAGCCCCGAGTCGGGGAGGTCCAGGACCCGCATTCCCTGGAGCCCCAGGGTCTCGCGCACCGCCAGCATCTCGGCGTGGCGGACTTCGCCCATCTCCTCCACCGAGAGCCCCAGGCGGTGCCGCTGCTTCGTGGCGCCGCCACGGGTGAGGGTCAGGAGATGGACTTCGTGGCCCAGCCGGATCTGGCGCGCGATGGCCGGGGCCGGTCCGAAGCACTCGTCGTCGGGGTGGGGAAAGATGTAGAGAATCTTCATGGCGACAAGATCGCTCCCATGGGCGCCGGCAACAACTCGCCGGGATCCCCTCCACATTGACGAATGGGTGTCGGACCCGCACCATGAGCATCCCCCCCGTCTGTCGGGGAGTGGTGCAGGTGGAGTCGAACCCGGTACGAGGAGAGTCGGAATGAGGGAAGCAATGGCGGTGGATGGCAGAGCGGTTCTGAGGCGGGGGTGGGGGATCCTCACCCTCCTCATGGTGGTGGCCTTTCTCGGGGCGTGCGAAACCGATCCATCGGAGGCGGCCAATGAGACCGGGGAGGCCCTCGGCGCGGGGACGGAGTACGGCCTGGTCATCCATGGGGGCGCCGGGACCATCACCCGGGACCAGCTCACCGAAGAGCGGGAGGACCACTACCACCAGGCCCTCCGCGCGGCCCTCGACGCCGGGTACGAGATCCTCGAGGCCGGCGGAAGCGCGATGGACGCGGTCATCGCCGCCGTGGTGATCATGGAGGACGAGCCCGTCTTCAACGCGGGCCGCGGCGCGGTCTTCACCAGCGAGGGGACCAATGAGCTCGATGCCGCGGTCATGGATGGCGCCGACCGGAATGCCGGTGCGGTGGCCGGGGTCACCAGTCTGAAGAATCCCATCCAACTCGCCCGCCTGGTCATGGACGAGTCTCCCCATGTCATGATGGTGGGGGAGGGGGCCGAGACCTTCGGCGCCCAGTTCGACCTGGAGACGGTGGACCCGGACTACTACTTCACCGAGGAGCGGTGGGAGGCCCTCCAGCGGGCGCAGGAGGCCGAGGAGGTCTCCGTCGACTGGCGGGGTGACGAGAACCGGATGATGGGGACCGTGGGCGCGGTGGCCCGGGACCGCGACGGGAATCTCGCCGCGGCCACCTCCACCGGCGGAATGACCAACAAGCGTTTCGGCCGGGTGGGCGATGTGCCGGTCATCGGGGCCGGAACCTACGCCTCCAACGCCTCATGCGCCGTCTCGGCCACCGGCCACGGCGAGTACTTCATCCGCAACGTCGTCTCGAGGGAGATCTGCGCACGGATGGAGCACCGTGGAGAGACCCTCCAGGCCGCCGCCGAGGCCGTCGTGATGGACCAGCTCTACGACCACGGAGGCACCGGGGGCATCGTCGCCATCGATCGCGACGGACACTTCTCCATGGTGCTGAACACTCCCGGCATGTACCGGGGGCACCGGATGGCGGGAGCGGAGCCCTTCACCGCCATCTATGCCGACGAGGGGGATGGGCACTGAGCTACTTGAGGTAGCGGAAAATCAGGTCGAGGAGTTCGTCGCGCATGGCCGTGGCGGCCTCTCCGCCCTCCGCCTGGGCCTCTGCCGCGCAGTGGTCCAGGTGGTTTCGCATGACCTCTCGTCCCACACCCAGGAGGGCCTCGCGGACCGAGGCCACCTGCACGAGGATGTCGGGGCAGTAGCGGTCCTCCTCGACCATGCGGTGGAGCCCGCGGACCTGGCCCTCGATCCTGCGGAGGCGGGCGAGGTTCTTCGCCTTGATGTCGGGATCGACCGCGGCGGCATGTTGCGGGGTACCGGATTCGGAGGAGGGGCTCATCGACGTTCCGTGGACGGAGGGGTGAAGATGGGGGCCCTGAAGAAGTAGAGCCGCGCGAGGTTCAATTCAAGGATGACGAAGCGTATGGAGGACCGAGGCGAGGGCTCGAAGGCCGCTCCACCGGCTACCTCCTCCCGAGAAGGGGAGGGTCCCGCCCGTGTGCCCGTGAGCCGGAGTGAGCTCGACCGGGTGATCCGGCGCGCCACCGAACTCCAGTTTGCCGACGGCACCGACGACGTACGTGAACTCACCGAGGACGAAGTGCTCCGGATCGGCCGGGAGGTCGGTCTCGATCGGGCGCACATGAAGCGCGCCCTCGGCGAGGTGCGGGCCGAGGCGATGGTCCCCGCGCTCCCCGCCGACCGGGGATTGATGCGTCGACTCATCGGCGAGGGACGGGTCCGGGCGGAACGGGTGGTGAGTGGCTCGGTGGGGACGGTGGAGGAGCGCCTGGTCCGATGGCTCGCCGAGGCCGAGAGCCTCCACCTCGTCCGGCGCCGCGCCGGAATCTCGCTCTGGGAGCCCGATGCCGGCTGGGTCGCCCAGCTCCAGCGAGGCCTCAAGTGGCATGGCCACCAGTACGACCTGGCGCAGGCCCGCCAGCTCGAACTTTCGGTGCAGCCCATGGAGGAGGGCTTCGTCCTCGTCACCCTCACCGTCGATCTCAGGAACATCCGGGCGGAGGTGGGCGGAGGCTTCATGGCGGGTTTCGGCTTCCTGGGCGGTGGGGTCGGCATCGCCATTGCCGGGGTGCTGATGTCGCCTCCTGCGGCTGTTGCCGGGGGGGTGGTCGGGATCAGTGCCGGGATACTCGGTGGGATTGGTGCCGGGCGTGGCTCCTTCCATGGGAAGGAGGAGCGGGCCCGTCTGGCGGCCGAGGGCCTCCTGGATCGGCTGGAGCGGGGCGAACTCACCGATCCGCCCCGACGGCGTCGTTGAGCGCTTTCTGCGCGTTGCCGCTTGCGCAATGGGTCCTCCAATGCCGAACTTTTCACCCATGACCCCACGGCTTCCCACTCCCTCCCCTTCTCCGTCCGCGCCGGCCCACCGCCTGCGAGGGGGGCTCTTCCTTCTTGCCGCCCTGGCATGGGGGTCCATCGTTGTACCGGCGACGGAAGGGGTCGCCCAGGATCCCGACATCCACCTCGACCGGGTGGTCCGCGACCTGGAGCCCGAGATCCGGCGCGCCATGACCGAGGGACGGATCCCCTCGCTCACCATCGCCCTCGTCCAACGCGATGAGATCCTCTGGAGCCAGGGATACGGCGAGGCCAACCTCTACACCCGTTCGCCGGCCACACCCAGCACGGTGTACATGATCGCCTCGACCCTCAAGACCATGTCGGCGACGGCACTCCTGGGGCTCTGGGAGGAGGGGCGCTTCGACCTGGACGATCCAGTCCGCGACTACCTCGGCGACCTGGAGATTCCGGGGGAGAATCCCCACCGCCCCATCACCTTCCGCCAGCTCCTCACCCACACCTCGGGCCTCCCCTCCTCCTTCTCCCCCGTTCCGGTCTGGGCCGACTCGGTGCCTTCCTCCATGGGGGTCTTCCTCCGCAACGAGATGGCCGTGGTCAGCGCGCCCCTCGAGCAGGTCCGCTACTCCAACATGGGGTACACCCTCCTGGCCTACCTCATGGAACGGCTCACCGGGGTCGAGTTCCGGACCTGGGTCCGAAACCGGATCTTCGGCCCGGTCTCCATGGGAAGCACCGATTTCGTCCCCTCGGCCGAGATGGTGGAGCGGATGGCGATCCCCTACATGGCCGAGGGAGGTGACGGTCCCCTCCTCCCTGCCGAACGTCTTCGCTTCGCCGAGTGGCCCGCCGGCGCCGCGTGGGGAACGGTCCAGGACCAGGCCCGCTGGCTCGGGATGAATCTGAATGACGGGGTCTACCAGGGACGGCGGATCCTCCAGCCGGAGACCCTCCGCGAAGCGCACACCCACCAGTTTCCCGACTTCACCGGTGCCATGGCCGGGGGATGGGGGGGCGAGGGGGCCGGCTACGGGCTCGGGTGGTGGGTCTCGGAGCGGGAGGGGGAGCGGTACATCGCCCACTCGGGAAGTGTGCGGGGGTACACGGCCTTCCTCCACGGCAATCTCGACCGGCGGGTCGGGGTGGCGATCCTCACCAATGGGCACCGCGCCCACCCGCACCTGGTCCGTCTCTCCTACCTGGCCACCGACCTCATGGAGGAGCACAGCCGGACGCGCCGGCGGTGACCTGCGCTCAGCGGACCAGCTTCCGGTAGCGGATCCGTCGGGGGAGGTCCGCCTCCGGACCGAGTCGCCGCTTCCGGTCGGCCTCGTACTCCTCGTAGTTCCCCTCGTACCACCGGACCTCGCTCTCTCCCTCGAAGGCGAGGATGTGGGTGGCGATACGGTCCAGGAACCACCGGTCGTGGGAGATCACCACCACGCACCCCGGGAAGCCCAGGAGGGCATCCTCGAGGGCCCGCAGGGTGTCCACGTCCAGGTCATTGGTGGGCTCGTCCAGGAGGATCACATTTCCCCCGGAACGGAGGAGCTTCGCCAGGTGGAGGCGGTTCCGTTCCCCCCCGGAGAGGACCCCCACCTTCTTCTGCTGCTCCGGGCCCTTGAAATTGAAGGAGGAGAGGTAGGCGCGGGAATTCACCTCGCGCCACCCGAAGTCGAGGATGTCGTGCCCCCCGGAGACCTCCTCCCACACCGTCTTGTCGGGATCCAGGTCCGAGCGTGACTGGTCCACGTAGGAGAGCTTCACGGTGGATCCGATCCGGATCGACCCCGAGTCGGGCGTCTCCTCTTCGACGATCATCCGGAAGAGGGTGGTCTTACCCGCACCATTGGGCCCGATGACACCGACGATCCCCCCGCGGGGGAGTCGGAAGGAGAGGTCCTCCATGAGGAGGCGGTCGCCGTACCCCTTGGTGACCTCGTCGAAGATCACCACGTCCTCGCCCAGCCGTTCCGGTTTGGGGATGAGGATCTCGGCGTTTCCCACCTGGTCGGTGGGTCCCTCCTTGAGAAGGTCCTCGTAGGAGCGGAGTCGGGCCTTCCCCTTGGACTGGCGGGCCTTCGGGGTCATCCGGATCCACTCCAGCTCCCGCTCCAGGGTCTTCTGGCGGGCGGTCTCCCGCTTCTCCTCGAGGGCGAGTCGGGCCCGCTTCTGCTCGAGCCACGACGAGTAGTTGCCCTCGTACGGGTGCCCTTCGCCCCGGTCCAGTTCCAGGATCCACTGGGCCACATTGTCGAGGAAGTACCGGTCGTGGGTGATGGCGACGATGGTCCCCTCGAAGGAGGCGAGGTGCTGCTCGAGCCACGCCACCGACTCGGCGTCCAGATGGTTGGTGGGCTCGTCCAGGAGGAGGAGGTCCGGCTCCTCCAGGAGCGTCCGGCAGAGGGCCACCCGGCGCTTCTCTCCCCCGGAGAGGGTCGAGACATCGGCGTCGGGAGGGGGGAGGCGCAGGGCATCCATGGCGATCTCCACCTTCCGGTCCAGCTCCCACGCGTTCTCGGCCTCGATCCGGTCCTGGAGTCGCGACTGCTCCTCGAGGAGCGAATTCATCTCCTCGTCGGTGGAGACCTCACCGAAGGCGAGGTTCACCTCTTCGAAGCGCTGGAGGAGCCTGCGGGTGCCGGCGACTCCCAGTTCCACATTCCCCACCACGTCCAGGCTCTCGTCCAGCTCGGGCTCCTGGGGGAGATACCCGATCTTCGTCCCCTTCGCCGCCCACGCCTCGCCCTGGAAGTCGTCGTCGACCCCTGCCATGATCCGGAGGAGGGTGCTCTTTCCCGACCCATTGGGTCCCACCACCCCGATCTTCGCCCCCGGATAGAAGGAGAGCCAGATCCCCTTGAGAATCTCCTTCCTGGGTGGGACGACCTTGCGAAGGTCCTTCATGACATAGATGAACTGGGGGCCGGCCATCTCGTTGCACTCGTATCGGGGGGGGAGGGGCGTCGAACTCGGGGAAGTTAACCGTTGCGGTGCTCGGGGGAAGGGGGCTCCGGGGGACCTCCGGTCCTGCCCCGGCGAAGGAGGGCACGGAGGACCAGTCCACCCACCAGGAGGCCCACGCCGACGCCCCAGATCCCCATCTCCACCTGGAAGGCGAGGAAGAGGCATCCCACGAGCCCCGCCACCGCGACCCAGCGGGGATAGCGGCGGGCCTCCGGAGGGAGACGAAGGGCGGCCAGGTTGGTGACCCCGTAGTAGATGAGGACGGTGAAGGCCGAGAAGGACCAGGTGGTGGAGACGTCGCCGGTGAGGACCAGGAGAAGGATCGCCGCGGCGACCCCGATGATGGCGACCCGGGGGGTCCGAGACTCCTGGTGGACCGATCCGAAGGGCACCGGGAGGTCGCCCCTGCGCCCCATGGCGAGGGCCACCCGGGAGAGCCCCAGGAGCAGATTGAGGAGGACGCCGAGCATGGCGGTGACCGCGGCGATCCCGATGAGGATCCCCAGGCCGGGCATGGCCAGCCCCTCGGCAACCTCCCGGAGGGGTGCGGCGGTCTCGGCGGTGGCCCGGGCGAAAGCGTCGGGGCCGATGGTCCCCAGGGCGACCACCGCCACCGCCATGTAGAGGAAGGCGACGGCGGCGAGGGTGATCCAGATGGCGCGGGGAATGGTCCGGGCGGGGTCATGGACCTCCTCGCCCAGGGTGGCGATCCGGCCATAGCCCGTGTAGGCGACGAAGAGGAGGGCGGTGGCGTGGAAGGTGGGGCCCCATCCGCCCGCGGAGATCTCCATCCCGAGGCCCTCCCGCCGCTCGAAGAGGCCGCGCACCCCGTCGGGGAGCCCCACCGCCAGGAAGAGGGCGAGGATCCCCAGGGTCGCGCCCACGATGAGGAGGTTGGCGCGATTGGATTGACGGATGCCCCCCAGGAGGAGGAGGGTGAAGACGACGACCCCGCCACCGCCCAGGGCGATGAGGAGCACGGTCCGGGCCTCCACGCCGAAGAGAAGGAGGCCGTAGCCCGCCAGGCCGAGGGCGGCCGTCGCCGCCGACGCCCCCTTCGCCACAAGGAACATCCAGCCGGCGGTGAAGCCGAGGGTCGGGTTCAGGAAACGGTAGCCGTACTCGTAGGTGCCCCCGCTCACCGGATGGGCGGCGGCGAGCTGGGCCGAGGAGAGGCCGTTACAGAGGGCCAAAAGGGCGGCCAGGGGGAGTGCGAAGAGGATGCCGTCGCCTACCACGCCGGTGGCGATGCCCAGCGAGACGAAGAGCCCGGTGCCCACGATGGAGCCCAGCCCCATGAAGACGGCTCCTCCCAGGCCGACGTCCCGAAGGAGCTCCCCGTCGCGCCTCAGAGGAGCGCTCCCACCTCGTCGGCGATCCGGGCGCCCTCGTCCTCGAGGGTCCTGCGGAGGACCGCGTCTCCCGACGGGTCCACCGAGCGGGTGAGTTCCCAGGCGAGGGTCACGTCGAAGCCCTCGTCCAGGGCATCCTCGACGGTCCAGCGGACGCAGACATCCCGCGCCAGGCCGCAGACGACGATCCGACCCACCCCCCGCTCCCGCAGGAGGCCGGCGAGTCCGGTGGAGGGCCTCGTCCCCCGGGGCCCCCAGTTGTTCCGGAAGCCGGAGTAGGAGTCCACCTGGGGGTCCATTCCCTTGCGGATGATGGCCGACACCCGGTCCCAGGGAAGCCCGGGGGCGAGCCGGGCCCCGGCGGTGCCCTGCACACAGTGGTCGGGCCAGAGGGTCTGGGGGTGGCCGTGGAGGGTGATCTCGTCGAAGGGATCATGCCCCTCGTGCTGCGACGCGAAGGAGGTGTGGCGTGGGGGATGCCAGTCCTGGGTCGCCACCTGCAGGTGGAAGGCGTCGGAGGTCATGAGCCGCTCGACTCCCTCCAGGATCTGGTCTCCCCCTTCGACGGCGAGAGCACCCCCGGGGAGAAAGTCGGGCTGGATGTCCACCAGGAGGAGTGCGGTGGTGGTGTCGGAGTCGCTGGATCGGTTCGAGGTAGCCATGAATAGGGCTACCGGGAGCGACGCCTCGACGTTCCGGAGCCGGGCTCCATCCCGGGGGTCTCGGGGCGCTCGCCCTTCATGAAGACCCAGATGAGCATGGCGATGCCCAGGAGTCCCATCCCCCCCGAGAAGATCTGCGAGAGGGTGAGGTCCATCCAGACGGTTCGCTCCTCCCGCACGTACATCAGGAAGAAGCGGATCACCCCGTAGCCCGCCACGAAGGACCAGGTGAGGGTCCCCTGCGGCACCCGGATCCGCTCACGCACGGCGAGGAGGACCCCGGCCATGGCGAAGTTCTTGAACGATTCATAGAGCTGGGTCGGATGGCGGCAGTCGTCCGGAAGCCCGGCCAGGTACTGGTTCTGCGAGTAGTCGACGCAGAAGATTCCATCGTAGGGGGTGCCGTACATCTCGGCATTGATGAAGTTGGCGATCCGGCCCAGCCCCAGCGCCACCAGGACCGGGACCGCGATGCGGTCGGTGAGGCTGTAGATGGGGATGTCATGCTTGCGGGCGAACCACCAGGTGGCCAGGAGGATCCCGGCGAGCCCTCCATGAAAGGCGAGCCCTCCCCGCCACACCGCAATCCAGGCGGCGGGATCGAAGCCGTAGCGGTCGAACTCGAAGATGAAGACATGGAAGAACCGGGCGCCGATGAGGGCGCCGGCGATGGCCAGGAGGACGAAGGTTTCCGAGCCCTCCTCGGTAAGGTTGCCGATCCGCTTCTGGACCGCCGCCTTCCGAAGGGAGAGGTAGACCAGGAGCATCCCCACGATGTAGGGAATCGAGTACCACCGGATCCCGAACCCATCGGTGAACCGGATGAGAAAGGGATCGATGTTGTGGATGATGGGGTCCACGCTGGTGTCCCGGTTCAGGGGTTCGTTGACGCACCGAGGGTGCCGATGCGCCGCTGTGGCTAGGCGCGACGACGAGTAATGGCAGCGCTATTGCGAGGAGGAGCAACGACGCCACAGCGGATGCAGCGGCGCACGAATGCCGACGAATCTCTGATCCGGGACACCTATCGTTTCTCGGCCTCGGGATCGTGGAGCCGGTCGAGTTCGGCGAAGAAGGCCGCCGAGACGGTGTCGAAGGCCCCCATCTCCCGGAGCTCGGTGGGCGTGTAGGGGAGGACGGCCTTCAGGGCACGCCGAAGGGCCTGGTCCCCGGAGTAGCCACACGCCTTTCCGACGCTCTGCACCGAGTGGCCCGGGTCGTCCAGGAGGGCCGACGCCAGGAGCATCCGCATCCAGAGGAGGAGCCGTCGGGGGGTGGGGAGCTGGGAGCGCTCGCACCACCGGAGGAGGGTCGAGGGAGAGAAGCCCAGCTCTTTCGAGAGCGCCCGGGGGTGCTCGCCACGCATGACCGTTTCCACCGCCGCGTCGATGATGGTGCGCGCCCGTCCGGTGAGCCGATACGAGGCTTCGGAGGTGAGGAGGCGGCGGAGGGGCTGGGCGCGGGTCTCCAGGAGTCTGCGCCGGATGGCGGCCGAGCTCCGGTCATCGTCGATCTGGAGGATCTCGGCGATCCCCCATTCCCCCAGCTTCCAGATGGCCGAGTACTGGGTCGGCTTGCTCCCCATGGCAGCCATCACCGTACTCGAGGGGAAGGCCTCCAGGAGCGCCTTCAGTTCGGCGGACGGGGTCCGTTCCGAGCGGATTCCATGAAAGGGATCGACCATGACGAGAGCGGAGGGCGGGGCGTCCTGCATTGCCCTGCGCAGGCCACTCCAGTCGCTCACGGTGGAGACGTTGAAGCGGTCCGTCGAAGCTTTCCGGACTCTGGACTCGAGACGCTTGCTCGAGTGCATGAAGATGAGCGGTCGGGTCTGTTCTTGCATTGGATGCTTTCCCCTGGTCCATCGTTGAACGGTACCGGTCACCCGGAAATGGGGGCCGGTTCAAGCTCTCAGGAATGCCGTGCTTCCCGCAAGAGGCTGGCGAGGGTCTCGGCGAGCGAGGCCTGGTGCCCTCCCTCGTCCTCCGCCGGATCTCCAAGGCCGATGTTCGCAGCAGACTGCTGGCGAAGGATCCCGGCCATGAAGCCGATCTGGCTTCCGGGTTGCTGCCGCGAGAGACGGTCGGCGTGGGCGGCGGCCTCTTCCGTGACCTGGCTCTTTCCAAGATGGCTTGCCGCCCGACCCACCTCGAGCCATGCCTCCGGGACCCCAGGTCCCCCGGTGAGTCGGGAGAGGCGCTCCCTCGCTTCCTCGAAGGCGGCCTCGTCGCCGGCGCCGGCGGCAGCCCGTGCAAAGGCACCCAGGGCCTCCGGGAGGAGTGGCCGGGGGACTGCCTCGGCGAGTTCCCGGAGAACGACGAGAGCGGGCTCGAAGTATCCGGAGCGCAACCAGAAGTGCACCACCTCGCGGACGAGATCAGTGGCCTCGGGGTCGCTGGGGTTGAGCACCCCGGCGGCTTCCTCGGCATGCTTCGCCGCCTCGATGGGGTCGTCGGCAGCGACCTCGAGGGTGACGAGCCCCCTGAGGGACTCGGCGCGAGGCTTCCGAAGACCCTGGCGGACCGCGCGGCGATACGCCTTGATGAGGCTGCCCCGGGCCGTGGGGAGGGCGCCCTTGTCCAGCATCATCAGGCCATGCTCGAGGTAGGCGCGGATGTAGGGGTCCCACTCCTTCGATCGTCGGGCGAGGGCAATGGCTCGGACGTACCACGCTTCGGCCATACCCAGCTGGCCGCGGGAGCGGGCGGTCGTTCCCACAAGGTAGGCGTAGCGGGCGTTGGTGGGCTCACTCAGGGCGGCGACGCAGAGGAACTCCATCTGGGTGCGTGTATATCCCTGCAGGGCGGCCCACTTGGCGATCCGATGCGCGGCGTGTGCCACTTCGGACCGATCCCCCTCCTCCGGGGCGGCGATGAGGGCCAGGAGGACCTCGAGAGGCTCCCGGAGCTCGATCTCCTCGTCGGGCACGTACATGTCGATTTCCCGCCGCCGCCGGCTTTCCGCGTTGCGCTTCCCGTAGAGGTTGACGCGGTCTGCTTCGTCGGTCTCCGCCCACAGAAGCATCGACCGATAGGCCTTCCAGAGGATTCCGCCAAGCGAGGAGCTGATTTCGCCGATGATGGCCAGCCCCTCCGGACCCGGAGATTCCGAATCTCGGATCAGTGGAGGAGGGGAGCCCCACTGCCGCTTCTTCCGCTTCTTCTGTCCCTGCTTGTCCCGCCTGCCCGCGCTCGCTCGAGCCATGTCGCCTCCCTGGAGGTTAGACCCTCAACCATAACCGTCAATTCATTGTCATCGCCCGATTGTAGCTTTCGCCACCGGCGTTCGTCCAGTCAGCGCACGGGGACGGGCGTCCGGGTGGGGTTCCGAAAACAAACCCTTGGGGCCATAAAGAATATATCATATCGGAAGGCATCTGGGCACCGTCCATCATTGTGATCCTTGACATCAAGGGGTGGGGCGTGACATCGGCGTCTGGGTGTGCTCCTCCCGAACACATCGATGAGATTGGAAAACGTGTACATTGACGCCCCGGGATTCCGGGATCGCGAGGCGCTGCCCGGGGGGCGGGAGTGACGGAGGGTGTCCCATCACGGTGTGTTCAGTCGTTGAACTCTCTTGTCCCGGGCCGGCCTCCTTTGCCTTTTCGGGGGAGGGATCCGCACATTGTCGAGCGATGCCGAGTCCGGTGGCCGACGCCTCCGGCGGACCCACAAACCGATTCCCGGAGCCGTGCCATGGATCGTCCCTTCCGCCTGCCCCTGCTTCTCCTCCTGCTCTTTGCCCTGCCGTTCCTTTCCGAGGGCGTCCTGGCGCAGGAGGCGGGGCCCTTCGACCTGATCCTCCAGGGGGGACAGGTGCTGGACGGGACGGGAAATCCGGACTTTCGAGCCGATGTGGGAGTGCGCGATGGCCGGATCGTCGCAATCGGCAACCTGGAGGGGCATAGCGCGGCGCGGGTGGTGGATGTCAGCGGGCATGTGGTCGCCCCCGGCTTCATCGACATCCATTCGCACGCCGATGGACGGCTCCTGCACGACGATCCCCGGTACCGGGCCGCTCCGTCTCTCATCGCGCAGGGGATCACCACCGTCGTGATCAACCAGGACGGGCGCTCCCCCTGGCCCATCCGCGACCAGGTCTCCGCCCTCCGCGAGGTGGGCCAGGCGCCCAACACCATCGTCCTGGTCGGACATGGGCAGGTCCGCCGGATGGCCATGGCGGACGATGTGGCGCGGGTGGCCACCCCCGAAGAGGTGGAGCAGATCCGGGCCCTGGTCCGGGAAGGAATGGAGGATGGCGCCTGGGGCATCTCCTCGGCGCTGGAGTACAACCCCGGCCGCTGGGCGGACACCGAAGAGGTGGTGCAGGCGGTGGGGGAGGTCGCTTCGGGCGGGGGCATCTATGTGGCTCACCAGCGGAGCGAGGGCTCCGATCCCATGTGGTACTGGCCGAGCCAGGACGAGCCCGGCCCGCCGGACCTCATCGACGCGGTCCTCGAGACCATCGAGATCGCGGAGCGAACCGGGGTGCCCAGCGTGGCATCGCACCTGAAGGCGAAAGGCTCCCACTACTGGGGCACGAGCCACACCGTGATCCAGCTCATCGAGACCGCCCGGCGGAGGGGCGTCCCCATCTATGGCGACCACTACCCCTACGAGACGACGGGGAGCGACGGGAACACCGTGCTGATTCCCGGATGGGCCTTCGCCCATGGCCGGGAGCTGGTGGGGGGGGGTGAGGTGTCCAATGGCGACGCCATCGAGGCAGCGCTGAACGACGACACGGTCGCCGACGACCTGAGGGGCGATGTGGCTCACGAGATCCGGAGACGGGGTGGACCCGACCGGCTTCTCATCCTCAGTCACCCGGACGAGGCGCTGGTGGGTCTCTCGGTGGAGGAGCTGGCCGAGGAGTGGACGCTCGATCCGGTGGACGTCGCCTTCCGCCTACAGCTCGACGGGGATCGGAACCGGCGCGGGGGCGCCCACGTGCGGGGCTTCTCGCTCCACGAGATGGACTTTGAGGCGTACGCTCCCCACGACTGGATGCTCACTGCGTCCGACGGAGGGATCGCGGTGCCCGAGGACGGCTTCGTCCATGTCCGCTTCTATGGGACCTTCCCCCGGAAGATCGGTCACTACGCGCGCGACGAGGGATTGATCTCGGTTCCCTACGCCGTCCGGTCGGCCACCTCCCTTCCGGCGCAGGTCCTGGGGCTTCGGGACCGGGGCCAGGTCCGCGAGGGCTTCCATGCGGACCTGGTGGTCTTCCATCCCGAGGAGCTGGAGGACCGGACCACCTTCTTCGATCCACACCAGTTCCCCGGCGGCCTCCCCCATGTCCTGGTGGGGGGGACCTTCGTGGTGGAGGATGGCGAGATCACCGGGGCCCTTCCGGGCCGGGTCCTCACTCCTTCCGAGGACCGACAGCTTCCTCACATTCCCTGACAGTTGCCCGGGCACGCTTCCCCGGTCTACTATGGAGGCGTTTCCGTACAATCCACACGTGCAGGAGAACCGACCCATGACCGCCGACGTTCCTTTCGTCGGGGGCCTCCGGCGGAGCCTTCTCGCCGGCCTGATGCTGGCCCTCGCGCTCCCCCTGGCTCTCGACGCCCAGAACCCCGCCCTGCAGGACGAGGCCTTCCTCGCGCCGCCTCCGGAGATCGCCGCCCTCGTCGACTCGCAGAGGCACGAGAACCTCCTCCTCACCAATCTCTCTCCCGACGGTCGATTCTTTCTCGATACGCGGAGTGACGGCCTGCCTCCCCTCGAGCGATTCGCGCGCCCCTTCCACCGCCTGGGAGGCGTGGAGGTCGATCCGGCCGCCAACCGTTCCCGGACCCTGACCACCCGCGGTTCGGCGGGGCTTCTTCTGACCGACGCCCTCACCGGTGAGAGTCACGAGGTCCAGGTGCCCGCCGGACAGCGGGTGAGTTCGCCGAGCTGGTCGCCGGACGGGTCCCGGGTGGCGTATCTCGCCCACACCGACACCGAGACCCACCTCCATGTGGCCGAGGTCGCCACCGGCGAGTCCCGTCAGCTCACTTCGACCCCCCTCCTGGCGACCCGGGTCACCTCGGTGGAATGGTCGGGAGACGGTGAACATGTCTTCGCGGTGACCATCCCCGAGAACCGGGGCATGGAGCCCACGCGGCCCGCCACCCCGGCCACCCCCATGATCCGGATCACCTCGGAAGAGGAGAATTCGCTCCGGACCTATCCCTCGCTCCTGATGGATCCCTTCGAGGAGGAGCTCCTCGAGTACTACACCGTCGGGCAGCTCGTCCGGATCGCGGTGGATGGGAGCGGGATCGAGCCCATCGGAGAGCCGGCCATCTTCGCCTCCATCGATGTGGCGCCCGGGGGTAACCAGGTCCGGGTCCGGACCACCCAGCGCCCCTTCTCCTACATCGTCCCGGTCTCCCAGTTCGGCGACCTGGACGAGGTCTGGGACCTGACGGGGACCTCGCTGGTGGAGCTCGAGCGCCGCGAGGTGCGGGACGGGACCGGGAATGACGACAATGGCGAGGAGCCTCGCCGTTCCATCAACTGGCATCCAAGTGGCGAGGGACTGACCTTCCTCCAGAAGGTCGAGGAGGACGAGGAGGCCGAGGAGAATGACTCGGCCGGGAACGACCGGGTCCTCCACTGGCTTCCTCCCTTCAACGAGGGGGAGGAGGTCGTCCTCTACGAGAACTCGCGCGAGATCCGCTCCGCCCGCTTCTCTCCCGACGGCGCCTGGCTCTTCATGACCGAGCGTCGGCAGGGAACCGAGACCCTCTTCGCGGTGGAGCTGGACGATCCCGACACCCGCTACGACCTGTACGAGTGGGATACCGACGAGTTCTACGAGAACCCCGGCAACCTCATGGGTACCTCCAACGAGATCGGAGTCTCGGTGGTCCGGCTCTCCACCGATGGGGCGCATGTCTACCTCTCCGGAACCCAGTACTTCGAGAACCCCGAAGAGGATGCACCCCGGCCCTTCGTGGACCGGGTGGCGATCCAGACCGGCGACACCGAGCGGATCTTCCAGTCCGACGCGGACATCTTCGAGCGGATCACCGGCGTCCTCGACGACGACCTGGACCGGATCGTCCTGGCCCGTGAGACCCCCACCATGGTGCCCGACTCCTGGCTCCTGGATCGCAGCTCCGGGGACCTTCGCCAGCTCACCCGGAATGTGGACCACCACGAGCCGATCACCAATGCCCGCCGCGAGCGGGTGATGGTGACCCGGGTCGACGGCATCTCCTTCAAGGTCGATGTGACCCTCCCGGCCGACTACCAGGAGGGCACCCGGCTGCCCGCTCTCTTCTGGCACTACCCCCGGGAGTACTCCGACGTGGAGGCGTACGAGCGGACGCTCCGGACCTGGAACAGGAACTCCTTCCCCTCGGTGGGGGCACGGACCATGGAGATCCTCACGGTGGCCGGCTACGCGGTTGTGGAGCCGGATCATCCCACGATCGGTCCCTCGAACCGGATCAATGACAACTACCTCATCGACCTCCGCCAGAACCACCTGGCCACCATCGATGCCCTGGACCAGCGGGGGTGGATCGACCGGCAGCGCCTCGCCCTCGGAGGGCATTCGTACGGCGGCTTCGGGACCATCAACGCCATGGTTCACACCCCCTACTTCCGTGCCGGGATCGCCGGAGCGCCCAACTCGAACCGGCTCCTGACCCCCCTCGGCTTCCAGACCGAGCGGCGGAACCTCTGGGATGCCCGCGAGACCTACAAGAACCTCTCTCCCTTCCTCTGGGCCGACCAGCTCAGTGGCGCCCTCCTCATCTACCATGGGGACGACGACCAGAACACCGGGACCTTCCCAGACAACTCGTGGCGACTGATCCATGCCCTGAACGGGCTGGGGAAGACCGCGGCCCTCTACATGTATCCGTACGAGGGGCATGGCCAGGCGGCCCAGGAAACCCTCCTGGACATGTGGGCGCGGTGGATCGCGTGGCTCGATCACTATGTGAAGGACGCCGATGTGAATGAGCCGGTGGCGCCCATCACCAGTGTGGTGGACGACTCCGATTCGGAGTCGAATCGGTACTGATCGGTCCGGGATCCGAAAATGCGGGCCGCACCCATCGGGGGTGCGGTCCGTATTTTTTTTATCCCAGGCGGTCCTGGAGGGCCCGGATCCGCTCGGCGAGGGTGCGCTGACGGGCCAGGAGCTTGCTGCGGACGTCGCTTCGGCCCTTGAGGAGGAGGAAGCGTCGGAGGTCCTCCACGGCGTCGCGCCAACGTTCCCGGATCCTGAGGGTGAGGAGCCCCAGGGCGGGGAGGATCACCAGCGCGCCCAGTGCCCAGCGCCAACCGGCCAGGTAGAAGGTCCCGCCGGCGATCAGGAGGATCCAGATGACGAGGGCGGTCCCGCCCCCCAGGACGATGTAGGTGGCGCGCCGGTCCGGTGGGAGTTCGAACCGGGGCTCGGCCCACCCCACGATCTTCCAGGGGATGATGAAGATGAGGGTCCCGATGATGGCAAGGGGGATGGCGAGGCCAAAGAAGCCAAACTGGAGAAGGGTCCAGCGCCACGCCACCGATGCCCGGGGGCGAGTGTGGAGGTCCTCGGGCTCCAGCGCCAGGTTCGCCAGGACCCGGGCGTGGGACTCGAGCTCCTCGGCGAGTCCCTCCACCTCGTCAGGCTCCTCCACCCGCGCCTCTTCCAGAGTCTGGGCGGTGCGGCGCATGCGGGCGAGCCAGCGCACCGGATTCCGGGTGCGACCCTGTCCGAATTCGGCAGTGTGGATGGCCTCGATGGTCTCCACCAGGGGGAGGTCTTCCCACCGCTCCAGGTTGACGGTGACCCGCCGGAGACCGGCGTGGATCCGGGAGGTGAGCTCCCGGACCGCCTCATTGCTCTCGGTGCTTCCCTGGGCGCCCCGACCCACCAGGTCCGACCACCGGATCGGCTTCCCCACCAGGAGGAGCGCCTCCGACCGGAATCGCTCCTTCCCCCCCCGGAAGGTCAGCCCCACCGGGAGGATGGGAAAGGTCGATTCCATCCCGGCCATGGCGCCCAGCGCGATGCGGGCGCTCCCGGTCTTCAGCGGAGCCAGGGAGGGGGCCGAATGGGAGAGGCCCTCGGGAAAGATTCCCACCGCCGAGCCCCTTCGGAGCGCCATCCAGACCGCTTCGAAGGTGGAGCGGTTCCGTCCCATGAGCTCCGGCGCGTCTTCTCGCCGGTAGATGGGCAGGGAACCCGATCCCCGCACGGCCCACGCAATGCTCCGCTTCTCGAAGAGGGGGGCCTTGGCCAGGAAGCGCACCGGGCGATCCGCCGCCATCGAGACGAGGGCGGCATCCAGGAGCGAGTTCGGATGGTTCGCCACCACGAGGACCGGGCCGGTCCGGGGGACGGGATGGCCCGCCACGCTGACCCGGTAGTAGGTCCGGGCGGCGAAGAGAAAGAGACGATGGAGATTCCGGTGCCAGCGACCGACGCTGCCGTCGGGACCGACCGGTCGTTCATGATCATCCGGAGGGGCTCCGGGGTCTTGGGACATGGGGTCAGCGATCCTCGGTGGTGGCGGCCCCCGCATCCAGGTTCCCGTGGTGGAGGAGGGCGTTGAAGACGAGGGCGTAGGACCCCAAGGTCCCCCCCCGCCAGAAGGGGTTGAAGGAGAAGAGGATCATGTGCCCCTCACCCAGTCGGGCATCGATGAGGGCCGGGGTCCCCACGAGCTGGCGTGGCTCCACCAGGCCTCCCGAGATGAGGAGTTCGGTGGGGGAGTCATGGTACCGGAAGATGGTGCGCACGGCGTCCGATCCCCCACCTCCACCGCCGAAGCCACCCCAGCCTCCGCCGGTGCCCTCATCCTCCTGCCGGGCCTGGAAGGCCTCCATGCTCGCCTGGCCCCAGTCCCGGCCATGGCCTTGGACTACGTCCGACTCGTCGACCCCTCCCCGGCTGGAGAGGCGCTCGGTGGTGCTTCCGTCGGGCTCCGAAGCCACCTGCGACCCGGGGCGCGAGCTCCCATCGGTGAGAAGGGGGCTCTGGTTCTGGTTGAAGTAGACCCCGAGGCTCTCGCCGTACCCCCACGCCAGGGGTGAGCGGGAATCGGTGCGGTCGGCCCGGTAGACCCCGCCGGGAGCCCAGAGGGAGCTGCTGTTCCGCTCCCCGACGCCATCGGCCATGCCGAAGTGGATGGGAAGGCGGCTCGAGTTGGAGAGGGTGATGAGGGTCCCCCCCTCCTCGACGAAGCGGTGCAGATTCATGATGCCCCGCAGTTCGAGTCCCCCGCGGATGTCCGGCGAGGAGGCCTGGCGCCCGATGTTCGGCGTGATGTCGGTGGCTTCCCAGGGGATGGGGTCGCTCCCCGAGATCCCGTGGAGGAGCTGGAGGGGGTTGTTGGTGGAGGGCCCGAAAATGAGGATGTCCCACCGGTCCCCCAGCCGCTCGGTGTCGCGGATTTCGTGGATCGAGACGTAATCGTGGGGGACTCCGTACTCGTCGAGGCCGATGCGGAGCCATCCCTCGTTCTGGGTGGTCTGCCAGGTGTGGACCACCGCGATCCGGGGAAGCGCCACCGGGTGCGTCGAGACCGAGGGGGCACTGCTCACCGCCACCGCCGTGAAGCCCCACCGCTCACCGGCTTCCTGGAGGCGCTGACCCAGGTCACTGGGGTTGTCTCCGGCAGGAAGGATGAAGGAACCCGCTCCGAAGGACGCTCCCCCCGCCTCGAAGCCCTCCCGGGCCGCCAGGATCGTCAGGTCATCGTGGGCGAAGCGGAAGGCGGTGAGGTTGTTGTCGGCGTTGTAGTGGATGACGTACGCCGCCGTGGCCCCGGCATCCCCTTCCCGGACCCCTCCCGGCGCCATGACCTGGCCCTCCACCCGGTCCATGGGTGCGTCCAGGAGCGCGAGGTCGTCCACCCGCACCGTCTCCACATTGTAGAGGGGCCCGTAGGTCCACCCCACGTCATCGTACGGCGCCGGGTCGTCGGGGGAGTAGTACTGCCGGTCCAGGAGCATGTCGGCACCCCGTGAGTAGGGCTGGTCCATGCGCACCACGTAGCTCCCGGCCGGGAAGGTCCGGTCGCCGGCGGTGAAGTCCGCGGTCGCCCGGTGCACCTCGATGCCGTGCCCCTGGAGGTTCTGGAGGAGGCGGGCCTGCTGCCCGGCCCGGGGGTCGTCTCCGGGGAGGACATAGCCGGCCGGTCCTTCCATTTCGGCCTTGGCCACCGACCGGACGCTCTTGGTCCAGAAGTTCCGGGCGTATTCCTCGCGGTTGTTGGCCACCTCGTTCAGGGCGATAAGGAGGGCGCTCTGCATGAGGTTCGTGTTGTTCCGGATCGACCAGACGACTTCCCGCAGGGGGGTGTTCGGCCGGTGCCACGCCCGGTCCACATTGGTCCTCAGGATGTAGTCGGCGGCATTCCGGGCCGCCTGGGTCTCGTAGAAGCGCCCGATGGAGTTGTGGAGGTGCGCCACCCAGAACATGTAGTTGGGGGTCCATCCGTCGTAGAAGTCGTGGGTATAGACACCCGGGACCCCGAAGGCGGTCATCTCGCGGACTTCCTTGTGCGCCAGCCGGTTCCACTCCGAGATGGTCATGGGGTCGAGCCAGGCGTTGTACGGTCCCCGCCCCGTCGAGGTGTAGAGGTAGGAGGCCGACTCGTGGAGGTCGTGCACCACGATGGGGTGGTACTCCAGGTAGGTGCCGGTGATGGCCCGGGAGAGGTTCAGCGAGAGCCCCATCCCGTCGCGGTTGTTGGAGTGGTAGACGTACTGGCCCCAGTAGACGGTGCGGGTGGGGTTGATCCCGTCGGGATTCCGCCGCGGCGCCATGTGGACATCGACCACCTTGTTCCGGCCGTCGGGCTCGACGACGGGGGTGATCATGACGATCATCTCGTCCCGGATGGCCCGGATGAAGTCACCCTCGTCCACCGCGAGGCGGTAGACCAGCTCCATGAGCATCTCGGGGGAGCCGGTCTCCGACGAGTGGATGGCGCCGGTGGCCCAGTACATGGGCTTCACCTGCGAAATGATCTCGGCGGCCTCGGATTCGCTGATCCCCCGGGGATCGGCGAGCTGTGCCATCCACGCCTTGTGCCGGTCCACCTCGTCCAGATTCGCCTCATCCGAGACGAGGACCAGGAGGATCTCCCGACCCTCCTCCGAGGTGCCGATGACCTCCACCGCCACCCGGGGCGAGGCGTCGGCCACCGCCCGCATGTAGCGGTGGACGTCCTCCGCATAGGTGAGGCTGTCGCGGGTCCCGCTGATGTAGCCCAGGACGTCGAGGGGGGTCGGGACGGTCTCCGACGCCGGAAGATGGTCCACCAGGGGAGTGAGGAAGAAGTCCTCGGTGGTGAACTCGTGGATCAGGTCGGTATACCGCTCATCAATGGCCTGCTGCGCCACCCCTGCGGTGGCAGTCCAGAGGAGAGCGGCGAGGACCAGCGCCAGAAGGCTGTGCGGGGATCGGGGGATCATGTACCCACTCCTTGAACGACGGGAATCCGTCCGGGACCCCGACGGGAGATCCGCCGGGGCCTCGGACAGAAACGGACGATGGACATCGGGAATGGACCAGAGTGCCTCTTCGTCCGCAGGGTGTCAATACGACCCGTCGCCCACAAGGGTCTGGATGGCGGCGGGAAGGTCGAACTCCCCGTCATCCACCGCCCCGAAGGTCACCGACTCCACTTCCAGCACCTGCTCCATTCCCATCGACTCCTGAACCATGCGGGTGGGGAGGAGGCGTCCTTCGAACTCCCGGTAGTCCTCGAAGCGGGTCACCGACCGGATCTCGCCCATGGGGGATGCCTGCGTCCCTTCGGAGGCCACCAGGAGTCCCGTCTCCATGGAGTAGCAGTCGCGGGACTCGCGCCCGGATGCCCAGGTCAGCTGGACGAGCCAGCACGCCTCACCGCCGAACTCCGCTTCCTCGAGGGTCTCGCGGCCGGGGACGAGCTCGGGGTCCCGGAACGAAGCGGCCACCGAGGCCTCCTCGCGGGTCTGGTCCAGCTGCGCACCCTCCATGAGGCTGGGCCCGGACATGGGGTCCATCGACCACCCCACCTGGCCGTCGTATCCGGTCCGGATCTCTCCGACGCCGGGGAGATTCAGCCGCATGACCATCCGGTTGGGGGGCGCCTGGAAGAGCTCGAAGGTGCCCTGGAGTCCGGCAGCGGGCATACTCATGGTGCCCGACATGGTGGTCCCCACATTCCAGAGCTCTTCGCCGCCGATCTGCTCCACGTAGGTGGCAATGAGCGCATCGGCGTCGGGGAGGTCCTGGGCCGCGAGAGCCGAGACCGGGAGGAGTGCGAGGAGGAGGAAAGCAGGCGCAAGGCGCCGGGAAGATCGATGAGTCATGATGGAGCTCCTGTGAGGGTTGGTCCGGGTCCCGGGGACCCGGCAGTGGGCTCATTCCCGCGGGGAATGCGCTTCGATCCAGTGGAGGGCGGCTTCGAGAGCCGGGTCCCGGCCCTCGAGAAGCGCCGCCCGGGTGAGGGGGGCCGGTTCGTCGGGAAGGACGCCCCGGCCCTCGAGACGACTCCCGTCGGGCGCGGTGAAGTCGGCGACGGCGTGCATGAGGCGGTCCCCGTTGGGAAGGGGGACGATGAGCGCCGGCAGGGCCTGGCCCGGCGTCGCCTCTCCGAAGATCCGGGCGCGCCCCAGCGCCTGGAGTCCCCCGGCGAAGATCTCGGAGGTGCTCGCCGACTGGCCATCCACCAGGATCGCGACGGGGCCGTCGAAGGGCTCCACCCTCCGTCCATCGGGTGCCACCCGCTGGGGATTCACCGCGAAACGGAGGGTCGAATCGCGGGTGCGCATCTCACCTAGGTCCACTCGCTCGTCGATGAGGTGCCCGGCGATGCCCATGACGAGTCCCCCGACCCCTCCGGGATTCCCCCGGAGGTCGATGACGAGGCCCTCGGTGTCGCGATGTGTGTCCACCGCCTCGGCCACCTCGGCCGAAATCACCGGGAACCAGGAGGAGATCCGGATCACCCCTGCGGTGCCCCCGGAAGCCAGGGGGAGCGCCTCCGACGCCACTTCCACCCGCACGGCCCCCAGATTTCCAAAGGTGACCCGGGTCCCATCGGGCTCGGCCCGGAGGAGCTGAACTTCGACGGCCGCGTCTTCGGCATCGGAGAAGCTCACCTCGACCTCACTGCCCTCGACCCCCCGGAGTCGCAGGTGGAGGGCGGTGGGCAGGTAGAGGGGAAGGAGTTCGCCCCGGCCCTCGAGGGACTCGGCGATCTCCCTTCGCAGCTCGTCCACCTGGACCTCGCCCACCTGCCGAAGGAGCCAGCCGGGCCGGACCCCGGCATCATGGGCAGGGCTTCCCGGCCGCACCCGACTGACCACCACGCCCTCGTCCACCAGCCGGAGGGTGAGTCCCGGGTCGGCGTCTCCCCCGGCATCGGAGGGGAGCGCGTCGGCCGCCACCCCTTCGAGGATGGCGAAGTGCGACTCCCCGAGTTTCGCCAGGAGATCCCGGAGGGTCCCCCGGAGTGCCCCCATGGACTCCGCGCCTTCGGCCCGGGGCCGGAGATCGTCGCGGGCCGCCTCCCAGTCGACGCCCAGGAGGTCGGGGTCGTAGTGGGTGGTGGCGACCCGGGACCAGACCGAATCGAAGGTCGCCAGGGCGAGCTCGGGGGTGAGGGTCTGCGCCTCGAGGGCGGGGCCCGGTGCCAGGAGGAGGAGGGTGCAGAGGATCCAGGGGGATCGGTTCATCAGCTCTCTCATTCGGGTGACTTCTCGCACCTTCCCTACGGAAGATGGGATGCTTCCCTTCAACGGGCGTCTCTGGCCCGAGCCGGGTCCATCCGGTAGGATATTCCTCCGAACCCGACCCCATCATAACGCAGGAAGGCCAATGAGCCCCCAAGGCGCCCCGCGCGGTCCCGACGATCTCACCGACGAGGAACTGGACCAGTACATTCGTACCCGGCTGACCCTCATCGGGATCGATCTCTCGGTTCTACCCGAAGAGGATCCCGACGCGCCGGCCGACCGGGTCCGGATCCATCGGTCCCTCCGGAACTTCCTCCGGAATACCGTCCCCCGGCTCTCGGCATACGAGCTCGACCCGCAGTCGTACCCGCCGGTCCTCTACCCGTCCGCGCTCCCCCCTGTGACCGAGATCGACGATGCCGACTGACGGCCCGCAGGACACGCGGGTGGACCGGCGCGCCTTCCTGGCCCGGATGGGGGCCCTGGGCGCCGCTGCCGCACTCGGGGTCCCCCTTCCGGCGTCCGCCGCACCTGCACGTTCCCGCCCGCGCCCCATCGATCCCGCCTTCTGGACCACGGGGCTGCCCACCGGCACCCCCGTCTCCCCCGCCGACCTCACCGTGCACGAGGCCGGCGCCCTCCTCCGGAGCGGTGAACTCGACCCGGTGGAGCTCGTCGACGCCTGCCTCCAACGGATCGAGGCGTGGGACGCCCGCTACCTCGCCTTCAATCATGTGAACACCGACGAGGCCCGCCGGCGGGCGGCCGAGCTCGGCCGGGTGGAGCCCGAGGGCCTCCTCCATGGGATCCCCCTCGCCATCAAGGACAACTTCTATACCCGAGGGATGCCCACCACCGCCAACTCCTGGATCTTCAGCGACTTCGTCCCCGACTTCGACGCCACCGCGGTGGCCCGGCTCCAGGATGCCGGGGGCGTCGTCCTGGGCAAGACTCAGATGGGGCCTCTCGCCACCACCCGGGCCCTCACCCCCGACGGCCAGGTCACCACCGTGAATGCCTGGACGCCCGATTTCCCCTCGGTGTCGCCCGGGGGCTCCTCCAGCGGCTCCGCCACCGCCGTCGCCGCCAGGATGGCCCTCTCCTCCATCGGGACCCAGACCGGGGGGTCCATCACCGTGCCCGCCATGGCCCAGGGCCTCACCGGCCTCAAGCCCACCATGGGTCGGGTCTCGCTCCGAGGGGTCATCCCCCTCACCTATTCGCGGGACCATGTGGGTCCCCTGGCCCGCGACGCCGCCGACGCCGCCATCCTCCTGCAGGCGATGGCGGGCCCCGACGCCGCCGATCCCCGGACCCAGGGACTCCCGGGGGTCCCCGACTACCTGGCCGCCGCCCGCGCCGGCGAGACGCTTCGCTGGCCCACCCGCCTGGGGGTGCTCCCGGGGTGGACGGATGCGGAGGGCGTCCGGGGAGAGCAGCGGCGGGCCTTCCTTTCGGAGATGGAGGCCGCCGGCGCCGAGCTGGTGGAGATCGACCCATCGGAGCGGTGGGAGGAGCTCTCGTCGGGACTCTTCAATGCCGTCCGGCTCCCGGAGCGCTCGGAGCCCTTCCTCGAGCACCTCCGGAACGATGTCCGCCTCTTCGGCGTCACCCTCAACAGCTGGATGCAGGGGCTCTTCCTCTCGGGAGACGAGCTCCTGAAGGGCCAGCGGGCCCGGTACGCCCTCCTCTCGCTGACCCTGGAGGAGATCTTCGAGGGGTGCGACGTGGTGGTCCAGAATGGCCATGTCCCCTTCGACATGATCGGCCTTCCCCTCATCACCTTCCCGGTGGGTTTTCGCGAAAGTGAGGAGGGTCGTCGACCCGAGGGCATCCTCCTGGGGGCCCCACCCTTCGGCGAGGAGCGACTCCTCTCGGTGGCGGCGGCGTGGCAGGCCCGCACGGGACATCACCGGCAGCAGCCCCTCCCTCCGGCCTCTGGAACCGGCGCCCTGGAGCGGGGACGCCTCGATGCCGAGCAGGTGGCGGAGCGCACCGAATGACCGTTCTCGAGGCGGTGCTGCTGGGGATCGTCCAGGGCATCTTCATGTTCTTCCCGGTCTCCTCCACGAGCCATCTCGTCCTGGTGCAGCACTGGCTCATCGAGCGGGGATCCGCCATGCCTCCCCCCGAGTCGGCGGAGATGATCTTCTTCGACCTCGTGGTCCATGTGGGCACCCTCGTCTCCATGGCCGTCGTCTTCCGCAAACCCCTCGCCCACTTCCTCGGCACCCTCTTCACCGGCCTCGGAAACCGGTGGCAGGGAGGTGGAAATCGCGGGGACCGGGAGCGTCTCACCCTCAAACTGGCGGTCCTGGGGATCTTCGCCGTCTTCATGACCGGGCTCCTGGGCTTCCCCCTCAAAGCTCTGTTCGAGGAGGTCTTTGCGCAGCCCCTCATGATCGCGGGCACCCTCGTCATCACCGGGATCCTTCTCTGGTGGACCGACATCCTCCCCCGGCGGACCCGGGGACTCCGGCAGATCGGCCCCTGGCAGGCCGCGGTGGTGGGGATCGCCCAGGGGCTGGCCCTCCTCCCCGGCCTCAGCCGGAGTGGAATGACCATCGCCTTCGGACTCTTCACCGGCATGAAGCGCCGGTGGGCGGCGGAGTTCTCCTTCTTCATCGCCTTTCCCACCATTCTGGGGGCCACCCTCCT
This sequence comes from Gemmatimonadota bacterium, assembly GCA_007130605.1. Lineage (GTDB taxonomy): Bacteria > Gemmatimonadota > Gemmatimonadetes > Longimicrobiales > Gaopeijiaceae > SLBA01. The sequence continues at coordinate 8,123 of SLSF01000048.1, read as the reverse complement.
CCAGTTCCTGGAGCTGGTCCGCCTCGACCTGGAGGTGGCGATCCTTCCGCTGGTCGTCGGCTTCGTGGTGGCGGCGGTGGTGGGGGTCGGTGCGCTCCACGTGGTCCTCCACCTCCTCTACCGGGCCCGTTTCCGCTTCTTCTCGTACTACGTCTGGACCCTGGCGGTCGTCATCGTCATTTCAGTCCATCAGGGCTGGATCTGAGCGATGTGAACCAGGGCGTCCCCCCGGTTCACCTGGGGCTGCCGGGTCAGGCCGATGACGATGCCCGAGGTGCCGGCCCGGACCCTGTGGATCCGATCGCCGAAGGCATCCTTGATGACCCCGAGCTGGTCCCGCTTCTCCACCCGGTCTCCCGGCTCCACGTTGAGCCGGATGAGGCCGCTCCGGCCGGCCCGGACCCAGCGGCTCCCCGTCGCCTCGAGGGTGGGCGACTCGGTGGGTCGCGACGAGCGGCGCATCCCCAGTGACTCCATGACCCGGAGCACGCCCCGGGTCCCGATCTCGATGATCTCGCGGTTGAAGCGGCGCGCCTCGCCTCCCTCGAAGACCAGGACCTTCGAGCCATCGCGGGTGGCGGCGGCGCGGAGGGACCCGTCGCGGGTGTTGGCGTGAAGGGAGACGGGCGCCCCGAAAGCCAGGGCGAGCTCACGGGTTCCGGGGTCGGAGAGGTCTCCCCGGACCTGCGCCAGGTTCGTCCGGTCGTCGGAGCCCGTGTGCAGGTCGATCCCCACATCGGACCCCCGGACGACCTCCTCCATGAAGAGGTGGGCGAGCCGCGACGCCATCGATCCCCGGGCCGACCCCGGAAAGGAGCGGTTGAGGTCCCGCCGGTCCGGGAGGTAGCGGGACTGGGCGATGAAACCGTAGACATTGACGATGGGGGCGGCGACGATGACCCCGGAGAGGCGTCTCGGCGGGGTGTCGGCCAGGACCTGTCGGATGATCTCGACGCCGTTGAGCTCATCTCCATGAATCGCTGCCGAGAGCCAGAGCCGGGGGCCGGGCCGGATGCCGTGGATCACTTCGACGGGCACGGTGACGTCTGCGCCGGTGGGGAGTCGTCCGGCCGGGAGATGGATACGGGCGCTCTCCCCGGGGGGGACGGTGTTGCCGGCGACCTCGACCTTCATGCGCGGACCCGGTCCTTCCGGTTCCCCCGGGGGGCCTGCTCCTCGATCCATTCGATGATCCGTCCGGCCACATCGATCCCGGTGGCCGCCTCGACCCCTTCCAGTCCGGGCGAGGAGTTGACCTCGATGACCACCGGCCCGCGCTCCGCCCGGAGCATGTCGACCCCGGCCACATCGAGCCCCAGCGCCTTCGCCGCCTTCACCGCCGTCCGGCGCTCGGCGGCGGAGAGCTTCGCCTTCTCGGCGGTGCCCCCCCGATGGAGGTTCGAGCGGAACTCGCCGGGCGCCGCGTGGCGCACCATGGCGGCCACCACTTTCCCCCCGATGACAATGACCCGCAGGTCACTCCCTCCCGCCTCGCGGATGAATTCCTGGACCAGGATGTTGGCGTCCAGCTGCCGGAAGGCCCCGATGACCGACTCGGCGGCCTTCCGGGTCTCGGCCAGGACGACCCCGAGCCCCTGGGTCCCCTCCAGGAGCTTCACGATGAGGGGGGCCCCGCCGACCCGGTCGATGAGGCCCTTGGCATGACGGGCGTCGTGGGCGAAGGTGGTCACCGGAAGTCCCACCTTGGCCCGGGAGAGGATCTGGATGGACCGGAGTTTGTCGCGGGCCCGGGTGATGGCCTGCGACTCGTTGGAGGTGAAGACCCCCATCATCTCGAACTGGCGGACCAGGGCGGTCCCGTAGAAGGTGTACGACGCACCGATCCGGGGGATCACCGCGTCGAACTCCAGCTCCTCCTCCACCGCGTTCCGGTCCGAAACCAGGTCCTGGTAGAGGACCCGGGGGCGCTTCTCGTTGATCTCCATGTAGGCCCGGAGATAGTTGATGACGCGGACCTCGTGGTCCCGTTCGGTGGCGGCTTCCACGAGCCGGCTGGTGGAGTAGAGGGAGGCCTTTCGGGAGAGGATTCCGATCTTCATGGGGCGGGGTTCCGGGGGGTGGTGAGGAAGGATGCGGCGGGATCCACGAGAAAATGGGAGCGAAGGGCAGTGCGGCCCAGGAGCATCCGGAATCCCATCTGGTCCCGGTCGGCAAGGGTGAGCTCGATGGTCCCCCTCCACTCCCCCATGGCGAGGGTGGTGGAGATCACTGGTCGGCGCACCGCGCGTCCGGAGGACGGGCGGACCTCCCGGTACTCCAGGAGGGGCGCCTGGGCATGGATGGGGCCCTCGTCACTCCTCTGCACCGGGAGGATCACGAAGGAGAGGATCGTCCGTCCCCCCTCCTCCCGTGCGCGGAGATCCGAGACATGGAGGGCCGAGGTCCGGGCCCCGGTGTCGATCTTCGCCTTCATGGGCGGAGTCCCCAGGTCGGGAAGGGTGGCCCACTCCCGCCAGCCCACGAGGGTCCGTTCCTGTCTTCCGCTCATGAGCGTGGAGGGGTTCGGGGAGATTCGACGAGGGCACTCCGGCCACAGCGACCACAGAGGAGCCAGACCCTTCGACGGACGTAGGGGACTCCGGCATGGGGTGGAACGTCTTGTTCCTCCAGGACGGTCCCGCATTCCGGACACGCTGCACTTCCCTTCGCGGACCACTCGTCCCGGATGGTGGCGACTTCGGTTCGGGAATATACCGTCGGTCGGCGGGATTCGCTCATTGGGCCGCAGCGTCAGGAGGGACCGTCCGATCGCCATTGGACGAAATGGCCCGACCGGACCTCGGTGGAGAGGGTATGGAGAAGGGGCGCTCGCCGCCCGCTCCTTCCATGGAACTAGCGCTGTAACCGCATATGGCGCAAGGGAATGACGGCTTTCGAGATGGGGTCGGCCTGACCCCGTCCGGCTTCGGGCGCACCATCCGTTTCCCTTCCGATAGGCTCGGAAGCCAGTATTCAAGCGGATTTCCGGGGGTCCCCCTCTCTTGACGCTCACCGGGGTGGTACTTACCCTTCCACTTCAACTTTCGGCACGCTCCGTGGGAGCCGTCCAGTGGCCGGAAGCACCACGGCGCAGCCGGAGTCCGACAGAGATCCGGATGGCGCCCACACACCGACGGGTCGGCCGAGCCCGAATGCGTTCGGGGCTGCCCTGATCCATCACCATCACCCAGAGAGGAGTGATCCTGATGAACAAGTCCGAACTCGTGGATGCCCTGGCGAATGAGACGGGAATGACGAAGGCCGACTCCGGTCGCGCCATCGACGCCCTCTTCGCCACCGACTCCGGAATCATTGCGAAGGCCCTCAAGAAGGGGAACCGCGTTCAGATCACCGGATTCGGAACCTTCGAGAGCAAGAAGCGGAAGGCCCGGACCGGCCGGAACCCCCGCACCGGTGAGTCGATCAAGATTCCCGCGACGAAGACCCCCGGCTTCCGTGCCGGTAAGGGACTCAAGGACGCCGTGAAGTAAGCGAGTCGTCCGTCGCAGACGGGTCCCGCACGGACCCGCGACAACAAAAAAAGGCCCCGTCATCCGACGGGGCCTTTTTTTGTGCCTCATCGCTTGGGGCGACGGCTTTGCGGCCGGGGGCCTCCCCGATCGTAGTCGGCGCGAACACTCCGACCGCGCACCGAGATCCCGTTCAGGGCCTCGATGACCCGACCGGCCACCTTCTCGTCCACATCCACCTTCGAGAAGGTGTCGCGGATATCGATTCGGCCCACCCGCTCGCCATCGATCTCGGCTTCGCCGGTGATGGCCCCCAGGAGGTCTCCCGGGCTCACGCCGTCGCGGCTCCCGATGGAGAGGAAGAGGCGGACGAATGCCGTGGGCGCACTGGCATCGGGCGCCACCCGCCCCGACCGAAGGAGCCAGGTCAGCGCCGCCGCCACCTGGGCGGCGCCATGCTCTCGCACCACCCGCTCCAGCATCATGTGCGAGGGAGCGAGGTCGGCGTTGGCGATGGCGTCGGCGATCTCCGCTTCAAGCTGCCGGACGGCGGCCTCCGCCACCGAGAACTCCTCGGAGATCCACTCCACCCGGTACCCGGCTTCGCCGGCGAGCCGGCGGAGGTGTGGCTGCTGCCGGGTTGGCGCCAGGATCACCCCGCCATCCCGTGACCCCCCGTGCCTCCGGTCGAGCTCGTCCACATCGGCGGGGGCGCCCACCGAGAGTGCCAGCACCGATTCGCCCACTCCGGCTTCGCGAATGGCCTGGCGGGCCTCCATGGCGTCGACCGCGAGCCAGACCGGCACATCCGGATCCCCCGGGGCGCCGGCGTGGAATCCGTGGAGGGTCAGGAGATCCCCCCCGTCGGCGGCCTGGTCCTCGCCCCGGAAGAAGAGGAGGAGGTGCCGGACGCCATCCTCCTGCAGGAGGGTGTCCACCAGCGAGGGGAGGACATCTCCGGGAGTGTCCTCGGCGGCATGGACCCGGAGGCGTCCCCGTTCCACCGGGGCACCCTCGGTGTCGGGTCGCGCGGCGTCCGAGGGGATGTGGACCGCCCGGGGGAGCCGGCGCTCCACCAGATCGCTCACCTTCTCGGTGACCGGGTCGGCGAGAACCACGCCCTGACCGGCAGGGAGTCGCTCCAGGACCATCTCCACCGCCTTCCGTGCGCTCTCATCGCCCATGAGGGCGGTGGCGCCATCGATGACCCAGACCTCGATCCCATCCAGCACCACGCGGTCGGCGCTGGCGGGTGAGACCAGGTCCTCGGGTGTGGCGAAGAGGATGTCGGCATGTTCGGGGAGGGCGAAGGGACCACCGATGGCGGCGACCCGGTGTCCCAGCGAGGTGCCCAGGCGGGCGAGGGCGCGGGCCAGGCGGACGGCGTGGCTCCGGTCGGCGACCATCACGAGTCCGCGAGGGGAGCTTCCACCGGGCTCGATCCGGTCCAGGAGGGGCGCCCCGTAGGTCACCAGGACTCCGGCGCCCGAGCCCCCTCGGACCAGCGCCGAATTCCCCTTCATCAGGACCGGCATCGCCTCGGCCTGCAGGGTGGTGGGACGCTCGATCCCCTCGGCGATCAGGGACTCGACCAGTTCGGGGGCAAGCCCCACTTCCTCAAAGGTGTCCATACCACTCCCATCGCCGGATTCCGGCGGCGCAAACCCATGAATGTCTTTCCGGTTCAGGAGGGGTCGCCCGACCCCGGCCCACCGGTATCTTCCGGCTCGTAGGGGAGCCGGTTCAGAAAGTTCTGTATCTCGTAGTCGATCCGCGAGGTCCGGAGGCCATCGGTCTGGGCCACCACCTCGGTGTAATAGTAGTGGGGATGCGCCTTGAGCGTCACCGTCCCCTCCTCCCCCGTGTAGGTGGCGGAGTGCCCGGAGCCCTTGCTCCGGGTGAGTCCGATCCGTTCGGGGAGGATCTTCTCGGCCCGCTCCAGCGCCTCGGCGGGCGAAAGGGCAGTCTTGCGTACGTACCCGGCCATCTGCTCGTCCCTGTCTGATGTTCGTCAGCCATCCTCCAGAAATATCTTGAGGTCGTCCGCACTACGGAACCCCTCGAGGGTGGATCCGTCGCGCCGGATCGTGGGAACGCCCCGGATTCCCTCCCCTCGAAGCCGCTCCCGGATGGCCTCGATCTCGGGTCGGAAGCGGTCGACGCCCAGGATGGTGCGGACCTCCGCCTCTTCGAGTTCGGCGGCGGCCGCGATGCGGACCAGGTGGTCGATCCGCTCCAGGTCGAGCCCATCGACGAAGTGAGCCCGGAAGAGGGCGGCGTGGACCTGGGGAAAGCGGCCCTTCTCCGCCGCGTGGAGTGCCAGCTCCATTGCCTTTCGGGAGTGGGGGACATGGTTCGGAATCCGGAAGGGGACTTCCATCCGGGCCGCCTCGTCGGCCAGCGCCTCGTGCATGGCGATCCAGTGGGGATCGTGCGGATCGACGCGGGGACCCGACGGAGGTGCGAGCTCCAGGGGGAGCCACTCGGCGTCGTCAACCAGTGTGTGGACCAGGTAGGAGCCCGGGTCCACGTAGTCGTATGCGATGAGCAGGGGAGGATCCTTGTCGGGAGGCTTCTTGCTGTCCGGTGATGGACCGGGGCATATTGGGGACCCCGGATTCCCGGGAGTTGATCCGTTCCCCGTGTCCCCGACCTCTCATGGACTTCAGTTCCAACATCGCTCGCCTCCGCCCTTCCGCCACCATCGCGGTGAGCACCCTTGCCAAGAAGCTCAAGACCGAAGGGCGCGACATCATCGATCTGAGCGCGGGGGAGCCCGACTTTCCCACCCCCGACTGGATCGCCCAGGCAGGGATCCGGGCCATCCGCGAGGGGCACACCCGCTATACCCCCGCCCCCGGCCTTCCCGAACTCCGCTCGGCGGTGGCGGCGTCGATGATGCGAAGCGGGGGGGGGAAGGGCTGGTCCGTGACCTCCGACGGCGTCGTGGTCACATGCGGCGCGAAGCAGGCCCTCTACAATGCGTGCATGGCGCTCTTCGGGCCGGGCGACGAGGTGATGATCGCCACGCCCTACTGGACAAGCTATCCCCAGATCGTCTCCCTCGCCCGGGCCGAGCCGGTCTTCGTGGCAGGGCCCGAGGAGGGCGGATTCCGGCTGGACCCCGAGATCCTCGAGGCCCATCGCACGCCGGCGACCCGGGGACTCATCCTCTGTTCGCCCTCCAATCCCACCGGCGCCGTCTACTCCGCAGAAGAACTCCAGGCGGTGGCCCGCTGGTGCCGGGACCGGGGCATCCACCTTCTGAGCGACGAGATCTACCGACGCATCCACTTCGACGAGGCGGGGGCGCCGGCACCGGGTCTCATGGACCTGGATGCGGAGGACGTGGGGTCGGCCGTCATCATCGATGGCGTCTCCAAGGCGTACGCCATGACCGGGTGGCGGATCGGGTACGCGGTGACCTCTCCCGAGATCGCGAAGAAGCTCGGCGCACTCCAGAGCCACTCCACCTCCAACGCCGCCACCCCCTCGCAGATGGCCGCCCTCGAGGCCCTCTCCAGGCCCGACGATGCCGACCGCGAGATCGCCGCCATGGTCCAGGCCTTTCGTCGCCGGAGGGACCAGGTCATGGCGGGGATCAGGGAGGCCCTTCCCGGGCTGGAGATCCTGGAGCCCGGCGGCGCCTTCTACCTCTTCATCCGGACCGACAGCCGCTATGGGGACGGGATCGACGGTTCCGAGGCGTGGTGCTCGGATCTCCTGGAGGAGGTCGGGGTGGCCATGGTCCCCGGCGTCGCCTTCGGCGATGACCGCTTCGTGCGGCTCAGCTACGCGACCTCGGATGCCCTTCTCGAAGAGGCCGTCCGGAGGCTCGCCCGGAGCCGGGCAGGAGGGGGCTGATGGCGTCGGTGGAGGCGTGGCTCGAAGCCTTCTACGCCCCCGAGGACCCGGAGCTCCGGGGGGTCCGAAACGATGCCGAACGACGGGGCTTTCCCGAGATCCACCTCCCCCGTCTCACCGCCCGGACGATCCAGCTCCTCCTGCCGCTGATCGGGGCCCGGAGGGTCATCGAGGTGGGCACCCTCGCAGGCTACTCGGCCCACTGGATCGGCCGGGCCCTTCCCCCGGGGGGTCTCCTGGTGACCCTCGAGATCGATGGCGAACGGGCGGAGGCGGCCCGCGGACACCTGGCCCGTGCCGGGCTCGGGGACCGGGTCGAGGTCCGCGAGGGGGACGCCCGTCTCCTCCTCGAGGCCATGGAGGATCCGGGCGGGTGGGATGCCATGCACCTGGACGCCGACAAGGAGAGCCTCCCTCACTACATCGACGAGGCCCACCGGCTCCTCCGACCCGACGGCCTCCTCCTCATCGACAATGTCCTCTGGAAGGGGCAGATCGTCGACTTCTGGGCTAAGGGCTCCGACGCGATGCCCTCAGAGCCGCCGGTGGCCGAGGGGGACGAGGTGGACGAGGCCACCGCGGCCATCCTCCGGGTCCACCGGACCCTGGTGGAGGACCGTCGGTGGGATCCCCTGGTCCTCCCCATCGGCGACGGCCTCGCACTGGCCCGGCGCCGGCCGGGCTGATCACGCCACGGAGCGCGCCGCGGCCTCGGTGCGGGTGGCGTACCCCTCTCCGAAGAGCTCCACATGGACCAGGAGGGGATAGAGCTGGTAGAGGGCGCGCCGC
>SLSF01000310.1 GCA_007130605.1 Gemmatimonadota bacterium | reverse complement strand
TCCCTGGGCGTCGAGGTGGACCTGCGGACCCTGGTCCTCGAGATGGACGATGTGGAGTGGAGCCTGGAGCGACCCTCCCGGATCTTCGTGGGGGATCGTCGCGCCGAGGTGTATGACTTCGAGATCCGTCGACCCGACGCCGATGCCGTCGACGAGGAGGAGCGGGTCCGGATCCTGGTGAATGGGGTCGTGGACCTGGAGGGCGACTCGGACCTCACCGTCGACACCGAACGGCTGAGTCTCGAACGGCTGGGACGGCTCATCCGGATGGAGGATCCCCCCGCCGGCCTCCTCGACCTGAATCTCGTGCTGAGGGGGCCCGCCGACTTCCCCGAGATCGACGGTGAGCTCCTCCTGCGTGACCTGAATGTGGGAGGGACCGCGGTGGACCAGGTGGAGGGGACGCTGCGGTACCGGGACCGGAGTGCCCAGGCCCGACTCAATGTGGACCACGAGGGCCAGCGGCTCCTGGTGGCCGACGGTCGCTATCCGGTGAATCTGGCCCTCACCGAGGTGGAGGATCGTTTCCCCGACGAAGATGTGGATGTGGTCCTGGAGATCGACGACCTTCCCGCCGCCACCATCCTGGGCTTCCTCGAAGGGATCGAGAATGTGCAGGGAAGCCTCAATGGCGAGGTGCTCCTCCGGGGGCGCCCCGGGGACTTGAATCCCTCGGGCTCGGTGGTGCTGTCGGGGGGCGCCCTCTCCATTCCCGAGATCGGGCTCAACCCCGGCGAAATCGAGGCGGAATTCGTCCTGGCCACCGACGGGGTGGTGACGGTGGATGGGCAGGCCCGCTCCCGGGGCCTCGCCCGGGTGAGTGGCACCATCGATCTGAACGAGCTGGCGAATCCCCGCTTCGACCTCCGGATCAATGCCAATGGATTCCAGGCGACGGAACGGCGGGACCTGGATGCGCGGGTGGGGGGCGAGATCACCCTCACCGGGGCCTTCCAGGCACCTCGGGTGGGGGGGACCGTCCGGGTGGAGCAGGGGAACATGTTCCTGGAGGAGTTCGCCCGCACGGCCGAGGTGGTCGACCTGACCGACCCGGCCTTCCGCGAGGTGGTCGACACCACCCTGGTGGCGGACCGACCGGTGACCGAGGCGGCCGAGAATCCCTTCCTGAACAACCTCCGGGTCGATGTGGACCTGTCGATCCAGCGCGACTTCTGGCTCCGGAGCCGCGAGATGAATGTGGAGATCGCCGGGGACCTCATCGTGACCTTCGACCGGCCGGCTCGCGAGATCCTCCTGGTGGGCAACCTGGAGGCGCTCCGGGGCAACTACAATGCCTTCGGCCGCCAGTTCCAGGTGCAGGAGGGGGTCGTGGAGTTCGTGGGCACCCCCGGGATCAACCCCACCCTCGACATCCGGGCGGTCCACCGGCTGAGGCGCGAGGGACAGGAGCCCCTGAACATCATCGCGGTGGTGGAGGGCCCCCTCCTGGCCATGCGGATCTCCCTCGAGTCGGAGGCCCAGCCCCCCATCGCCGAATCGGACCTCATCAGCTACCTCCTCTTCGGGCGGCCCTCCTTCGCCCTCGCGTCGGGGGAGGCGTCGATCCTCCAGGGGGCGGCCGGTGCGGGAGTGAGTGTGGGGATCGGCACCCTGGCGGGTCAGCTCTCGGCGGTGGTGGCCCAGCAGATCGGACTGGACTACTTCGCCATCACCCAGGCCCAGGACGGGGGACGGGGTCCCATGAGCGGCCTGGGAGGCGCCTTCGCCGACACCCAGATCGAGTTCGGCCAGTACCTGGCCCAGGACCTCTTCATCGCCATGGTCCTCCGACCCATCAGCGGGATGGGTGGAGGCGCGCAGATTCCCGGTGCCAGGCTGGAGTGGCGCTTCACCGACACCTGGACCCTCGAGGCCTTCGTGGAGGACCGATTCGGGCGGGAGGGTGTGTACACCTTCGGCGATGCCGGCCTCCGGCTGAACCGGATCCTGGGGCTCGAGATCTACCGTGAGTGGGGGTATTGAGGCGCATGGGGCCGGAGGGGCACCGAAGCTCCCGGTGGGGGTAGTCATCGGATGGCCCACTCGGGTTCATGAAAGGAACCGAAAACGATGCACATCCCGGTGTGAAGACCGGGTCAACCATAGCAGGTGAAAGCGAAATGAATCAGTTGAAAGTCTTCGGCCTCATGGCGGGGCTGACGATCTTCCTCGTCCTCCTCGGAGGACACCTGGGCGGTCCCGACCTGGCGATCCTCTTCTTCGCCGGTGCCGTCGTCATGAATTTCGGGATGTACTGGTTCAGTGACCGCCTCGTGCTCCGGATGTACAAGGCGAAGGTGGTGGAGCGGGAGGACGCCCCGGAACTCTTCGACATGGTGGACGAACTCCGTCGCCGTGCCGAGCTTCCCATGCCCATCGTCGCCATCGCACCTCAGCAGCAGCCCAACGCCTTCGCCACCGGACGGAGCCACAAGCACGCCGTCGTCTGTGTCACCACCGGGCTCATGCAGCTCATGAACCGGCGGGAGCTGGAGGGGGTCATCGCCCACGAGCTCGCCCACATCAAGCACCGCCACATGCTGGTCTCCACCATCGCCGCGACCATGGCGGGAGCCATCGCCCTGGTGGCCCGGTGGGGGATCTTCTTCGGGGGGCGCGACAACCGGAACCCCGTCGTCGCCATCCTCATCATGATCCTGGCCCCCATGGCGGCACTCATCATCCAGATGGCGATCTCGCGCACCAACGAGTTCCAGGCCGACGCCACCGGCGCCCGGATCGCAGGGAGCCCCGACGGTCTCTCCGAGGCCCTCGCCCGGCTGGAGGCCGGAGCGCAGCGGATCCCCATGGATGTGAATCCGGCGGGAGCCCAGCTCGCCATCGTCAACCCGCTCCGTGGCGGCGCCATGAGCGGGATCACGAAGTTCTTCCGGACGCACCCGCCCACCGAGGACCGGATCCGGGCCCTGCGGGAGCTCCGGGGGACCTTCTGAGATGGCGCGTGACTCCCTCGTCGTTCGGGGCGCCCGCGAACACAATCTGAAGAACATCTCCCTCGAGATCCCGAGGGAGTCACTCTCCGTCGTCACGGGGATTTCGGGCTCGGGCAAGTCGTCGCTGGCCTTCGACACCATCTATGCCGAGGGTCAGCGCCGCTACGTGGAGTCCCTCTCCGCCTACGCCAGGCAGTTCCTGGGGCTGATGGAGAAGCCCGACGTCGACTCCATCGAGGGGCTTTCCCCCTCGATCTCCATCGAGCAGAAGTCCATCTCCCGGAACCCCCGTTCAACGGTGGGCACCGTCACCGAGATCCACGACTACCTCAGGCTCCTCTGGGCACGGGCGGGCACCCCCCACTGTCCCGAGTGCGAGCGTCCGGTGCTCCGGCAGTCGGCGTCGCAGATCGTCGACCAGCTCCTGGCCTTCGACGAGGGGACCCGGATCGAGGTCCTGGCGCCCCTGGTGCGGGGCCGGAAGGGGGAGTTCCGCGAACTCTTCGAGAAGGCCCGCAAGGAGGGCTTCGTGCGGGTCCGGGTCGATGGCGAGAGCTGGGACCTGGTGGACCCGCCCACCCTGAACCGGTACGAGAACCACGACGTCTCCATCGTGGTGGACCGCCTGGTGGTCCGGGGCTCGGACCGGGCCCGGCTGGCCGACTCGGTGGAGACCGCGCTGCGCGCCGCCGAGGGGGTCCTCGAGATCCTGGAGCACCGGAAGGGGAGCGACCCCGAGGTCCACCTCTTCTCGGAGCACTACGCCTGTGCCCACTGCGGCACCTCGCTCCCCGAACTCGAACCCCGGCAGTTCTCCTTCAACTCCCCCTACGGCGCGTGTCCCCAGTGCGATGGCCTGGGGACCCGACACGAGGTGAGCGAGGCGCTGGTCCTGGGAGACCCCTCCATCACCATCCCCGAAGGGGTGATCCTCCCCTGGGGGGAGCCCACCGGGCACATCAAGCGTTCGGTGATCCCGGCCCTGGCCGAGGCGTACGAATTCGACCCCGGGACCCCGTGGGGGTCGCTTCCCGACGAGACCCGAACGGCGATCCTCCATGGTTCGGGAAAGATGAAAATCCGCTTCCCCTACCGGCGGGGAGGGAAGAAGCGGGCCTACACCGAGCCGTGGGAGGGTGTCCTCCAGAATGTGACCCGGCGCTACGAGGAGACCTCCTCGGACTCGGTGCGGGAACAGCTCACCAGCTACATGACGGCGCTCCCCTGCACCCACTGCGAGGGGACCCGCCTTCGGCCCGAGTCGCTGGCGGTCACCATCGGGGGCCACTCCATCGGCCAGGTGGGGGCCTTCTCCATCAATCGGGCCGCCGACTTCTTCGGTCGCCTTCCGGTGGAGGGGATGGAGGCCTCCGCCCGGGGAGAGCCCCTCGAGGGTCCCCCGCTCCCCGGTGCCATCGCCGGCCCCATCCTGAAGGAGGTCCGGGAGCGGCTCCGCTTCCTCGACGACGTGGGGCTCGGCTACCTGACCCTGGGGCGTTCGGCCCAGACCCTCTCCGGTGGGGAAGGGCAGCGGATCCGCCTCGCCACCCAGATCGGGAGCCGGCTCGTGGGAGTCCTCTACGTGCTGGACGAGCCCTCCATCGGCCTCCACCAGCGGGACAACGAACGGCTCCTCGAGACCCTCCGGGCACTCCGGGACCTGGGCAACACCGTGGTGGTGGTGGAGCACGACGAGGACACCATCCGGGCGGCCGACCATGTGGTGGACCTGGGCCCCGGCGCCGGGCGCCATGGCGGCGAGGTGGTGGCCATGGGGGGGATCGACGACATCCTGGCCTCGGAGCGCTCCCTCACCGGGGCGTACCTTCGGGGAGACCGGGCGATCCCGGTGCCGGAGGCGCGCCGGGTCCCCGACCCCGACCGAAGTCTGGTGGTGCGGGGCGCCCGGGGGCACAACCTGGCGGCGATCGACGCCTCGATTCCCCTGGGATGCTTCGTCGCCGTCACCGGGGTGTCGGGCTCCGGTAAGTCCTCCCTGATCAATGAGACCCTCTACCGGGCCCTCGCCCGGGGGCTCTACCGCTCCCGCACCCTGCCTCTCCCCCACGACCGGATCGAGGGGCTCGACGGCATCGACAAGGTCATCGAGGTGGACCAGTCGCCCATCGGCCGCACCCCCCGCTCCAATCCGGCCACCTACTCCGGGGTCTTCACCCCCATCCGGAAGCTCTTCGCCGAACTTCCCGAGTCTCAGATGCGGGGATACGCGCCCGGACGTTTCTCCTTCAATGTGAAGGGAGGGCGGTGCGAGGCGTGCTCCGGCGATGGACTGGTGAAGATCGAGATGCACTTCCTGCCCGATGTCTACGTCCCGTGCGACCAGTGCCGGGGCCGGCGCTACAACCGGGAGACCCTCGACGTCCTCTACCGGGGGGTGAGCATCGCCGACGTGCTGGAGATGACGGTGGCCGACGCCCTCGACTTCTTCGAGCCGGTGCCGAAGATCCGCGAGAAGCTCCAGACCCTCCACGACGTGGGGCTCGGCTACCTGACCCTGGGCCAGTCGGCCACCACCCTCTCCGGCGGCGAGGCCCAGCGGGTGAAGCTTGCCACCGAGCTCTCCAAGCGGGCGACGGGGAACACCCTCTACATTCTCGACGAGCCCACCACCGGCCTCCACTTCGAAGACATCCGGGTCCTCCTGGAGGTCCTCCATGCCCTGGTGGAGCGGGGGAACACCGTGGTGGTCATCGAGCACAACCTCGAGGTGATCAAGACCGCGGACTGGGTCCTCGACCTGGGGCCCGAGGGAGGAGAGGGAGGGGGAGAGGTGGTGGCGGAGGGCCCGCCGGAGGTCGTCGCCGGCGTGGAGGCCTCCCTGACCGGACAGTACCTCAAGGCGCTTCTGGCGGATTGACGTGTGCAATGGGCGCCGATGTATTACACTGCCCGATGAATCATCCCACTCCCCTCGTACGTAGGGTAGTGCAGTGCCACGGGATTCCGGAGGCGACCCCGGGTCCGGGGACCACGAGCCCACCCCGCATGGCGGAGGTGGACCACGAAATGAGTTGGCACCCTCCCCACGGTGTCGACCCGATCATGGAGGGGTTTATGGTGACGCGTGACGACCTGGAGAGCTTCCTCATCCGGATGGATGTGGAACACGACGAGGTGGCGGAGGGAATGTATCTGGTGCGGAGCCGCACCGACGACCTTCCCATTGTCGTCAATCATTCGCCCCCACTTCTCATCCTGAGGATGAAGGTAATGGATCTGCCGGTCGATGGATCGTCCCGCGAGGATCTGTACCGGACCCTCCTGGAGCTGAATGCCGCCGACGTGGTGCATGGCGCCTACGGGATCGAGGAGGGCGAACTCATCCTGAGCCACACCTTCCAACTCGAGTCCCTCGACTTCTCGGACCTCCAGGCGGCGCTGGAAAGTCTCCAGATGGCGGCCTCGAGCCACATGGAGAAGATCAAGTCCCTCGCCTCCGCACCCGTGGAGCAGTAACGATGAGCATTTTCTCGAAGATTTCGACCCTCTTCCGGTCCAACATCAATGACCTGATCGCCCGGGCGGAAAACCCGGAAAAGATGTTGAACCAGATCATCCTCGACATGCGGGACCAGCTCGCCAAGGCGAAGCGCGAGGTGGCCGCCGCCATCGCCGACGAGCGGAAGCTCCGTTCCCAGCTCGAAGACGAGATGAAGCAGGCGCGCGACTGGGAGAAGCGGGCCATGCTCGCCGTGCGCGAGGGGCGTGATGACCTGGCGAAGCAGGCCCTCCTCCGCCACCAGGAGCATGGCGACCGGGCCCACGCCCTGGAGCAGACCTGGCAGGGCCAGGCCGAGGAGACCGAGAAGCTCAAGGGTTCGCTGAAGCAGCTCAACGACAAGATCGAAGAGGCGAAGCGGAAGCGGAACCTCCTCATTGCGAAGCAGAAGCGGGCCCAGGCGCAGAAGCGGATCCACGAGACCATGTCGGGCCTCTCCGACACTTCGGCCTTCGATGCCTTCAACCGGATGGCCGAGAAGATCGAGGAGTCCGAGCGCCGGAGCCTGGCGTCGGCGGAGGTCTCCGAAGCCCTCACCGGCGACACCCTGGAAGACGAGTTCAGCCGTCTCGAGACCGGCGACAACATGGACAGCCGTCTCCTGGCCCTGAAGCAGGAGATGGGACTCCTGGCCCCCGGCGAGGAGAAGGCTCGCCCGCAGCTCCAGCCCGGCGAGGAGGGCGAAGAGGAGACGACCTCCGAGGAGATGAACGCGGTGCCGAAGTCGGCGGACGACGACGAGATCCAGGAAGCCGAGCTCCTCGAGGAGTTCGACCGCCTCGAGCAGCGCGACGCGAACTGACCGCGGCTCCCCGGGCGCCATGAGAACCCCGCCCTTCCGGGAGCGCCTGGGGCGGTGGTTCCCGGCCCTCCTCCTGGTGGGACTGGTGGCGGGATGCCGGACCCCGCCGGCAGAAGTGCTGGCGAGTCCCGGCCCGGTCTCGCTGGGCGATCCGGCGGTGGAGGCCCCGACCTTCACCCTGGAGTACCTGGGGGTGGGGGGATGGCTCCTCCGCCATGGCGAATCCGCACTCCTCACCGCGCCCCTCTTCTCCAACCCCGGCCTCCTCTCGGTGGCACTGGGCGCCATCGAGAGCGACACCACCCTCATCGACCGCTTCCTTCCACCGGTGGACGATGTGGGGGCGATCCTGGTGGGTCACGCCCACTACGACCACCTCCTCGATGTCCCCTGGATCGCCCGGCGTCGGGCCCCCCAGGCGCAGATCTACGGGAGCCGCACCATGGTGCACACCCTCATGGGCGATCCGGAGCTGGAGCCGGCACGGCTGGTGGATGTGGGGGCGGGGGTGGGCGACCCCGGAACCCTCGGGCAATGGTTCGCGCTCCCCGGAGGCTCCATCCGCTTCATGCCCCTGCGCTCGGGGCACGCCCCCCACTACATGGGAATCACCCTCTACTCCGGGGAGTACGACGCACCCCTCCGGGAGCTCCCCGACCGCGCCCGCGGCTGGAGGGAGGGGGA
>SLSF01000049.1 GCA_007130605.1 Gemmatimonadota bacterium | reverse complement strand
CCCGGGAGACCCGATGTCTCCCGGGGCGCTGCTGGTTCAGACCCCTTCCGGTTCAGAAGGCCCGGTCCACGACCTCGCACGCGGCAGCCAGGCGCGCAAGCGCATCGGCCGTCTCCTCTTCGGAGATGAGCATGGAGGGGCCCATTCGGACCACCTGGCCCTTCAGGCCCCCGACCCCCACCAGGAGCTTCTCGCTCCGAGCAGCCTCGAGGAGCGCCCGTGCCCGTGCCGGTGAAGGCTCTCGACCGCTTCCGGGCTCCACCAACTCCATGGCCTGCATGAGCCCCATCCCGCGGACCTCTCCAATCCAGTCATACCGCTGCCCCAGCGCGTCGAGTGCCCGGCGGACCTGCTCGCCGCGGATCTGGGAACGGGCCGGAACGTCCTCCTCGATCATCACATCGAGTGTGGCCGAGGTGGCCGCCATGGATACCGGGTTACCCCCGTAGGTCGAGATCGAGAGCGAGTCCCACGCCTCGGCGACCTCGCCACGTGCCATGGTCGCGCCCACCGGGAAACCGTTCGCGATCCCCTTGGCCATCACCATGATGTCAGGGATCACCTCGGAATGCTGGCACCCGAACCAGTGGGTCCCGCTGCGTCCGAAGCCGGTCTGGACTTCGTCGACGATGAGGAGTCCCCCGTAGCTCCGGATCACCTCGGCCGCACACGCAAGGTAGCCCGCGGGCGGGACGATGAAGCCGCCCACACCCTGGACCGGCTCCACCAGGAGTGCGGCAGGGCGTCCGCTGGTGGTGGTCTCGATGACCTCGACCAGGTCCTGGATGAAGAAGTCGGTCTGCTCCTCGTCCGACGCATCGGGCCCGAGGGGAGACCGAAAGGTGTAGGGCGAGCGCGCATGGGTAATGCCCGCGATGGTGGTGGGGACCGGGCGCCACGGCGCATGTGCGGTGATGCTCGTGGCGAGGGTGCTCCGGCCCGAGTATGCGTGGCGCAGCGCCACGATCTCGGAACTGCCGGTGAAGATGCGAGCCGCCATGACCGCCGTCTCGATGGCCTCGGTCCCGCTGTTGGTGAAGGCGGTGCGAACCAGGCCCTCCGGCGCGATCTCCATGAGGCGCCCGGCAGCCTCAATCTGTTCCCGGGTCACGTAGAGCGTCGAGGTATGCCCCAGACGTCCCACCTGGTCCCGGACCCGCTCCACCACGGCCGGGTGGCAGTGGCCGATGGAGGTGGTGACGATACCGGCGAAGAAGTCGAGGTACGCCTCTCCATTTTCATCGCGGATCCAGACACCCTCGCCCTCGGTCAGCACAAGGGGCGAATCGTAGTATGGCTTTACCCAGGGAAAGAGGCGGTCCCGGTGGGCCTGGACCTGATCAGCGACACCGGGCTCGGTCGGTGCCTCGGACAGCTTTGAAGACGACACAATCACTCCCTTGCTGCGTGGAAAGGTCACGTGACATGGGTCATGCCGCGGCGGACTACCACCGCGACATGACCACCCGCTGGTCGGTGTAGAAGGCGATGGCGTCCTTCCCCTGCGCCCTCAGGTCGCCATAGAAGGAGGCCCGGGAACCGCCGAAGGGGAAGAAGGCCATGGGAGCGGCCACCCCGATGTTGATCCCGATCATGCTGATTCCCGCGTGGTAGCGGAACTCCCGTGCCGCCCGCCCGCTCGTGGTGAAGATTGAGGTGGCGTTGCCGTACTCCACCCGGTGCATCAGTTCGACGGCGTCCTCGACTGAGTCGACCCTGGTGAGGCCCGCGACCGGACCGAAGATCTCCTCGCGCCCGACGGTCTGCGCCGGATCGACCCCCTCGAGCACTGTCGGTCCGACCCAGTGTCCGTCGGGGTACCCGTCGACCGTGTACCCCCGGCCATCGAGGAGAACACTTGCGCCCTCCCGCTCGCCGGTCTCGATGAAGCCCTCGACGCGCGCCCGGTGCGCACCGGAGATGACCGGACCCATGAAGGTGTCCGGATCGAGCCCGTACCCCACCTTCACCGAGCCGGCACCCTCCACGATCCGGTCACGGATGAGCTCGTAGGCGCCTCCCACTCCCACGATCTGGCTGCCGGCGAGGCAGCGCTGCCCGGCCGAACCATAGACCGAGCTGACGATGGCGTCGGTGGTCAGATCCATGTCGGCGTCGGGAAGAACGATCATGTGGTTCTTCGCCCCGCCCAGCGCCTGGACTCGCTTCCCCTGGGCCGACGCCGTCTGGTAGATAATGCGCGCGATCTCGCTGGATCCCACGAAGGAAACACCCACCACGTCGGGGTGCTCCATGAGCGCCTGCGATACAGCCTTGTCGCCGTGCACCACATTGAGGACGCCGTCCGGAAGGCCGGCCTCTCGCGCGAGCTCCACCACTCTCTGGTGGGTCAGCGGGTCCTGCTCGCTGGGCTTCAGGACGAAGGTGTTGCCCGTCGCCACGGCATACGGCCAAAACCAGAGCGGAATCATGACGGGGAAGTTGTACGGCGTGATCCCGGCAAAGACCCCGATGGGTTGCCGGATCGTCTCGCAGTCGATGCCCCGTGCCACATCCTCGAGGGTGTCCCCCATCATGAGGGTAGGAATCCCGCAGGCGTGCTCCACATTCTCGATACCACGCTGGACCTCGCCGTAGCACTCTGCGAAGTTTTTCCCATGCTCCCGGCTTAGCGTGCGCGCCAGCTCATCCTGGTGCTCCTTGAGCAACCCCTGCAGCCGGAATAGGACCCGCGCTCGCTCGACCGGCGGGGTCGATCGCCACCCCGGGAAGGCCGCCTTTGCCGCGGCCACTGCGTCGCCCACATCGCTCGCGCTCGAGAGGGGCACTTGGCCCAGCACCGCTCCGGTGCCGGGGTCCATGATGTCGAGTGCATCGGCGGAAGTCGCGGGAGTCCATTCGCCATCGATGAAATTTCGGATGGGAGCGGTGGCGTCTGCAGTCGCGGTGTCAGTACGGGTGGAGTTGCTCATCGTCAGAGGGTCTCGGTGTTGCGCGTATGAGAGGAAGAGCGGCCGGCTTCCTGTCGGATGGCCGCGCGAGTCGGGACGTGGGCCGCGCAATTGAGGTGGCGGACTGCCGCGCACGGCAGGGGTGAAACCCGCTCGTACCGGCCCCGGGAAAGGCACTCCCCGGCGTCGCATTGTAGATTGTATATAATTTCTTCGGGCGCTTTGCGCTACCGGGAGAGGGATTTCCGCTACAAGGACTGGAATCATCCACGAGGGCTGGAATCATCCACTCGAATCCACCTGCCTGCCCCCCTTGGTCCTGCTACGGCAAGTAGCCGCTCCTTGGCTTTGTAGACCCGAATCGAGCGACCCAGCCTCGGGGGCCCACCGTGGAAGCCCCACCCGAGAACGTCCTCTACTACGCGTTGATCGGCAACGTCGTCGGATCGCGGGGTCTGCCAGACGGGGCCGAAGTCCAGCGGGAACTCGAACGGGTGGTCGACGCCATCAACACGGAGCACTTCCGCATGGAGCGCCCATCAGGCTCACCGCAGGCGACGAAATCCAGACCCTTCTCGTCGACCCCGAATCGGCCGTCGATATCGTCGCCCGCATCGCCGATGCCCTGCATCTGAGTTTGGTCGCCTGGGGACTGGGTGCAGGACCCGTCTCCACCGAACTCGCGACCGCCGAGGCTCTGGTTGATGGCCTCCGTTTTCACCGCAGCCGCGACGAACGGCTCCGAACCCAGGGGTTTCCTGCACCGGTCGGCGAAGCGATCTCGGCACTCTTCAGCCTGATGGGCGGATTCCGCACGCGCTGGAAGCCCACCCAACCCCGTTGCAGGCGGCTCGCCCTCCAGTGGGAACGGATGACCGCGGATAAGTGGCGTGGCGGGTCGCTCCTCCGGCACGTCGTCCTCGTTGCCATTGGCCACCTGGTTCTTCTCGCACGCCCCTGTCGTGGTCGATCGCATGGATCACCCTGGGCCTTGCCGTCACATATGGCCTGGTCGATCTGGTAAAGGTCCATGGCGCGTGGCTCAACTCCGGCCCCCTTCAACGCCTCCTCGTGGACCAGGGGGGCCATCTCGCGGCGGCCTGCCTCGCGTGGCTCCTCAAGGGGGGGGCGGCGCGGGGTTCTTGAAGCAGAGATGTCGACGGAGGCCCACCATACCTTCGCGACGGCCGGTATCGTCGCCGGCGCCTTCGCCTTCAATGCCGCCGGCGGGGCAGCCATCGTGAGCGGCGCGCTCTCCATGCGGGGCGGCAACCTCGCACCGGGAGAGGGCGCAGCGGGGAGCGGGCGCACCATCGGCACCCTCTCGAGCGCGAGAACGACCGAGAGCAGGGCGATCGCAGCTTCCCGGTTGAAGAGAGCGTCCGCCAGGCTCCCCACGACGGATCCACCCCCGTCCTGGGCGATGAAGACCGGGAGATGCTCGGACCAAACGCCTCCGATTGCGCCACCCCCTCGCTTTCGGGCGGGCGGACCCAGGTTCTCCCGCTCCTCGGGTTGATCGCCGTACGCAGGTCTCATCCGCCTCGGCGAGCTCCTCGAGCGACTCTTGTTCCTCCACCGGAGCTTCCAGAAAGCGCGTCCGCCAGCGATGGGCGGTCGAAACGGAGATCCTGCACCGCTCCGAGGGCTGGGGGAGCACCGCTCCATCCTTGAGCGCCTCCAGGAATTCTGGCCATATCTCCTCGTACCACAGTCCGGATCGCGGCGTGTTGGTGAGCTCCCGGAGCGTCCTCTCGCATCCCCGGCAGTTCTATCGCCGACTGCCTCGAGTGCTTCCCCACCCAACTACATGCTCGTCACCGCATCGGGGGCACGCCACCGACTCCCGCTTCATCCAAGCCGGGGCATCACTCTTCGACATCAGGCTCGCCAAGATTTTACGCTGCTTGTGCATCGTCCGCTTCACCGAGTGGATCACTCCTCTCCGGGGCGGGAACTATCCTGCCGCACCCCGATCCATGCCCCCGCCCCGCACCACGATTCCGCCTCCGCCCGCCCCGCGCAGGTTCCCGCTCGCCCCGCGCTACGACTCCCCTTCCGCCCGCTTCGCTCCGCCTGCCGACGGTCCCGGCTCCGGCCCTTCCCCCACCTCCCCCATCCCCGAAAGGAGGAGCCAGGGGAAGAGCGCGAGCCCGGTGAAGATCCCGAAGCCCACCTTCGTCCACTCGGAGAGGGCCGGTGAGGGCGAGATGAAGCCCTCGATGACCCCGGCGATCACCAGGAGGACCACGACTCCGCCCAGCACCGAGACCGCGTCCCGGCTCCGCTCCACCAGGGCCTGCCCGCGGGTGCGTCGCCCGGGCAGGACGAGAGCCGAGCCGATCCACATCCCCGCACCCCCGGCGAGGCAGATGGCGGTGAGTTCGATGACGCCGTGGGGAAGGACGAAGGCCCAGAGGTGCATGCTCTGGCCCTGGAGCTGGAATGCGGCGGCGACCCCACCCAGGAGGACTCCGTTCAGGACGAGGATGACCACTGTCCCGAGCCCCAGGAGGAGCCCGCCTGCGAAGGCGAAGAAGGTCACCTGCACGTTGTTGGTGAGGATGCTGGCCGCCGCGATGGGCATGGTCTCTTCGGCGATGACCGCCTCGCCGTATCCGATCCCCTGGGCGCGAAGTTCCTCGGCGGCCTCCGCCCGGGCCAGGAGGGCGGCGGGGACGACACGTTCGGCCCGATCCGGCTCCACCATGATGGCCCCGAAGGTGACGAGTGCCGGACCGAAGAAGAGGAGGGTGGCCAGCGCCATGGGGCGCCACCGGAGGCGGATGAGACGGGGCACCCCCTCCAGGATCCATTCCCGGATCCGGGCAAAGGTGCGGGGTGGGGCGGAGTAGAGGAGGTTGTGCCCCTGGCCCACCGACTCCTCGAGGTTGGAGAGGAGGGCCGAAGACGCGCCATAGGTGCGGGCGCGGGCGAGATCTGCGGTCACCTCGCGGTAGAGGGCTGCGAACTCGGCTACATCCGATTCAGGGAGGGCCGGAAGTCCCCGTCGGCGGGCGCGCTCCAGGAGGGTGCGCCACGCCTCCCAGCGGGGTCGCTGTCGGCGGAGGAGGGCCGCGGCGGAGGGGGAGCCCGAGCCGGTCCCGGTGCCCCGGGCGGTCCGCCGTCCCGATTCGCGGGCGTAGAGCTCCCTGAGGACCGCCTCGGTGGGCCCCTCGGGAACGGCCCTCTGGAGCTGCCGGTGGAGTCGGCCCCCGATGCGCCGGCGCGCCCCCTTCTCGAGGGTGTGGTGCTTCAGCGCCCACGCGCGGAGGACCTCGTACTCGTCGTCGGAGAGCTCGGGCGGGCCCTCCGCCGCGGTCTCCTCCGGGATCTGCCCGCGGGGCCGTTCTCGAATGACCACCGTCCCCGCCGCGAGGTCGCCCGGACGCTGGGCGCGGGGGTGGAAGAGGATGAAGCTTCCCCCCAGGAGTCCCGTGGGGAGCGGCTGGAGGTCCAGGATCCGGAGGAGGTTCCGGATGGCCGAGCCCGCCAGGGTGAGAGGAAACCCGTTGGCGTGGATGACCCGGAGCCCCATCCACCGCTTCCCCGGTGTCTGACCGTCCCGAAGCCCCTCGAAGAGAATGAAGTAGCCCCAGACGATGACGAAGACGGCGACGATGGTGAGGGCCAGGATCCAGGCGGCGCCGAGCTGGAGGACCCCGCCCAGGGCCGCATCCATGACAAGGAGGAAGGCGAAGGGCAGGATGAGGAGGAGGGTGAACCCCAGGATGGCGGCATCGAGAAGGAAGGCGGCGAAACGGGAACCGGGGCCGGCGAGCTCGTAGCCCACCGGCACCTGTTCCGGGGTTTCGATCTCGAGCTGGCGGTCGGAGAGAGGGGGTGGGGCCCCCGAACGCTCGGCCGCCTGGAGCGTTGTGGGGGACACCTCAGCCGCGCTGGGCGCTCAGGAGGTCGCGGATCTCGGCGAGCAGCTTCTCTTCGGCCGACGGCTCGGGAGGTGCCTCGGGCTCGGCGGCGTCGGAGGCCTCTTCCTCACGCTTCATGCGGTTGAAGGAGCGGACGATCATGAAGACCGCGAAGGCGACGATCAGGAAGGAGATGACCGAATTGATGAAGAGGCCGTAGCTCACGGCCACCGGGTCGCCCTCGGGACTCGTCCCTACGATCCATGCGAGTTCTGCGAAATCGACGCCTCCCAGGAGGAGTCCGATGGGGGGCATGATGACATCGTTCACCAGCGACTGCACGACGGTTCCGAAGGCCGCCCCGATGATGATCCCCACCGCCATGTCGAGGACATTGCCCTTGACTGCGAATTCCTTGAACTCCTGAAGCATGTGTGCCTCCGGTCGTGAAAGGGGCTCGGTGCGAGCGCGTATCGGTGAACTCCGAAGGCCGCCCGAGGATTCCGCAATATGGGGTCGCGTCACGAATGTGGCGACCCCCATGACGCTTCGGAGAAAGAGCGGTAGTTTGAAAGGTCTTGCAATTCTCCCGACGAAAGGTTCAGGGAATGTCAAATCCCACATCGAAACAGCGTGCACACCTGCGTTCGCTCGCACACTCGCTCAAGCCGATCCTCCAGGTGGGAGCCGAGGGGGTGAGCGAGGCCTTCCTCGAGTCTCTCGACGAGGCCTTCAATACCCGGGAGCTCCTCAAGGTCCGGGTGCTGGAGACCAACGACCTCGACACCCGTGAGGCCGCCGAGGCCATCCGTGACGGGCTCGAAGGCGTCGCCGTGGTCCAGACCATCGGCCGCACCGTGGTCCTCTACCGCCCGGATCCGGACGACCCCGAGATCGAGCTCCCGGCATGAAGCCCCTTGCCCATCGGAAGCGGATCATCGAGGCAACGGCCCGGATCCTTGCCAACGAGCCGGACATCTCGAACCTGGTACTCCTGCAGAGGCTGGCTGGGGAGGTGGGGGCCGCGGTGGTCTCGGAGGTGCCCGTGAACCGCGTACGGCGCCAGGTGCGGGAGCCGGCCCTCGAATTTCTCCGGACCGGGATGATTCCCCCGGCGCCGGCCGAGGCGATGAGATCCGCCCGAGTGCGGAAGGTGGCGGATGCCGGTGGTGGACGAGATGGGTCGGCAAAGGCTCCCCGGGAGCGGG
>SLSF01000315.1 GCA_007130605.1 Gemmatimonadota bacterium | reverse complement strand
TCGCCCTCCATGCCACCCTCCACATGGCGGTGGGGCTCGGAGTGATTCCTCCCACGGGGCTTCCCCTCCCCCTGGTGTCGTACGGTCGCTCCTTCCTCCTGGTGACCCTGGTGGGCGTCGGGATCCTCCTCTCGGTGGCCCGGGGGGATCCCCGGGCGAGGGGGCTCCATGCATAGCTCCATCCCCTCCACCGGTGACCTCGTCTTCGATCCGCACCGCACCACCGTCATCTTTTCGGGAGGGGGCACGGGAGGCCATCTCTATCCGGCGCTGGCCCTGGCCGAGGCCCTCGAGGGCCTCCGGGCCGACCTCCGACCGGTCTTCGTGGGGGCGGACCGGGGGATCGAGGCCCGGGTGCTCCCGGAGCGCGGGGTGGAGCACCTTCTCCTTCCGGTGGAGGGGCTCCGTCGCGACCGGGTGCTGGCGAACCTTCGGGTGGTGGCCCTTCTCCTGGTGGCGCTCTTTCGCACCGTCGCTCTCTTCCGGCGGCTCCGTCCGGAGCTGGTGGTGGTGACCGGAGGGTACGCCGGGGGGCCGGCCGGCATCGTCGCCGGCATCCTGGGGATCCGGCTGGTGGTGCAGGAACAGAACGCCGAACCCGGCCTCACCACCCGTCTCCTTGCACGTCGGGCGGAGCGGATCGCTGTCGCCTTTCCCGAGGCGATCCGGCGCCTCCCCCGCCGGGCCCGCTCCCGGGCGCACGTCACCGGAAACCCGGTCCGGCCTCCCATCGCCATCGACCGGGCGGCCGCGGCGGCCCACTTCGAACTCGATCCGGACCTCCCCGTGGTCCTGGTGGTGGGTGGAAGCCAGGGGGCCACGGCGCTGAACGAGGCGCTGATGGACCTCCTCCGGGGGCTCGCGAGGCAGGCCATCGAGCCCCTTCCGCCCCTCCAGATCCTCTGGGCCACCGGACCCACCCACTTCGACACGGTGGTGTCCGAACTGGAGGGGGAGGGGATTCCCGAGTGGGTCCGTATCGTCGGCTACATCGAGGCGATGCCCCGGGCCCTGGCCCTGGCGGAAGTCGCCATCAGTCGGGCCGGCGCCATGGCGACCTCGGAATTCCTGGCGTGGGGGATCCCCGCCATCCTGATTCCCCTGCCCACCGCCGCCGCCGACCACCAGACGGTGAATGCCCGGGCCCTGGAGGAGGGGGGGGCGGCCCGCTGCCTCCTCCAGTCCGAGGTGAGTGGCGTGCGCCTCCGGGACCTCCTGGTGGAGATCACCGGGAATCCCGACCTCCGGGCCCGCATGGCCCGGGCGGCCCGGGAGCGGGGTCGACCCGATGCGGTCCACGAGGTGGCAGGGGAGCTCGCCGCACTCCTTCCCCCTCCGCCACCTGCCGGGAGGTCCCGATGACGGCTCCCCGCCCGACGCCCCGCTCCCTCCGTGATCACCTGGAGGAGGGACCGATCCACTTCATGGGGATCGCAGGGGCGGGCATGTGTGCCCTCGCCGAGGCGGTGGTCCGTGGCGGGGGACGGGTGACCGGGTGCGACCTGAACCCCGGTCACTCGGCCCGTGCACTCGAGCGTCTAGGGATCCGGGTCATGAAGGGACATGACCCCGGTCATATCGAGGGCGCGGCCGCACTGGTGGTCTCGGCCGCCATCCCCGCCGACCACCCGGAGCGCCGCGCAGCCGACACCGCCGGAATCCCGGTGCTCAAGCGGGCCGAGGCCCTGGGGGGTTGGGTGAACCAGGGAACCCTCGCCGCCGTCGCCGGCACCCATGGGAAGACGACGACGACGGCGATGCTCACGGCGATCCTGGCGGCGGGCGGACTCGACCCCACCGGCTTCGTCGGGGGAGAGGTCGCCGCCTGGCGGAGCAACCTCCGGCCTGGATCCGACGACCTCTTCGTGGTGGAAGCGGACGAGTACGACCGTTCCTTCCACCAGCTCCGCCCCACCGTGACCGTGGTCACCAACCTGGAGGCGGACCACCTGGACATCTATGGGTCGCTGGCCGGGGTGGTGGAGGCCTTTCGCGTCTACCTTGCCGGCGTACGTTCGGCAGGACAGGTCCTCGTCTGTGCCGACGACCCCGGTGCGGCAGGGCTCCTGGTCGACGCCGGCGAGGCGGGACGGAGCTACGGGCTCTCGGCGGGCGCCCAGCTCCGGGGCGTCGATCCCCGCATGACCCCCACGGGGGGGCGCGTCCGGATCGTGGAGGACGGGGTCACACGGGGCGAGCTCCGGGTCCCCATGACGGGACTGCACAACCTGCGCAACGCCCTGGGAGCGGCCGCCGCCGCCCGGACCCTCGGGGTGGAGTGGGAGGCCATCCGCGCGGGACTCGATTCCTTCGGGGGCGTCCGCCGTCGTTTCCAGGGCCTGGGAGAGGTGGAGGGGATCCGGGTGGTGGACGATTACGCGCACCACCCCACCGAGGTGGCGGCGGCCCTCGACGCGGCCCGCTCCGCCGACCCCGGCGCCCGGATCGTCGCCATCTTCCAGCCCCACCTCTACTCCCGGACCCGCGACTTCCACCAGGCCTTCGGCGAAGCCCTCGCCACCGCCGACGTCACGTGGATCACCGACATCTACCCGGCCCGGGAGGCCCCGATCGAGGGGGTCGATGCCGAGCTGGTCTACCGCTCCACCCGCGAGGCGGGAGGGAGCGAGGTGCACCTCCACCCCGACCTGGAGACCCTCCCCGCCGCGGTGGCGGCGACGCTGCGGAAGGGGGACCTCTGCCTGACCCTCGGGGCCGGCTCCATCGAGGCCATCGGCCCCCGGATCCTCGCCGAGCTCGAAGGAGGTGCGGAATGATCCGCGCCGGCCGCTTCTTCCTGATCGCCGGGGCGCTGGGTGCCATCTTTGCCGGGGTCCACCTCCTCCCCGAGGCCATGGGGAAGCTGGACTTCTTCCAGGTGGACCGCATCGAGCTGGAGGGGGCCCGTTACCTGGAGCACGACGAGGCGGTGGCCCTGGCGGCGCTCCCCGAGGGCTTCTCGGTCTGGCACGACCGGGAGCCCATCGCAGCCCGGCTCGCCGCCCACCCCCTGGTGGAGTCGGTGGAGGTCCGTCGCCGCATGCCCTCCACCCTGCGCCTGGTGGTGACGGAGCGGGAGCCGGTGGCGCTCTACCCCGATCCCGGCCTCATTCCCATGGACCGCGAGGGGCGGGGGCTCCCCATCGACCCGGTGCACCACCGGCTGGATCTCCCCCTGGTCCGGGTGGCCCACGTGGTGGAGACCGAGTCCGGCGACACGGGGGTGCGACCCCGGGAGGTGGACCGGGCGCTCCTGGCCCGCGAAGTGGCCCGCCTGGGGGAGATCGAGCCCGAGATGGCCGCATCCCTCTCGGAGGCCTCCATCGATGCCCATGGGGTGGTGACCCTCCACCTGGCGAACCCCCGAGTGGAGTTCCGCTACCTCCCGCCCCTTTCCACCGTGCGCATCGGCGAGGGCATTCGCGTGCTCACCGATGCCATGGAGCGGGATCCCGACCGGATCCCCGTCGTCGTCGACCTCCGCTTTGCGGACCAGGTCGTCGTCCGCCTCTCTCCCCGACCCTCACGGTGAATTGACGATGCGCTCGAATCTCATCGCCGGCCTCGACATCGGCACCACCAAGACGAGCACCCTCATCGCCGAGGTCATGGGTGAAGGCCGCCGGCGCCCCGAACTCCGGGTGCTGGGGGTGGGCCAGGCGCGCACCGGGGGGGTGCGCCGCGATGTGGTCACCCATATCGAGGAGACCACCGAGTCGGTGCGGAACTCGGTGAAGGAGGCCGAGCTCATGGCCGGGGTCAACATTGACCGGGTCTGGGCGGCCATCAGTGGCGACCATGTGCGCACCCTCTCCTCCATGGGCGTGGTGGCCGTGGGGGGCGAGGAGATCTCGAGAAACGACCTGGACCGGGTGCACGAGGTGGCCCGGGCGGTGGCTCTTCCCCCCGATCGGGAGTTCCTCCACGCCATCCCCCAGGAGTACACGGTGGATGACCAGGACGGGATCAAGGACCCCCTCGGGATGTCCGGGATCCGACTCGAGGCCGATGTCTACCTGGTCACCGGCGCCGCCTCGGCCGCGACCAATCTCCGGAAGAGTGTGAACCGGGCCGGATACCGGGTGCAGTCGCTGGTGCTCTCGCCTCTGGCGACGGCACGGGCGGTCCTCACCGAAGACGAGAAGGAGGTGGGGGTCGCCCTGGTGGGCATCGGCGCCTCCACCACCGAGATCTGCGCCTTCCACCAGGGTCGGATTCGCCACATTGGCGTCCTCCCCGTGGGCGGGAACACCCTCACCAACGACCTGGTGCGGGGGCTCTCCATCCCCTTTGCCGAGGCCCAGCGGGCGAAGGAGCGGCACGGGGTGGCGCTGGCCCAGCTCGTCGATCCCCAGGAGACCATCGAGCTCCCCGGACCCGGACCCGGCCAGACCCGCCAGGTGGCCCGGGAGCTCATCGCCCACATCGTCGAACAGCGCCTCGACGAGATCTTCGGGATGGTACGGGGCGAACTGGAGGCGGTGGGATGCCTGGAGGAGCTGGGTGCCGGGATCGTCCTCACCGGGGGGACCGCGGCGCTGGAGGGCGTCCTCGAGATGAGTCAGCAGGCGATGGGGATGCCGGTGCGGATCGGCGTGCCCCGCGAGGGACTCAGCGGACTCGCCGATTCGGTGGCCCGTCCGCGCTTCTCCACCGTCACCGGCCTCTGCCTGTACGGGGCCGACCGCTTTCACGAAACCGGCGAGGGTGTGAGCACACTGTCGTCGGGATGGATCACCCGGATCGGCGCCTGGATCCGGGAATTCTTCTGAGTCGCACGATGCAGGTATAGAGAAGGCCAAGCGCGCCAGATCGGGCCTTCGAGGGATGAGTATCGCGAGGGAGATCGCCTCCTTCGCTGGACAACGAGGGAAAAGCACGACAGATTGCCCTGTCAGGGAGGAACAATGATGATCTTCGAATTCGAAGAAGGACCCGTGCAGAACGCTCGGATGAAGGTGGTCGGCGTCGGGGGCGCAGGCGGAAACGCCGTGAACCGGATGGTCGACGAGGACCTGGAGGGGGTGGAGTTCATCTCCGCCAACACCGATGCGCAGGCCCTCAAGTCGTCGCAGGCACAGATCACCCTCCAGTTGGGGAAGAAGCTCACCCGCGGACTGGGTGCCGGCGCTCGCCCCGAGATCGGACGGCAGGCCATCGCCGAATCCGAGGACGAGGTGCGCAAGGCGCTGGAAGGAGCCGATCTCGTCTTCATTACCGCCGGAATGGGCGGAGGGACCGGAACCGGTGCCGCCCCGATCATCGGTGAGATCGCCCGCGAACTGGGCGCGCTGACCATCGGGATCGTCACCCGCCCCTTCGCCTTCGAGGGGAAGAAGCGGGCGCGCCAGGCCGACCAGGGGCTCGCCGAGCTCCGGAAGGCCGTCGACACCATGATCATCGTCCCCAACGACCGAATCCTTTCGGTGGTGGGGAAGGGGACGACCTTCAAGGACGCCCTCAAGAAGGCCGACGAGGTCCTCCTGAACGCCACCCAGGGCATCTCCGATCTCATCCGGGTCACCGGTGAGGTGAATGTGGACTTCGCCGATGTCCGCACGGTCATGGCATGCCGCGGACCGGCGCTCATGGGTTCCGGCTTCGGCGAGGGCGAGAACCGCGCCACCGAGGCGGCCCAGGAAGCGATCTCCTCCCCCCTCCTCGACGATGTCTCCATCAAGGGTGCCCGCGGGGTGCTCATCAACATCACCGGGGGAATGGATCTCGCCATCGACGAGGTCACGCAGGTCTCCACCATCATCCAGGAAGAGGCCGGCGACGAGGCCGAGATCATCTTCGGTGCGGTCCACGACGAGAGCCTCGAAGGGAAGCTCCGCGTCACCGTCATCGCCACCGGCTTCGACGACGCCAGCGGGACCGAAGAGGAGCAGGTGATCCGTCCCGACTTCCGTCGGCCGTCGGCTTCTCGGGGTCGTCCGATCCGGACGCAGCAGAACCAGATGCCCGAGCGGCGCGTCGCGATGGGGGGTGGATCCTCCGATCCCATCGAGCGTAGTGACCGGGGCGTCGTCCCCTTCAATCGGCCCCCCGAGCGGGTCGTGGAACGCAGCCAGATCGGAGAGCTCGACATTCCGACCTTCATCCGTCGTCAGATGGATTGAGCCGCAACTCAACATGACCAGGATCGACCCGACGCGATGGATCTTCTGAAAGAAAGCTATTCCCGTGCATTTCTCGGGGTGGGGGGACTGATTGCCCTCGCCGCCTTCCTCTTCGTCCCGAGCCTTTCGGAGATCCCCGACGCCGGGGAGCTCGAACCATTGGTCGCCGCCTCGGCGGAGCAGACCCGGGTCGAGATCATCGGCCCGGGGCAGACCTTCGGCGGGGTGATGAATCGGGTCGAGCTCCCGGCTGCCGACCAGCAGGCGATCCTCCTGGCCTTCCAGGAGCATGCCTCGCCCGGGCGACTCCGGGTGGGGACCGAGGTCAATGTCCGCTTTCTGCGAGGCGAGAACGAGATCCGGGGCATCGATGTGCCGGTGAACTCCGACGAGCTGGTGCGGCTGGAGCGGGACGACTTCGGCTGGCACTCCTCTCTCGTGCAGACACCGGTCTGGACCGACACGGTCTTCGTGGCGGGCGAGATCGAGCGGGACCTCTGGAGCGCGGTGGTGCTGAACGCCGGGCTGGACGAGATGCCGCGGGGGGACCGGGCGCGAGTCATCGACTTGATGGACCGGGTCTTCCAGTGGCAGCTCGACTTCTCCCGGCAGATCCGGGCCGGTGATTCCTACCGCCTGGCCTTCGAGCGCGAGGTGCGGCCCGACGGGAGCATGCGTTCCGGGCGGATCCTGGCCGCGGAGCTGGTGAACCGCGGGGCCCCTCTCTACGCCATCTGGTTCGACCTGCACGACGATGGCACCGGGGGCTACTACGACCTGGAGGGCGAGTCCCTCCGCCGTGCCTTCCTGAAGGCGCCCCTGGAGTTCCGCAGGATCTCGTCGCGTTTCAATCCGAACCGGATGCACCCCATCCACAACGAGCGACGGGCCCACATCGGGGTCGACTACGCCGCCGCCACCGGGACCCCGGTGATGGCCACCTCCGACGGCACCATCCAGGTCCGCGGGGTGCAGGGGGGCTACGGCAACCTGGTGCAGATCCGCCACTCCAACGGCTACATGACCCGCTACGCACACCTGAATGGATTCGCGTCGGGCATCGCCGTGGGAAGCCGGGTCCGACAGGGCGACATCATCGGGTACGTGGGCATGACGGGGACCGCCACCGGCCCCCATCTCCACTACGAGCTCCACAAGGATGGCCGTCCGGTGGACCCCCTGAATGTGGACATCCCCGCCGGCGACCCCATCCCCCCCGAGGCGATGGACCGCTGGATGAACGAGAGCGACTTCCGCTTCGCACTCCTGAACCGGGCGCAGTCGGGTCCGGACCTCCGGATGGCTCGCGCCATGGCTTCCGGAGAGGATGCGTCTGCGGAGGGCGACACCCAGTGACCAACCCCCCGGGGCCTCCGGGCCCCGGACTCCCTTGAGCGGCCGCCCCTCGCACCCGGGACTCCTTTCCCTCAGGGTGGGGGCGGTGCTTCTGGTCCTCCTCCTCCTGGTCGATCCCCGGATTCCCGGCGACGACCCGGCGGAGTCCGGTCCCCCCGCACCGACCCAGCGCGTCCTGGTGGACCCCGATCCGGCGCTTGCAGCCGACGATGGCGAGGGACTCCTCCTGGACCGCTTCCTGGAGCGGGCCTCGACACTCCATTCCGGCGGCGGGGTCCTCCACCGCCTCACCGGCTCCGAGGGGGTGGTGGTGGATCCGGCCACCCTCGAGGCCATGGGGCCCGCCGAGGTCTCGGGAGGGATCGACGAGGTCCTCCTCCAGATGGCCGAGGGCGGCGCGGACTCCCTCCTCCTCCTCTCGACCCTCCGGGTGGACCCGGCGCCCCTTCTGGAGGTGCTGGAGCGCCTTCCCCTCCCCCTGCGGGTGGAGCGGGTGGGCGGCCCGGTCCGGAATGCGGCGCTGGTGGCATTGGAGCTCCCCGACCGGGTGCCCGCCGACGAGCCCGTCGAGGCCCG
>SLSF01000224.1 GCA_007130605.1 Gemmatimonadota bacterium | reverse complement strand
GGGTTCTCGGCTACATCGAGAAAGGGAAGGAGGAGGGCGCACGCCTGGTGGCCGGGGGATCGCCCCGCACCGTCGACGGGAAGGGCTACTTCATCGAGGCCACCGTCTTCGCCGACGTGACCTCGGAGATGACCATCGCCCAGGAGGAGATCTTCGGGCCGGTTGCGGCAGTGATCCCCTTTGACGACACCGACGACGCCGTCCGGATCGCCAACGACACCATCTACGGCCTCGCGGCAGGCATCTGGACCCGCGATATCGGGAAGGCCCACCGGGTGGCGGCAGAGATCGACGCCGGCACCGTCTGGATCAACACCTACAACCAGTACGACGCCGCCTCCCCCTTCGGAGGCTATGGACAGAGTGGCTTCGGCCGCGACCTGGGAATCCAGTCGGCCCTCGAGAAGTACACACAGACGAAGAGCGTCTGGGTGGCAATGGATTGAGGGCCCCCGGGCCCCGATGAATTCCGGAGGATTGCCGGAGGCGCAGGCGGCGCCTACGTTCGGGCCTTCCCGAACCCCGGACACCCACGAGCATGACGCGCCTTCTCCAACTGGTCCTTCTCCTCGCGTTCGTCACCCCTGTCTCGGCACAGGAGCAGGTACGGGACGTCCGCCTCCAGCTCAAGTGGACCCACCAGTTCCAGGGCGCGGGTTTCTACCAGGCGGTGGAGCAGGGATTCTACCGTGACGCGGGACTCTCGGTGACCCTGATCGAGAACCGTCCGGACCAGGATCCGGCAGAGGTCGTCCTGGCCGGCGATGCCGAGTTCGGCGTGGCCACCTCGGGGCTCGTGATCCACCGGGCGGAGGGACATCCGGTGGTTGCCCTGGCCAGCCTCTTCCAGCACTCCCCGTACGTGGTCGTCGCGCGGGAGGGCGACGACCTCCGCATGATCCATGACCTGGTGGGCAAGCGCCTCATGGTGGAGGGAAGTTCCGATGAACTCCTCGCCTACCTCGCCCTCGAGCATGTCCCCCTGGAGTCCATCGAGGTGGTGCCCCACGAGGGCTCGGTCACGCCCCTCGTGGAGGGCCGGGTCGATGCCATGACTGCGTACACCTCCACCGAACCCTTCCTTCTCGACGAACTCGGTTTCCCCTACCAGATTCTCGACCCCCGCGCCTCGGGCATCGACTACTACGGCGACATCCTCTTCACCACCGAGGGGCTCGTGGAGGACGATCCGGAGCTGGTACGGGCCTTCGTCGACGCCTCGTTGGCGGGATGGCGCTACGCCATGGACCACATGGATGAGACCATCGACCTGATCCTGGCGGAGTACGCCCCGGAGTTGGAGCGGGGCGAACTCGTCTTCGAGGCCGCCGAGATCCATCGACTGATGATGCCCGAGATGGTTCCGGTGGGCCATATGTACGAAGGTCGCTGGCGGCGGATCGCCGAGGGGTACCAGGCGGCGGGCCTCATCTCCGACGACTTCAGGCTTGACGGGTTCCTCTACGACCAGGAAGACGACCCGGACCTCTCCCGCTTCTACCTCCTCCTCTTCGGGGTCCTCGCCTTCGCAGGACTCGTCACCCTGATCCTCATCCGTTTCCAGCTCCTGAACAACCGGCTCCGTGACGAGATGACCGAGCGCTTCAGAGCCGAAGAGGAGCTCCGCGAGGCCGCAGGCTTCCTCCAGGAGGAACTCGAGTCGCAGGAGCGGGACCTGGAGGTGCTGGCCCGCGATCTCGCCGACCGGAAACGGGAACTCCAGGATGCCCTCGAGATGGCCGAAGCCGCCCGGGAGCGGGCCGAAGAGGCGAGCCGCACCAAGAGCCGTTTTCTCGCCGCCATCAGCCATGAGCTCCGGGCCCCCCTCACCGCAATCCTGGGGAACGCCGAACTCCTCTCCAGCGAGGCTGAGGGACGGGAGCGGGCGCACGCCGAGGCGGTGGGAGACGCGGCGCGGCGCCTCGACGCCCTCATCGACGAGATCCTCACCCTGGCAGGGCGCCGGGAGCGCACCACTCCCGGGCGATCGACGTCCACCGACCTGGTGGCCCTCGCCCGCGAAGTCGTGGAGGAGAACCGGTCGGAGGCCGAGGCATCCGGGCTCTCCCTGGAACTCGAGGCACCAGAGACCGTCGAGGTGCGCACGGACCCGGCCCGGGTCCACGAGGCACTCGCCCAGCTCATCCACAACGGGATCCGCTTCACCGAGTCGGGCGGCGTCACGGTGCGCGTGGGGCCGGGGCCCCGGATCGAGGTGCGGGACACCGGTCCCGGCATCCCGGAGGAACACCTCGACCGCATTTTCGAGCCCTTCACCCAGCTCGCCGATCCCCAGACCCGGAAGGTCGGGGGTGCCGGGGTCGGCCTGGCCCTCGCACGGGGGATGATCGAGTCCCTGGGCGGAGAGATCCACTGGCGGGAGGCACCCGACGGAGGAAGCATCTTCACCCTGACCATCCCCGACCGGGATGGGGCCCGTCCGATCCCCACCGACCTGGCGGGAACCTCGATCCTGGTGGTGGATGACGACCGGGCCGTGCGAGCCGTCATGGCGCGCGCCCTCCGGCGCGAGGGTGCCGAGGTGGTCGAGGCGAGAGATGTGCCCGAGGCCATCCAGGCCCTCGAGGCACAGCCCTTCCACCTCCTGCTCTCCGACGTGAGCATGCCGGGTAGAACCGGGATCTCGCTGGGCGAGGAGGCACGAAACCGGTGGCCCGAGATGGCCATTGTCCTGGTGAGCGGTGCAGAGCTCGACGAGTTCGAAACCCGCTCCGCACGGGGGGTCTCCGAGGCCTTCATCCGGAAGCCCTTCGCCGTCGATGTCCTCGCCAGCACCTTGCGGGAGGCGTTGGGCGAACGGAGCGGGTGAGCCGGTAGACACCCCGGATCATGCCCGATACCTTGGGAAGCACCCTCCACCCGAACCCCACCGGAGCCGCGATGTCCACCATCTCCAATTTCATGACGAAGGAAGTCTTCACCCTCGAGCCCGAGATGTCGCTGAGAGACGCCGTCGAGGCCCTGGACGACGAACGGGTCTCCGGCGCACCCGTCCTGAACGGGTCCCGCCTCGTTGGTGTCGTCTCGGCCACGGACATCCTGGAGTTCCAGGGAGCGAATCCGGCCTTTGAAGGCCCCGACGACGAGCCCCCGCCACTGCGCCGAACCCTCGGAGGAGAAGAGGAGGAGGAGGATCCCTCCGCCTACTTCGTGGACCTCTGGGGCGACGGAGGTGCCGATGTCTACCAGCGCGTCACCCAGTCGGAGAGCCCGGAGTGGGACTTCCTCGAGCGCCATACCGTGGGCGAGGTCATGACCCGCAAGGTCGTCTCCATCGCACCCGATGGATCGCTGAGGGAGGCGGCGCGCGCCATGATGGAGCGGGGCGTCCATCGCCTCCTGGTCACCGAGAACGAGGCGCTGGTGGGGATCATCACCATGACGGACCTGGTTCGCGCCATCGCCGACGGCCGTCTCTCCGCCGACTGATGGCGTGGATTGTCGATGCGCTCCGGACCCCCATCGGTCGCCATGGTGGGGCGCTCGCTCCCGTCCGACCCGACGACCTGGCCGCGGGGATCATTCGCGAACTGGTGGACCGCCATGAGGTGGTGCCCGACGATGTGATCCTGGGGTGCACCAACCAGGCCGGGGAGGACAACCGGAATGTGGCGCGGATGGCCCTTCTCCGGGCCGGGCTCCCCGTCACCGTGCCCGGACAGACGGTGAACCGCCTCTGCGGGTCGGGGCTCCAGGCGGCGGCCACTGCCTTTCATGCCATCGCCGCAGATGAGGGAGACGCCTTCATCGTGGGCGGGGTGGAGAGCATGAGCCGGGCCCCCTGGGTCCTCCTGAAGCCCGCCTACGCCTATGCCCGGGGGGCGCCGGAGATCGCCGACACGGTACTGGGCTGGCGTTTCCCGAACCCGGCCTTCCCGGAGGAATGGACCATGGGCCTGGGCCGCACGGCCGAGTTGGTGGCCCGGGAGTACGGGGTGAGCCGCGAGGCCCAGGACGCCTTCGCCGCCGAGAGCCAGCGCCGATGCGCCCGGGCGGTGGAGGAAGGGCGCTTCCACCGGGAGATGGTGCCCGTCCGGGTGCGGGACACCGTGGTGGAGAGGGACGAGCATCCCCGTCCCGGCACCACCCCCGAAGACCTCTCCCGGCTCCGTCCGGTCTTCGACGCCGAGGGGACCGTCACCGCCGGAAACGCCTCCGGGATCAATGATGGAGCGGCGGCACTCCTGGTGGTCTCCGAGCGCCTCGGCCGGGAGCGGGGAATGCGGCCCCTCGCCACCATCCGCGCTTCGGCCGTGGCGGGGGTCGACCCGCACCGGATGGGGCTCGGACCCATCCCGGCGTCGCGAAAGGCACTGAACCGTGCCGGACTCTCGTCGGTGGAGCTGGTGGAGCTGAACGAGGCCTTCGCGGCCCAGGCGATCCCCTGCATCGACGAGCTGGGGCTCGATCCGGAGCGGGTGAATGTGAGTGGGGGCGCCATTGCACTGGGGCATCCGGTGGGCTGCTCCGGCGCCCGTATCCTGACCACCCTCGTCCACGAAATGGTCCGTGGAGGCCATGAGACGGGACTCGCCACAATGTGCATCGGTGTGGGCCAGGGAATCGCCCTCATCGTCGACCGGGAGGGCGGATGAAGCGGGTTGCGGTGCTCGGCGCCGGGACGATGGGCCATGGGATTGCCCAGGTCTGCGCCCAGGGAGGATACGGGGTGGTCCTGCACGATCCCAGCGTCGAGGCCCTCCGGAAGGGACTCGACGGGGTCCGGAGGAATCTGGCCAAGGGGGTCGAACTCTCGAAGGTCTCGCCCGAGGAGCGGGATGCGGCCCTCGCCCGCATCGACACGGGGGACAGCCTTGAGGACGCGGTGGCGGGAGCCTCGGTCGTCATCGAAGCGGCCCCGGAACGCCTCCCCCTCAAACAGGAGCTCTTCCGCACGGTGGAGGCGCTGGTTCCCCCGGCGACCCTTCTGGCCACCAACACCTCCTCCCTCTCCATCGACCGGATCGCGGACCCTCTCGAACATCCGGAGCGGGTCATCGGCCTCCACTTCTTCAACCCGGTGCACATCATGGCACTGGTGGAGGTGGTCCATGGCCCCCGGACCTCCGACGAGGCCCTCGACGAGAGCGTGGCCCTCGTGCACGCCATTGGAAAGGAGCCCATCGTGGTCCGCGACACCCCGGGCTTCGCCTCCTCCCGCCTGGGTGTCGCCCTGGGACTCGAAGCCATGCGGATGGTGGAGGACGAGGTCGCGAGCCCTCGAGACATCGACCGGGCCATGGAGCTGGGATACCGACACCCCATGGGCCCCCTCCGGCTCACCGACCTGGTGGGGCTCGATGTGCGCCTGGGGATCGCCGAGTACCTGCACCAGGAACTGGGGGATCACTTCGAGCCCCCCGAGATCCTCCGACGGATGGTCCGCGAGGGGAAGCTGGGAAAGAAGAGTGGCGAGGGATTCTACGACTGGAGCGACGATGGCTGAAGAGACCCTGAAGCTGGCGGTGGAGGATGGGATCGCCGTGGTCACCCTCAACCGGCCCGACAAGCTCAATGCCCTGAACCGGGCGGTGCGCCGGGAGCTGATGGAGATGGTGGACGGCCTGGCCGAAGACGATTCGGTGCGGGTGGCCATCCTCCATGGCGCCGGCGAAAAGGCCTTCGTGGCAGGGGCCGACGTGTCGGAGTTCGCGGCCCGGAGCCCGGGGGAGCAGCGGGCGCTCTACGACGAACGGCGGGTCTACGACGCGGTGGCCGGCTTTCCGAAGCCGATCCTCTGCGCCGTCCATGGATACTGCCTGGGAGGGGGCTCCGAACTCGCCCTGGCGTGCGATCTCCGGGTGGCGGACCGGACGGCTCGCTTCGCCCAGGCCGAGATCCGGCTGGGACTGATCCCGGGAGCGGGAGGGACCCAGCGCCTTGCCCGCCTGGTGGGACCAGGTCAGGCCATGCGTATCGCCCTCAGTGGCGACATGATCGACGCCGAGGAGGCGTACCGGATCGGCCTGGTGGAATTCCTGGTGGACGAGGGCCGGCACCTGGAGCGTGCCCGCGAACTCGCCGCCCGGATGGCACGCTGGAGTCCGGTGGCTCTCCGACTGGCCAAGCGCTCCATCCGGGCGGCCTTCGAGACCCCCCTCTCCGCCGGGCTCGAACTCGAAAAGGAGCTCTTTCTCGCCGCCTTCTCCTCGGAGGATGGGCGCGAGGGCGTGCGAGCCTTCGTGGAAAAGCGCGATCCGGACTTCAGGGGACGATGACCGAGGCCGAGGCGCGCGCCCTCCTGGAGGAGGCCAGGGAACGGATCTCCTCGGTGGACGAGGCCCTCATCCGGGTCATCGGCGAGCGTCACGATCTGGTGATCGAGGTCGCCCGCGCCAAGGCGGTCCTCGGTCTCCCGGTGATGGATCCCGCCCGCGAGGCCGCGGTGGTCCGCCGGGCCGCCGAGAAGGCACGGGACGCCGGTGTGGACGAGGAAATGACCCGCGATGTGATCTGGCGGATCATGGCAGCGGCGCGGGCCGCGCAGGAGGACCGACCGGAGGAATCAGCCTCCGGAGAGTGACGCCACCACCCGGTTGCTCTCGCCCACCGGGACCCGCACGAGAACCGAGCGCCCTGGAGGCGTCCGGCCCCGGATCAGGTGGGGATTCATCTCGCGGATGAGCGAGGTGGGAAGCTCCAGTGTCCCGGCCACCTCGGCCAGGTCGGTGCCCCCCGGGATCAGGACCCGGTCGAAGAGGTAGGGGAGCGACCGCTCCACATCGAACCCGAAGTGCTCGGCCTGCTCGGCCAGGAGGGCCGCGGCCAGGATCTTCGGCACGTACTCCCGGGTCTCCCGCGGGAGGCGATCGATGATCCGCCAGTAGACGTCCTCGTCCACCCGATCGACGCCACTCTGTCGGAGCGCCTGCTCCACCCGCGCGGGCCCGGCGTTGTACGCCGCGGCGGCGAGGTACCAGGAGCCGAAGGTCTCGTGGAGCTCCTCGAGGTAGTCGAGGGCGGCGTCGGTGGCCCGCACGGGGTCCCGACGTTCATCGACCCAGCTGTCCACCACGAGGCCGTAAGCGCGGGCGGTGGCCCCCATGAACTGCCAGACTCCCGAAGCGGCCACCGGCGAGGTCGCCGAGGTGGAGAACCCCGACTCGATCATGGCCAGATAGAGGAGCTCCTCGGGCATCCCCCGGCTCCGGAGCTTGTCGCGGATCATGCCGCCGTAGAGGCCCTCGCGGACGAGGTAGGCCTCGAAGCTCTCGCGGTCCGACCCGAGGAAGCGGTGGACCCAGCGCTCGACCCGTTCGTTGACCTCCATGGGGAGGCGGCTGTCCAGGAGCGACGAAGTCGCGTCGGGGACATTGAAGGGTGCTT
Source organism: Gemmatimonadota bacterium (assembly GCA_007130605.1). Taxonomy (GTDB): domain Bacteria; phylum Gemmatimonadota; class Gemmatimonadetes; order Longimicrobiales; family Gaopeijiaceae; genus SLBA01. The sequence goes on along the minus strand of SLSF01000224.1, from coordinate 18,102 downwards.
CTCCGGGCGGCTCATCGCGGTTTCCCACCATGGCCACCAGGAAGAGACAGCCGGCCACGATGCCAGTGCCGAAAAAGACTCTGCGAACCGGCCGTGCGCCGAGGGGGCGCGGGCCGGGCCGGGTACTTCGGGGACGTTCCGATTGCTCGGTCATGATCCACCTTATGTCTCAGTACCAGCCTGCCAAACAGGTCTGGTACAGTAAGAAAAGCGAAAAGGGTCCGGACGTCCTTCCTGGACGTACCGGACCCTCATGTTCGCTACAGGGACGTCAGTCGGCGGGATAGACCGAAACGGCCGACTTGCGTCGGCGGGTCTCGAACTTCACCACGCCATCCACCAGCGCGAAGAGGGTGTCATCGCCCCCCCGCCCCACATTGATACCGGGGTGGAACTTGGTTCCACGCTGGCGCACGATGATGCCTCCGGCGCGCACCGGCTGTCCGCCGAAGCGCTTCACGCCGAGGCGCTGCGCGTTGCTGTCCCGTCCATTTCGGCTTGAGCCGACACCTTTCTTATGAGCCATCGGTACCTCCGGTGATCTCGTCGATCCGGATCTCGGTGAATCCCTGGCGATGTCCCTGCTTGCGACGATAACCCTTCCGCCGCTTCCGCTTGAAGACAATGACCTTCTTGTCGCGGCCATGGCCGAGGACCTCGGCCTTCACGGCGGCGCCATCCACATTGGGGCGTCCGACGAAGACCTGCTCGCCATCTCCGGCCAGGAGCACATCGTCAAAGGTGACGGTGTCTCCTGCCTCAGCCTCCAGTGTCGGAACCTGGAGCCGGCTTCCCGCCTCCGCCCGAAACTGCTTTCCACCTGTCTTGAAGACCGCGTACATGCTGGACCTCGATCCGGTTCCGTTCCGATTCATGCGCGACCGACGCCGTTGTGCCGGCCCTGCACTGCTAGCCTTGGAAATTTACGGATCGCGCCCTCGAGGTCAACCCTTGGGCGCGAACCCGGGGGCAGCGCATCGAGTCCGGGGTCATGAGTGTAGCGTATACGCTACAGCACGAAAGACCTGTAGCGTATACGCCACGAACCCTGCCGCGCTCCCATCCTGACCCCCAATCTCCCGACCCGGGGGCTCATCGGGATTCGTGCTTCGAAGCCCCGCGGGACCCCGCGCACGATTCAGCGGAATCGAAAGCCGGTTTCTACCGCGTGACGTACTTCTGCGTCACGTCGACCCGTGCCGGCCCGGCGAGGAGCCGGAACTGGTCCTCCCGGAGGAGAGGGTCGTCCACCAGGTCCAGTTCCACCGCCGCCCGCTCCCGGAGCCGGGAAAGGAAGCCCGGCTCCTCTTCGAGAAGGTGGACCATCACCTCGGGATGGATCCGAACGACCACCGACCGCTCCTCGCCATCCACCCGCAGGAGGCTCCGCTCGATCCGCCGAGCCACCGTGGGGGGTGTGAAGACCCTTCCCTGCCCCTCGCAATGCTCGCACGGGCGGGTCAGGGTCTGGAAGAGGGAGGGGCGAACCCGCTGGCGCGTCATCTCCACCAGCCCCAGGTCGGAGACGGCGAAGGCCTTGGTCCGGGCCCGGTCACGCCCCAGGTGGCTCTTCAGCTCGTGGAGCACCCGGTCCCGATTCTCCTGCGAGGCCATGTCGATGAAGTCGACGACGATGATCCCGCCGATGTCCCGGAGCCGGAGCTGGCGTGCCACCTCCTTGGCGGCATCGAGATTCGTCTTGAGGATCGTCTCCTCCGGGTCCTTCCGCCCCTTCCCGGTAAAACGTCCCGTATTCACATCGATGGAAACCAGGGCCTCGGTGGGTTCGACGATGATGTACCCTCCGCTGGGGAGGCCCACCTTCCGCCCGAAGGCCTCCCGCACTTCCTCTTCGATGTCGTGGCGATCGAAGAGGGGCACCCGGTCCCGGTCGAGGCGGACACGGTCCTCCAGCTCGGGATCCACACTTCGGATGTACTGGATGATCTCGCTGTAGGCGTCCGGATCATCGACACTGAGGAGGTCGAACTGGTCCGAGAAGAGGTCGCGGATGACCCCGGAGATGAGGTGAGCCTCGCCATGGATCCGGGCCGGGGCCCGCGACGACCGGGAACGCTTCTGGATCTTCTTCCACCGGGAGTGGAGGCGCTCGAACTCCGCCTTGAACTTCTCGCGGGTGAGTTCCTCGCCCACGGTGCGGATGATGACCCCCGCCTCTCCTTCGGGAATGATCTCCCGGGCGAGCTCCCGAAGGCGGGCCCGTTCGTCCCGCTGGTCGATCTTCCGGCTCACCCCCACATGACTCGAGAAGGGCATGTAGACCAGGAAGCGCCCCGGTAGGGAGACCTGGGCGGTGAGCCGCGGCCCCTTGGTCCCGATGGGCTCCTTGGTCACCTGCACGATGACGTCGTCGCCCTTGTTGAGCTGCTCCTGGATCGGAGGGTACGTCCGGGAACGGCGACGACCATTGTTCTCGTCGTCGTCCTCCTCGTCGGCCACCAGGTCCGAGGCGTGCAGGAACCCCGCCTTGTCGGTGCCGATGTCGACGAAGGCGGCCTGGATCCCGGGCAGGACCGCCTCGACCCGGCCCAGGTAGATATCGCCGACGAGCCGCCCCTGGTCGGGTCGATCGAGCATGAGCTCGACCAGGTGGTCGTCTTCCAGAAGCGCGACCCACGTCTCCTGTGGGGTCGAACTGATGAGAATTTCTCGTTTCAAGACATTCGGGCTCCCCGACCGGGATCCTCCGGAGGCGGTTCGCGATTCCGTCCCCTCCACGCTCCTGGTGGAGGACACCGAATTCGCCGGTACCGTGACCGGAATCGGATCCAGGCCGATATTCTCTCCCGCTGGGGAGAGGCTACATGTGTTCCGCCATCTCCTTCACGAGGTGGCGGGCAATGACCATTCGCTGGACTTCGCTGGTTCCTTCACCGATCTCGCAGACCTTCGCATCGCGCATCATCCGCTCCACCGGGTACTCGTCGGTATATCCTGCTCCTCCCATCACCTGCACGGCCTCGATGGTGGCCTTCATGCACAGTTCCGATGCGAAGAGTTTCGCCATGGCGGCCTCTTTCGAGAAGGGGCGGCCCTTTTCCATGAGCCAGGCGGCATGGTAGGTCAGGTGCTTCGCGGCCTGGATCTCGGTGGCCAGATCGGCCAGCCGGAACTGCACGGGCTGGAAGTCGAAGATCAGCCGACCGAACTGCTTTCTCCTGTTGGTATACTCCAGAGCGGCATCAACGGCTCCCCCGGCGATCCCCAGGGAGAGCGCGGCGATTCCCACCCGACCGGAGTCGAGGGTCTTCATGAAGTTGATGAAACCCTGTCCCTCCTCTCCCACCCGGTTCTCGTCGGGCACGAGGGCGTCTTCCAGGAGGAGTTCGCGGGTGTCGGAAGCCCGCCAGCCCATCTTGTCCTCCTTCTTCCCCGCCCGGACCCCGTCGATGTATCCCAGGTCGGCCTCGGTCCCCATCCCCACCTGGCGAACCCGCTCCGGGTCGGTGGTGGGCTTCGTCACGATGAAGTTCGTGATCCCCTTGGAACCCCGCTCGGGATCGGTGACCGCGGTCACGGTGAAGATCTCGCCGACCCCTGCGTGGGTGATGAAGATCTTCGAGCCATTGATCCGCCACCCGCCATTCTCCCGGATGGCCCGGGTGCGGCTCCTGGAAGCGTCGGAACCGGCATCGGGCTCGGTGAGGCCGAAACCACCCAGCACCTCGCCTCTGGCCAGGGGCGGAACGTAGCGCTCCCTCTGCGCCTCGGTGCCGAAGCGGAGGATCGGGGTGGTCCCCAGCGTCGTGTGGGCGGAGACGGTGATGGCGTGGCTCGCGTCGTAGCGGGCGAGTTCCTGCACCACCAGAAGATAGCTCAGGGCGTCGAGTTCCTGCCCGCCGTACGCTTTGGGGATGGGAACGCCGAGAAAGCCCTCTTCCCCCATGGCCCGGACATTCTCCCAGGGAAAGGTGGAGGTGTGGTCGAGCTCCCTCGCCACCGGCACGATGGCTTCTTCTGCAAAGGAACGGACACGGTGGATCAGTGCCCGGTGGTCATCATTGAAATACGGGTCCATGAATGCCTCTTCGAAATGCCTGCAGGATGTCCCATCTATTCTACCCGGAATCGAGGAAGTGAAAAAGGCGTTCCCATCCGGTGCACCGGTCACACGCCGGGCAGCGGCCCTCCCCCTCGCCTTCGCCGAAGTGGCCGAGGAGCATGGCGCGGCGGCAGGCGTCACGGCGGGCGTAGCGCCGGACCGCCCGGAGCTGGCGGAGCCCCACCGAGCGGCGGCGCCATCGGTGCCGCTCGGGTCCCCCCCGCACCACCCCCCACCAATGGGAGGGACGCCGGAGGGGTGGATGGGTCTGGTCGAGGAAGGCCCGATGGACCTGGCGATCCGAGGGCGCCTGGAGTGCGAGACAGAGGGCGGGGGCCCCATCCCGACCGGCGCGCCCCGCCTCCTGGTAGTAGTCCTCCAGGGTCCCCGAGAGCTGGTCGTGGACCACCATCCGCACATCGGGACGGTCGATCCCCATCCCAAAGGCGTTGGTGGCCACGACCACGGGCGCCGGATCCTCCAGGAACCAGCGCTGCACCCGGTCCCTCTCGCCGTCGGGAAGACCGGCGTGGTACGCCTCGGCCCGGATCCCCGTCGCCGAGAGGTACCGGCGGATGATCTCCACCCGTCGCCGGGTGGCGGCGTAGACCATCCGGGCGCCGGGGCGTCGGCGCACCAGGGCCCGATGGATCCTCAGCTTCACCCCGTCGGAGCGGAGGAGCTGGACGCCCCACCCCAGGTTGGGCCGGTCGAAGGAGAGGACGATCCGCTCCGGATCCCGAAGGCGCAGCTCCCCCTCGATCTCGGTCCGGACCCGGGGGGTGGCCGTCGCCGTGAGTGCCAGGACGGGAACCCCGGGAAGTCGCGCACGGAGCTCGCCGATCCGCCGGTACGACGGTCGGAAGTCGTGCCCCCAGAGGGAGATGCAGTGGGCCTCGTCCACCGTGAGAAGGCGGATGGGCACCCCGTCCAGGACCTCGCGGAACGCCTCCCCCACCAGGCGCTCCGGGGCTACGAAGAGGAGACGGAGCGCCCCGGAAGAGGCCTGCTCCACCACTGTCTCCTTCTCCCGCCTGGACATGCCCGAGTGGAGCGCCGCGGCCGGGGTGCCGGCATCGATGGCCCGCCGGACCTGGTCGGCCATGAGGGAGACCAGGGGGGTGATGACCAGGGTCACTCCATCGAGGAGCATGGAGGGGACCTGGTAGCAGATGCTCTTCCCGCCCCCGGTGGGGAGGACTCCCAGGGCATCCCGCCCGGCGAGGACGGCATCGATGAGCTCCCCCTGTCCGGGACGGAAGGAAGGGAAGCCGTAATATTTCTTTAGGATCCGGACAGGCGGGGAATCGGACATCCCACACCCTCGCCCCGGAGGTGGGGCGGTGGAATGGTCAGTCGGGCCGGTCGTCCGTCGTCGCCCAGTGCTCGTCCTCCTCCACCACCACCCCCTTCCCTCCCGGAAGGAAGCGGAGGAGGAAGCCGAGGAGAAGCACGATGGTGGCCGCGCCCAGGAACCAGCGGTTCTCCTGGATCATCCCGAAGACCGCCAGTACCGAGCCCACCACGAAGGCGCGAACCTTCCACGCGAGCCAGGGATACTCGTCGGCCTTTCGATCTCGTTCGGCAAAAAAGAGCATGCTTCTTCCACCTACTTCAGGAAGTTCCGGACCCCGTCGCGACAGGCGTCGGTGAGCCGTGCGAGGGTGTTGACTTCGGCACCCCGTCGGATCCCCTCGTCGAAGGAGGCCCCGTCCAGTCCGTAGAGGAGCCGCTTGGTGAGGGCGATGGCCGAGGCCGGCCGCTCCGCCAGCGTCGCCGCATAGGCGTCCACCCCCTCCGGCCCCTCGACGATCCGGGTCACGAGCCCGATCCGGAAGGCCTCGTCGGCGCCGATCCGCTCACCACGGGTGACGAGCTCGAAGGCGTGCCCTTCCAGGACTTTCCGGCGGAGCATGGTCATGACCATGGCCGGGACGAACCCCAGGTGGACTTCGGGAAATCCGAACTGCGCGTCGCCCTCGGCGAGCACCACGTCGCACGCCGTGGCCAGCCCGCATCCTCCGGCCAGGGCCCGGCCGCGCACCGCGGCGATGATGGGGGCCGGATGGCGTCGCATGGCCAGGAAGAGGTCGCCCATCCGTCCGGCGTCCTCCAGCGAGGCCTCGGGTCCCATGGTGCCGATGGCCTCGAGTTCGGCCAGGTCGGCGCCGGAGCAGAAATCCTTCCCGGCGCCAGTGAGGATCACCACCCGGGCCGCCTCCACCTCGTGGAGCGCCCCCCGGAGCGCGGCCACCAGCTCCCCGTTCAGCGCGTTCCGCTTCTCGGGCCGGTTCAGGGTGAGCCGGGCGATGCCGTCGGCGACCTCGGACTTCAGGATCGTCATGGGACCGGCGTGGTGGGATCGTAGTTGGACGGGGTGCGTCCCCGTCCCTGCGCCCGCTCCGCCACCGCCTCGGGGACCTCGATCTCCATCCGGAGCAGGGCGGTGGAGAAGACCTTCCCCTGGGCATCGGTCATGAGCGAGACCGTCCCACCCCCTCCGAGGGCCCCATGGAGAAGGAAGTTGAGGGCATGGAGACGCGGAAGCTCGAAACGCTCGACCTCGCCCTCCACGAGATCGCCGAAGTGCGCCTTCACCGCCTCCACGGTGAGAGCCCCTCGCAGGAGCTCGTAGTCCTCCGGGTCGTAGGCGATGACACCGACATTGGCGGTATCACCCTTGTCTCCCGAGCGGGTGTGGGCCAGATGGACGAGGGGAATCTTCATGTGACCTCCAGGATCCGGACATCCAGGTGGGGCTGGACGGCCTCCTTCCGGATGAGTGCGGGCCAGTACGCCATGATCTCCTGGACCCGGGGACGCCCACCTGCGAAGCCGGTGACCGAGGGGGGTCCGGTGAGGACCAGGGGGGCGATCTCACGGGTGAAACGCTCCACCGATGCGCGATCGGAGCCCCGCACTGCAATACGCAGCTGTACCTCCGGGAGATCCGCCGGGGGCGGCCCGGCAAGGTGGCCATGGGTCGCATCCCACCCCACCAGCTCGGTCCGAACCTCGTCGAACTCGAGGCCGAGCCGGTCGAAGCGGGCACGGAGGATCCGGTCGGCCGCCCGGGCCTTGTCGGCGGCATCGGGCCAGGCGTAGACCAGGGTTCCGGTGGCCTTCCACCCGTCGACATACGCGATGGAGACCTTGAGAAAGTCGGTGGCCGGACGCCCGCGCACCCCATGGACCCGGACCCGGTCGGGGCCGATCTCGTCGAGGTCGAGGGTCGAGAAGTCGGCCACCACGTCGGGGGTGATGTACTCCGACGGGTCCCCCATCTCGTAGAGGATCTGCTCGGTGACCACCGCCCGGTTGATCCGCCCCCCGGTGCCCGGGTGCTTGGTGACGATGAAGGTCCCGTCCTCGGAGACCTCCACCAGGGGGAATCCCACCGCCTCCATGGCGGGGATCGTCCACCAGTCCACCATGGCGTTCCCACCGGATGCCTGGGCGCCACACTCGTTGATGTGGCCCGCGATGACCCCCTGGGCGATCCGGTCGGGATCGTCCCACCCGAATTCATGGATCAGCGGACCATAGGTGAGTGCCGTGTCGGTGGAGCGCCCGGTGACAATGACGTCGGCGCCCCCTTCCAGCGCCCGGACGATGGGTGTGGACCCGATGTAGGCGTTGGCGCTCTGCACCCGGTCCAGGATCCCCTCCAGGGGCTCGTCGGTCTCCATGTTCCGGAGCTCGTGTCCCTCGGCAATGAGGGAGGGGAGCCGTTCGAGGAGGTCATCTCCGGTGACGACGCCGATCTTCGCCCGAACCCCCGCCTTCCGGCCCACCTCGAGAAGCGCCTCGCCACACCCGGTGGGATTCACCCCGCCGGCATTGGTGACGACCCGCACCCCTTTCTCAATCAGGGTGGGAAAGAGCCGCTCCATGAGGGGGATGAAGTCGCGGGCGTACCCGGCCTCCGGGTTTCGGCTCCGCTGCTTCTGCATGATGGACATGGTCACTTCGGCCAGGTAGTCCATCATGAGGTAGTCGAGGGGACCGCCCTCGACCTGACGGACCGGGGCATCCAGGTCGTCACCCCAGAATCCCTGGCCACTTCCTACTCGAATGGTCTTCATGGTTGTGCCTCGACTTCGTTCAGCGGAGATCGGCAGGAAGGGTGAAGGGGCCCAGGTGGGGCTCCGGGTTCCGGTTCGCGGCCCTCAGCAGGAGAGAGAGCGCGTCGCGGAGCTCTTCGGGGAGGACCACCTCGTCGACGAATCCCCGTGCGGCGGCGAAGCGGGCGTCGAGCTGCGCCTCGTACTCGGCACGCACGGCGTCCATCTTCGTGGTGAGGTCCTCGTCGGGGACCTTCCCCTCGGCCTTGAGCCGGTCGATCTGGCCCGAGAAGAGGGCCATCACCGCGCTCTCCCCCTCCATGACCCCCATCCGGCCCGTGGGGAGCGAAAGGATGAAGTCCGGGTCGAAGCCCTGGCCCGCCATGGCGTAGTATCCGGCCCCCGAGGCGTGGTTCAGGGTCAGCACCAGCTTCGGCACCGTCGCCGTCGCCATCGCCTCGACGAAGCGGGCCCCTGCCCGGATGATCCCCGAGTGCTCGGCCTCGGGCCCCACCATGAAGCCGGAGACGTCCTGCACGAAGAGGAGCGGCCGCCGCTGGCGGTTCATCGTCTCGATGAAGTAGGCCACCTTCTCGGCGCTCTCGGTATAGACGATCCCCCCGAAGGTGGGCTTTCCCCCCCGGGGATCCCGGACCAGCCCCCGGGCATTGGTGATGATGCCCACGGGGATCCCGTCGATGTGTCCGGTCCCGCAGATCATCTCGCGGGCGCGGTCCGCCTGGAACTCGTCGAGCTCGCCCTCGTCCAGGAGACACTCCAGCACCTCGTACATCTCGTACGGCTGGCGGTGGTCGTCGGGGAGGAGGTCGTAGAGCTCCATGGGGTCGCGGGCCGGGGGGCGCCCCTCGTCGGGCACGGCGACGGCGGTCGTCGGGATGGGGAGCTCGCGCACGAGGGTCCGGAGCTTCTCGAGGCACGCCTCGTCGTCGGGTACCCGGTAGTGGGCGACGCCCGAGACCTCGGTATGGACGCGGGCGCCACCCAGCTCCTCGCTCTCCACCACCTGTCCGGTGGCGCCCTTCACCAGGTTCGGCCCCCCGAGGCCCATGAAACTGGTGCCCTCCACCATGATGATGGTGTCGGAGAGTGCCGGGAGGTACGCCCCCCCTGCGATGCACGGCCCCATCACCGCAGAGAGCTGCGGCACCCGGAGGTAGCGACGCATGATGGAGTTGTAGTAGAAGATCCGGGCCGCCCCGTACTGACCGGGAAAGACCCCGCCCTGGTAGGGGAGGTTCACCCCGGCCGAGTCCACCAGGTAGAGGATGGGGACCCGGCAGCGCATGGCGATCTCCTGCGCCCGGAGGATCTTGGTGATGGTCTCGGGCCACCAGGAACCCGCCTTCACGGTGGCGTCGTTGGCCACCACCACGACCTCGCGTCCCTCCACCCGACCGACCCCGGTGACCACTCCGGCCCCGGGCGCCTGCCCGTCGTACTGGTCGTGGGCCACCAGGAGGCCCACCTCCACCCAGGGGCTCTCCGGATCCAGGAGCTTCTCCACCCGCTCTCGGGCGGTGAGCTTCCCCTGCTCGTGCTGACGACGGATCCTCCGCTCTCCTCCCCCTTCACGGAGGCGGGCCCGGAGTTCCTCGAGTTCGTGTGACAGGGTCCTCAGCCGGGATTCATCCGGCATTCGCGGCCCCCGTCTTCTCGCGGTGCCACTCACGGACGTAGGCGATGGCCTCGCCGGTGGGCGTTCCGGGTCCGAAGAGACGGCCGACACCCTGCTCCCCCAGCGCCCGGACGTCGTCTTCGGGAATGATGCCGCCACCGGTGAGGAGAATGTCGTCCGCACCGGCCTCGTCCAGGAGTCTGCGGACCCGGGGGAAGAGGGTCATGTGGGCCCCGGAAAGGACCGACATGGCCACCACATCAACATCTTCCTGGATCGCCGCGTTCACGATCATCTCCGGGGTCTGGTGGAGCCCGGTGTAGATGACCTCGAACCCGGCATCGCGAAAGCTGCTCGCGATGACCTTGGCGCCCCGATCGTGGCCGTCGAGCCCGGGCTTCGCCACGAGGACCCGGATCTTCCGTTCGCCTTCGCTCATTCCTCGCACTCCGCTGAATTGGGGATGGTGATCCTGCAGCCTTGAAGCATATCGAAAATGGGACCGAAGTGTCGATCCCGATCAGAAGAAGACAGGCTCCTTGTACGCGCCGAAGACCTCTTCCATGGCATGTCGGATCTCGTAGAGGGTGCAGTACGCCCGGGCGCAGTCGAGGATCCGCGGAACCAGGTTCTCGCCGGTGGCGGCCGCCGCCGTGAGGGCGGCGAGGGTCCGCTCCACCGCGTCGTCGTCGCGCCGCTCCCTCAGCGCCGCCATCCGGGCCCGCTGCCGTTCCTCTACCGTCGGGTCCACCTTGAGGGTGTCGATGGTCACCTCTTCGGAGCCGTCGGTGAAGTCGTTGAGTCCGACGATGACCCGCTCCCCCCGCTCCACTTCTTCCTGCTGGCGCATGGCCGAGCTCGAGATCTCGCGCTGGAACCAGCCCGCCTCGATGCCCGGGACGACCCCGCCGAGCTCGTCGATCTCGGCGAAGAGCTCCTCGGCCTCTCCCTCGAGCTCGTCGGTGAGTGCCTCCAGGTAGTAGGAGCCCGCCAGGGGGTCGATGGTGTTGGGGACCCCGGTCTCGTGGGCGAGAACCTGCTGGGTGCGCAGGGCGATCCGCACCGACTTCTCGGTGGGGAGGGCCAGCGTCTCGTCCATGGAGTTGGTGTGGAGCGACTGGGTCCCGCCGAGGGCGGCCGCCATGGCCTGGTAGGCCACCCGGACAATGTTGTTCTCGGGCTGCTGCGCCGTCAGGGTGACGCCCGCGGTCTGGCAATGGGTCCGGAGGCGCCAGGAGGCCGGATTCTTCGCGCCATAGACCTCCTTCATCCGTCGGGCCCAGATCCGGCGGGCGGCGCGGAGCTTGGCGATCTCCTCGAAGAAGTCGTTGTGGATGTCGAAGAAGAAGGAGAGACGGGGCGCGAAGGCATCCACATCGAGCCCCCGGGCCAGACCCCGCTCCACGTACTCGAAGCCGTTGCGGAGTGTGAAGGCGAGCTCCTGAGCGGCGGTGGCCCCGGCCTCGCGGATGTGGTAGCCCGAGATGGAGATGGGGTTGTAGCTGGGCGCATGATCCGAGCACCACTCGAACATGTCGACGATGGCGCGAAGAGCCGGCTCCGGCGGGAAAACCCACGCGTGCTGTGCCTGGTACTCCTTCAGGATGTCGTTCTGGACCGTGCCCCGGAGCTTCTCGGGGCTCACCCCCTGCTTCTCGGCGGCCGCCACATAGAAGCAGAAGAGGATGATGGCGGGGCCATTGATGGTCATGGAGACCGAGACCTTGTCGAGGGGGATCCCGTCGAAGAGGGTCTCCATGTCGTCAAGAGAGGAGATGGCGACCCCGCAGACCCCCACCTCGCCCAGGGAGCGGGGGTGGTCGGAGTCGTAGCCCATGAGGGTGGGAAAGTCGAAGGCCACCGAGAGGCCGGTCTGGCCATTCTTCAGGAGGTAGTGGTAGCGCTCGTTCGTCTCCTCGGCGGTGGCGAAACCGGCGAACTGCCGCATGGTCCAGAGCCGGGTCCGGTACATGGTCCCGTACGGCCCCCGGGTGAAGGGGTACCGGCCGGGGAGGCCGAGCTCGTCCAGGTAGAGGTCGTCGTCGGAGCGGTCCAGGGGGGTGTAGAGGGGCTCCACCTCCCGCCCCGAGATCGAGGTGAAGAGGACATCGCGCTTGGGCGCCTTCTCGTACTCCGCCTCCCACGCCTCGACCCGGGCCCGGAGGTCGCGGAGCTCCTCCTCCTTCCTCCGGAGTTCCTTCCGCAATTCCTCGGTGGATGGCACTTCGCGCTCGATGGTCGACATCACAGGACTCCCCGACACCGGTTCAGGCCCCGGTCACACCGCATGTGCGACGGGTCCGTCTGAAAGATGTCCGCAGCGGCTCAGGGGGTCAACGCACGGTGTAGCCCACGACGACGGCCCGACCGGCCACGGGATGGCCGGTGAGATCGAGGTGATCGGAGCCCAGGAGATTCCTCAGCTCGAGGTGGATCCCCCGCCGGTGATCGACCCGGAGGTCCACTTCGCGGAACCCTGATTCGCCCGGCCGGCGGCCATGCATGAGGGTGACCCCCACCCCGACGCCGGCCCCCGCATCGTGGCGCAGCCGGAGCCGGAGGTCCTCGACGAGGGGCCGGAGGGCGTACTTCGATTCCAGCCCCTCGCCGGCGGTGGCGTCGATGGAGAGGAGCGAAGCGGAGAGACGGACTGCCGATCCCCATGATCCCTCCATCTCGAGCCCGTCGAAGGTCGCCCGGGCCACATTCCGAGTCTCCCAGATCTCTTCGGTACCGGCGGGACGGGCCCAGTCGATGAGGTCGTCGGAGGTGCGTCGGAAGACCCCCAGAGAGAGGGAGGCACCCCGGGCCCGAACCACCACGGCCCCCTCCACCGAGGAGGAGCGCTCGGGGTCGAGCTCCGCCCGGGCTTCATGATTCAGGTCGACATAGTACCGCTCGGTCCAGGAGGGGCCCCGGAAGGCCCTCCCCCACCCGGCACGGAGACGGACCGCCGGCGAGAGGTCGACGAAGCCACTGAGCGAAGGGGAAAGCGCGCGTTCCCAGACCTCATGCCCGTCGTGGCGAAGGCCGAGGGTGAGCCCGGCGCTCTCTACCTCCCAGGCGGTCTCTCCGAAGACGGCGTGCCGTCGCTCGCTCCGCGAACCCAGGAGGTTCGATTCGAGGCGATTCTCCTGGATCTCACCCCCAACGGCGATCCCGATCTCGGGGGTGAGGGTGCGGCGCACCACCAGGTCCCCCGAGTACTGGGTCGAGGTGTGCTGATTCCGGTAGACGGCGGGGTCGTCGCGAAGGAGGATGAAGTCGTCGTCGTGGCTCCGGCGGGAGATGCGGGGCTCGATGCCGCCGGGGCCGTGCCAACGAAGGGTGGTGGTGGTGGTTCGGGTGTGCTCGAAGGAGGGATGGGGCGAGTAGAAGCCCTCGGCCCCGAAGTCGCGGGTGGCGTATCCCTGGTCGAAATGGATGCGGCCGCCCCCGAGGGGGAAGTGCACCCCCGCATCGAGGAGGCGATGGGACCAGTCCGTCCCCTCCCGGTGGCCGTCGGAGCGCCCCTCCTCGGCCGAGATCCGGAGCACGCCGGAGCCCGGAAGCTCGGTGCCCCCGGTGATGGAGCCCCGGAGCGTTCCGAAGCTCCCCCCCTCGACGCCCAGGGTCCAGTCGGGGTGGGACCGGGTGACGATATGGACCACCCCGCCCACCGCATCGCCCCCGTAGAGCGCCGAGGCGGGGCCCCGGAGCACCTCGATCCGCTCCACCGCGTCGAGGGGGAGGGTCAGGTTCAGGTCGAAGTGCCCGGTCTGGGGGTCACTCATCCGGACCCCGTCCACCAGGACCAGCACATTTTCGAAGCCGGCCCCCCGGATGGAGAGGTCGGACTGGGCCGGAGAGCGCTGGCCCAGCTCGAGGCCCGTCACGAAGCGAAGGGCGTCGGCCAGGTGGCTCGCCGGGAGGGCCTGGAGCGTCTCCCGGTCCAGGATCTCCACCGAACGGGAGCGGAGGGGAAGGCCGTCGCTGGCCCTCGAACCGATGACCGGAATGGTGTCCAGGAGAACCGGGTCGGGGGTCTGAGCGACGAGGGGAAGTGGAAGGAGGAGCAGGAGGACGAGGAGGAGTCTCATCGATCGATTCCGGGGAGGGGGGCGGTTTCGGGGTCGAGGGCGATCCGGCCGAGGATGGAGGCGGCGACGGAGTAGGCGGTGGCGTCGCCTGCGTCGATCCGGTCGAGTTCGTCCTGGAGGTCGTCGTCGGTGGAGAGCTCCCGCCGCACCCGGCGCTTGAGTTCGCGGTCCAGGACATCGCGAATCCGTTCCAGGGTCCGACGACGGCGTCGCCGTTCGAGCTCCCCCGTCTCGTCGAGCCACTGCCGGTGCTTCGCCACCGCTTCCAGGAGTTCGTCGACCCCGTCGCCGGTCTGGGCCATGGTCTGGACCACGGGGGGGACCCAACCCGTGTCCTCCTCCTGCTCCTCGGTCTCCTCGGCGCCGCCACCCACCCGGGAGTGGTCCACGCCATGGTGGGCCGGGGTCCGGCCGGTGCGTCCGGTCCGGTAGTGGAGGGCGCTCCGGACCTCCTTCACCAGGCGGTCCGCACCGGGACGATCGGACTTGTTCACAACGAAGATGTCGGCGATCTCCATGAGTCCGGCCTTCATGGCCTGGATCCCGTCGCCCGACTCGGGGACGAGGACCACGACCACGGTGTCAGCCGCCCCGGTGATCTCGAGCTCGGTCTGCCCCACCCCCACCGTCTCCACCAGGAGACGGGGAAAGCCGAAGGCGTCCATCACGTCGAGCACCTCCTTGGTGGTGGTGGCGAGTCCTCCGAGGGAGCCCCGGGACGCCATGGACCGGATGAAGATGCCCTCGTCGAGGGCTAGGTCGTTCATCCGGATCCGGTCGCCCAGGAGCGCGCCTCCCGAATAGGGCGAGGTGGGATCTACGGCGACGATCCCCACCCCCTCCTCGCCCTCCCTCCACCGCCGCGCGATCTCGGAGACGAGAGACGACTTTCCGGCCCCCGGGGGGCCGGTGATCCCCAGGCGCGCCCCGCCACTTCGCCCCCGGGTCAGGAGGTCGTGGAGGAGGGCCTGGAAGCCTGGGCGCTCATTCTCGATGACCGAGATGGCGCGGGCGAGGGCGACCCGCTTTCCCTCGCGGATCCCGTCGAGGAGCGCCAGGTGTGCCGGGTCGGTCACGGAGGAGGACGGGTCGGACATGGGCCTTGGGGGCTTCGAGGAATGGGACGGGGCCCTCGAAGTTGTCACACCTCGGGGCAGGTGCCAAGGCTACCCGCCCTGGACAACGTGGAGGGTCGCCCGCGCCTCGGCCTCGGCCCTGAGGATGAGGGCCTCCCGGAGCGCCTTCACCTCGAGGAGGCGGCTCGAGAGGACTTCGCCCTCGATGCGGACCTCGTCGGAGAGGTCGCGGTTCAACCCGCGGTCGAGTTGTTCTCCGGCCGGCTCCATGATCCGGTGCACCGGAAGCCGGGCCCGCTCCCGGAGGAATTCCAGCAACCGATCGTGGGCGAGCCAGGCGACGCCTCCCACCAGGAGGTTCTGTGTCGCCAGATCGAAGCCCAGGTCCGGCACATGGACCTCGCCTTGCTCGGTGTCGAGCTCGGGGGTCCCCACCAGGAAGAGCCGACCCCGGGCGGCCCCTTCGAAGGCCACCTCCAGCGAGACCCGCCCGCCCCCGATCCCGGCCAGGGTCACCTCCCGAATCCGGATGAGACGACCACTGAGCTCCACCTCCCGCTCCGCGATCTCCCGGTTCAGGATCCGACTCGCCTCGGGGTAGTAGGCTCGGCCCTCGATGAAGATGGTGGCTTCCTCGGCGACCTCTCCGTCGACGAGTTCCGGAAGATCGGTTCGGATCTCCTCCGGGGGCCCACTGAGCTGGATGATGGGGAGGGCGCCCATCCCCACCTCGATGGTGAGGACCGTCCCCTCCCCCAGGGCGCGGCCCCGGGTCACCGACTGGGGATTGACCAGGAGCCAGACATCGTCGGTGAGTTCCACCGGCTCCTCAAGGGTGTGCCAGACCCCCTGGAGCCTCGAGCGGACATCGACCTCGGCCACCAGGTCGTCGATCTGGCTCGCACGACCCTCCAGGGCACTCCGGATGGCCCCCATGGCAGTCCCGGTGACATCGATGTTGAAGAGGGTGATCCGGCACCGGTCCCGGGTTTCTTCCGAATAGGCCTCCACGGCCTCCACCGTCGCCTCGGATCGGAGGACCCAGTTCGGATCGAGGGTGAGGGGAGACCGGACGGTGATGACGGCGCGGGGCGGATCCCCGTCACCGGTGCCGCAACTGGTGCTCACCTCGGGCAGGACCGGGGGATCATACCATGCCCGGGCACGCCAGGTTACCACGGCGGTGAGACGGGCGGTGTCGCCCCGCATCTCCGCCTCGAAGGGGCTCCGCTCGGCATCGAAGGCGAAGTGGACCCGGTCCCGGTCCGGATGCGGCACTCGCTCCTCCAGGTTGCCGAAGGTGGAGGGGACGGCATCCTCCAGGTCCCGGAGGATCGCGCCCAGGTCGTAGACGATGGGCGCCCCCAGGATCGCAGGAGGGAGGGGCTCCAGCGTTACATCCTCCTCGGTGTCGGGGGAGGGGGCGCGGACTTCGGGGGTCCGGTCCACGAAGATGAGGAAGAGGACCAGGCCCACCAGGAGGAGCCCCCCTGCCAACGCCAGAATGCCCCGGCGGCTCATCCCCCGGATCCCTTCAGACCGGCCACGAGGTCGGCGCCCGAGGGTTTCTGGTAGATCTTGAGCCCGAAGTCGGAGATGGTGGCGAGCACATGGTCCATGATGTCCCCCTGGATCCCCTCGTAGACCGGCCATGCGGTGTGGTTGGCGAAGCCGTAGATCTCCATGGGGAGACCCTCCGGACCCGGCTCGAGCTGCCGGACCATGGTGATGAGTTCCCTGTGGATTCCCGGGTGGTTCTTGAGGTAGGCGCTGAGGTACGCCCGGAAGGTCCCCACATTGGTCAGGCGGCGCTGCTGCGGGACCAGGTCATCGGCCGGGGGATGCTCCCGGTTCCACTCCTCCACCTCCTTCTGCTTCTCCGCCATGTACTCCCGGAGGAGTTCCCAGCGGCTGAGTTCCTCGATCTCGTCATCGTTCAGGAAGCGAACACTGTTCTGGTCCAGGTGGATCGCCCGCTTGATTCGCCGTCCCCCCGACTGGGTCATCCCCCGCCAGTTTCGGAAGGAGTGCTCCAGGAACTTGTGGGTGGGGATGTAGGTGAGGGTGCGGTCCCAGTTCTGGACGGTGATGGTGTTCAGGGCGATGTCGACCACGTCGCCGTCGGCCTGAAACTGGGGCATGTCGATCCAGTCCCCCGTCCGGATCGTGTCATTCATGGTGATCTGGATCCCGGCCACCAGCGAGAGGAGGGTGTCGCGGAACACCAGGAGGAGGACCGCCGTCATCGCCCCGAGACCACTCAGGAAGATGGTGGGGTTCCGATCCATCAGGATCGAGAGGATGATGATGAGCGCGGCCAGATGGCCCACCACATTGGCCACCTGGAGGAAGCCCTTGATGGGACGTTCCCGCGCCCTAGGGTTCTGGATGTAGATCCGGTTGACCCCGTCGAGGAAGCCGTCGAAGGCCCGGACCACCACCAGGACCATGCAGGCGAGAAGTACACGCCTCAGGATGTCCTGGGGGGTCTCCGGCAGATGGGGCACGAGGAGGAGCCCGAAGTACCAGACCAGGAGGGGGAGTCCCCAGGAGAGACGCTGGGGGAAACGGGCCTCGAAGAGCGCCTGGTCCCACGCCGCCGGACTCTGACGCGCCACGTACTCCACGAAACGGAGGATGTAGTGCTGAACCACCCTGAGGAGGAGGACGCCGGCAAGGAGGACCCCCAGGATCGTCAGTGTCGTCGCCCAGCCTGGATTGGCCTGTGCCCAGCCGTCGAGGGACTCGAGCCAGGGCGCCCACGGCTCCACGGTCGGTTCGGTCTGCTCCATTGCAGCTACTCCTTTGCGATCATTCCGAAGAAAACTCCCACGAAGAGTGCGAATCCGGCCCAGACCACCACATGGGCCGGTGCCCACGCACCATGGACCACTTCATCGGTCCGAGAGAGAAGGAGCCACAGCATCGACGTCATGGCAAGGGTGTAGCCGAGACAGAGCCCGAAGAACCCCAGGAGCCGAGGGATGGGAAAGGGCGTCGGATCGTCGGGAGACGGGCGGGACTTCCGCCGGAGTTCGAAGGCGAGGTAGCCGAGGGCGCCCCCGGCTCCCACGACGAAGGTGATGAGGATCCCCCGGAGATCCTCGGCCTCCACCATGGCCTTCCATGCATCGCCGAAGTCCAGCATGAGGACGGCACCGATGAGGAGGGCGAGCCAGAGGGG
>SLSF01000167.1 GCA_007130605.1 Gemmatimonadota bacterium | reverse complement strand
GTCCTGGTGGAGACGGGGGCGATGGCGTACCAGCCCATCATCGGGGCCGAGGTCTTCTCGGGCGGTGGTTTCCCGGTGGTCTACGATTGCGTGGGGAATGGAGGCTCCCTCTCGCAGGCGCTCCGCTACACCGCCCCCCGGGGCCGGGTCGTCATGCTGGGATGCGCCGCCGAGATCCCGAAGCTCGACCTGACCTTCCTCTGGGCCCGCGAGCTGGAGGTCCGGGGCTTCGTGGGCTACGGCGCGGAACGATGGGGGCGGGAGAGCCGGCACACCTTCGAGATCACCCACGACCTCCTGGTGGAGTCGGGCACTCCGGTCCACTCCCTCGTGACCCACGTCTTCTCCCTCGACGAGTATCGGAGCGCCCTCTCGGCGGCGGCGAACCACCGGCGGAGTGGCGCGGTGAAAGTCGTCCTCAAGCCGGGACACGGGTGAATCGAGGTCTCTTGACTTGCCGCGGGCATTGCCGGATCGTCGGACGGGCATGACGGTTGCACCGAAGTGACCCTGGACTGACCTGATCACCACCTGATGCCGTTCGGCCCCCCTTCGACGGGAGGCCGGGCTCGGCGCCGAAACGTTACGGAGTTCGATGATGACCGACACACCCCTGCATTCCCGGATCATGGTGCCCCTCGATGGTTCGGTTGCCGCCGAGCGGGCCCTCCTCACCGCCTTCGAACTCGCCCGGAGGAGTGGTGCGGTGCTCGATCTGGTGGGGGTCATCTCCCCCTGGACGATTCCGCCGCCGCGGGACTCCGATGCCGACGCCGTGGTGAAGGGATGGTTCGCCGAAGAGGAGGAGCGGGTCCGGGGCTACCTGGCCCGGGCCAGGAAGAAGGTGGAGGGGAGTGATGTGGAGGTGCGGATCCATGCCCGAAGGGGGCCGGTGTTGGAGACCCTGCTGGAGTGGTCCGAGGAACTCGGGACCGACCTGGTGGTCATGACGACCCATGGGCGGGGCGGCTTCCGCCGGGCCTGGCTCGGCTCGGTCTCCGACGGACTCCTGCGCCGGGCCCCATGGCCCCTCCTCCTCCTTCCGGTGGAAGACGACGAGGAGCCGGGCGACGCCTTCCCCCTCCAGAAGATCGTCGTTCCCGTCGATGGCTCGGAGCGCTCGGAGGCGGTGCTGGACCATGCCATCCGGCTGGCCCACCTGGTGGAGGGCACCCTTTCGCTCGTCACCGTCCTCCCCCGTCCGGCTCCTGCCGACGACACTCATGTCCACTACGGGCTGAGCCCCGCCGACAGCACCGGTGCCATTCTCGAGGGACTCGGCACCTATGTCGACGGCCTGGCGGCGGGGATCCGGGACCAGGGGATCCCGGTGAAGGCCGATGCGCGGCAGGCCCATGGTCCCGCCGACGGGATCCTGGCCCACGCCGAAGAGAACGACGCCGACCTGATCCTCATGGCGACCCGGGGGCGGGGAGGGGTCCGGAGGCTGATGCTGGGGAGTGTGGCCGACAAGGTCATCCGCGAGTGCCGCTGGCCCATCCTGGTCCACCGGGTCCCGGAGGACCTCGACACTCGGTGATGGGCGTCAGGGCTGCTCCACCTCGGCGGGCTCCCTCCGTTCGCGGAGTTTCGGGCTCCGCGCCTTCCCGAGCTCGATGGGGAGGGCGACCCGGACCAGGACAGTGAGGATGAAGAGGCCCAGGGCCCAGATCCCCGCCGTCACCGCCAGCTCGACCCAGGTCGGCGTGTACTCGACGATCTCGCCCAGGGGGGAGGGGATGAAACCCGGAATGACCATCCCCATCCCCTTCTCGGTCCAGATGGCGACAAAGAGGACCAGGCACGCCGGCATGAGAAAACGGGGGTCCCGCCGGAGGGGGTGGATCGTCAGCACCACCGTGGCGGCGATGTTCAGGAGGATCGCGGTCCAGATCCAGGGCACGAGCCCGGAGTGCCCGTCGAGCCCGAAGAAGAGGTACTGGGCGCTCACCGCGTGATGCGTGAAGAAGTAGAACTCGGTGAAGATCTCGGAGGCGAGCATGATCAGATTGATCTGCGCCGCCACCGTGACGATCATGGCGAGCTTCGAGAAGGCGCCGCTCTTGATCTCGTACTCGGTGTTCGACCGGATGAACCAGAGCACCAGGAGCATGAAGGCGGGCCCCGCCGCGAAGGCCGACGCCAGGAAGCGGGGTCCCAGGAGGGCGTTGTGCCAGAAGGGCCTCGCCGGAAGGCCCGCGAAGAGGAAGGCGGTGACCAGGTGGATGCTCACCGCCCAGAAGACCGAGATGTAGATCCAGGGGACGTACTTCCCCTTCTCGGGCGTGCGGCCGGCGTAGTGGTTGTAGAGGAGGTAGAAGGGGATCGCCAGGTTGAGGGCCAGGTAGCCGTTCAGGACGATGACATCCCACGCCAGGAGGGATCGGGGCCAGTTCAGGTAGCCGATCACCGGCATGAGGTGCCAGCTCGCGAAGGGATTCCCCAGGTCCACCACGACGAAGGCGAGGCACATGACGAGGGCCGAGACCGCAACCCCCTCGGCCATGAGAACCGCCCGGCCGAAATCCACATCGTCGAAGACATACGCCGGCAGGACCACCATCATGGCCGCCGCCGCCACTCCCACCAGGAAGGCGAAGTTGGAGATGTAGAGCCCCCAGCTCACATGGTCGGTCATCCCGGTGACCGCCAGCCCCTCGCGGATTTGCACGAAGTAGGCGTATCCCCCCACGAGCATGATGAGGGTCAGCACCCCCATCCACAGATGATACCGGCGCCCCCCGGAGGTGGCCGAGTCGAGGGCCTGCACGAGAAAGGGCTTCAGGTGCGTCATGGGCTCAGTCCAGGAAGTACCAGAAGCGGGGCTCGGTGTGGAGGTCCTCCTTCAGGCGAAAGACCTGCTTGTTCTCGAGCACCCAGCGGATTTCGGAGTCGGGGTCCAGGAGGTTTCCGAAGACCCGGGCACCGGTGGGGCACGCCTCGGCGCATGCCGGGAGCTTCCCCTTCCGGCTGCGCTGGATGCAGAAGGTGCACTTCTCCACCACGCCACTCTTCCGGGCCCGGTTCCCCAAGTAGTGCTGGTTCGGGTTCAGTTCGCGGGCCGGCACCTCGGGCTCTCCCCAGTTGAAGCGCCGGGCCCAGTAGGGGCAGGCGGCCATGCAGTAGCGGCATCCGATGCACCAGTCGTAGTCGACGACGGTGATGCCGTCGGGCTCCTGCCAGGTGGCCCCCACCGGACAGACCTCCACGCACGGCGGGTTGGCGCACTGGAAGCACTGGGTCCCGATGTAGAAGGCGCCCTCGGCGGGGACCTCGTGATGGTAGGAGGCGTCGCCATGGTCCAGGTCATCCATCGAGGTTCCGCCATCCATCTCGAAGATCCGGATGTACTGGGCCGAGGTGGCCCGATCCAGGTTGTTCTCCTGGATGCACGCCTCGACGCAGTTTCGGTAGCCTTTGCACTTGGAGATGTTGAAGGCGTAGCCGTATACGACCTCCGGGTGGGCCTGGGTGCCGTCGATCCGGACATCGACGCCATCCTTCAGCTTCGCCAGCCGCTCCAGCCGCTCGATGGTCCGCTCCCGGTCCTCCTCCGACATGAGCCGGCAGTTGCCCTTGAAGTACTCCTCCCACTCCAGGAGCTTCGCCTCTCGCTCCTCGGCCGAGGCGAGGCTCGTGGGAGAACAGGCGGAGAGGGCCTGGCTCCCCACGGCGGCCGCGCCGAAGAGCATGGAGAGCGCGCCCCGTCGGTCCATCTTCTTGTCCAGGAGGCTGGGGTCGGGGGTCCTGCACCCGCACGATCCGGATCCACAGCCGCCGTCGGTGGGCGGGGCGTCCCCTCCTCCCTCCGGATAGGGCCCCATGGGGAGGGGGGGCTCGTCTTCCGGAGGACGGGTGGCCTCGCGGCCCACGTACTCCAGCATGTCGTCGAAGGTGAGTTCGCGTCCGGGCTTCATGGGGGGCCTCCTCCCGGTCCCGGAAGTACGGGACCCGGATAGGGAATTCGGGATTCGAGCGCGGGGCGGTGCGGATCGTGGCAATCGGCGCAGTTCATGATCACCCGCCGGCCGTGCCAGCCCTCGACCCGCTTTCCATGGACCCCGGCGGCCCATGAACGGGTCTCGCCCTGGTGACATTCGGCACAGAGCTGGTAGGCGTGGTCCATGGAGACCGCCTGCCCATCGGTGAGGCGGAGGTACTGGACCGAGTCCGGGAGGTGACAGGTGGCGCAGGTGGCGCCGGTGCGGGCGGGGTGGACGGGCTGGATGTTCCGGTGGGCGTCCGCCACCCGGTCCGCCATGTCCACCAGCCCTTCATGGCACGATGTGCAGGGGTACTGGGTGAGGGTCCGGTTGGTGACCCGGGCCGTCAGGTCGAAGGTCTCCATCCCGATCCGGTTGCTCAGGTGGCCCCGTCTCCCCGGGGTTCGCAGCGTCACCTCGAAGGGGTGGCCTCCGGGGCCGGTCCACCCCCGGGCGGTATCGGCCGCCAGCGAGGCGAGCCCCGGCGCTTCCTCGATGGCGTGGACGGTGCCCGGCGCGATGTCGGGGCGGACGGGGTCGTCTCCCGCTTCGGGGACGACCCCCCGGATCTCCGCCGGCTGCGCGGGCGCCGTCTCGGGTGGGTTGTCGCCGCATCCCCAGAGGATCAGCGGCAGGAGGAGGAGGCCACTCCGGAAGACGCTCATGGGGAGCCTCCGTCGAGGGGTCGGGTGAAGACCTCCGCCTCTTCCACCGGGACATGGCAGGAGCGGCAATCCGCCCGCTCGGGATGCGTCGTCCGGATCCCATCCACCGCCGAAGGGCCTCCGTGACAGGCGAGACAATTTTCCCGCAACTGGAGGGTGTGGGGGATCCAGGTCGGGCTCCCCTCCATGGCGCGCTGGTCCAGCTCCGGCCACTCCATGGGGCTCCAGTCGATGGAGACGAGGCTCGGCGGGGGGGAGTCCGGATCCACATGACACTGGGAGCAGATCACATCGGCGGAGAGCTGGGGGATCCCGACGCCCACCGTCATGGCGTCGGGCACATGGCACTGGAGGCAGTCGGTGTACTCGGGGTGCGGGGTGACCGGGGTGTACGCCGAGAAGCGGGGCGCGAAGCCACCACGCACATGGCACGAGTTGCAGAGATTCTTCCGGAACTCCTCCTCGGTGAGGCCGTGGGGGATCCGGGGAGGCGCCCCCGGATAGGCACGGAGGCTCCGGTAGATCTCCATGGACCGGGGCTGGGCGTCGGCGCGCCGCTCCACCTCGGGACCCACGGCGAGCTCACCGGGCCGGCTTCGAAAAGGGCCGGCCTCGGAGGCGATGGGGGGGCCCGGGTCGGCCATGGGGGCCGCCGGAGGGAAGTCGGGCCGATCCCCCAGGTCGCGGAGGGTCGGGATGAGGAGGGTCAGGACAAGGAGCATGCCCAGCGCCGCCCCTCCGATGAGGAGTACCCGGCCGAAGAGGGGGACCCGGGGCGCCATCACCCGATGCGCTCGACCCGGACCGCGCACTTCTTGTAGTCGGGCTGCGCAGAGATGGGACAGTAGGCGTCGAGGGTCAGATCATTGATCAGGAGGGTCTCGTCGAAGAAGGGGACGAAGACCTGGCCCCGGGGAGGCTGCGCCCGGTGGTCGATGCGGGTGGGCAGCTCGATGGAGCCCCGGCGACTCACCAGACGCACCGTTTCGCCGTCGACGATCCCCATCTCCTGCGCATCCTGGCGATGGATCTCCACATAGGCCCGGGGCACCGCCCGGTGGAGGGTGGGGATCCGACGGGTCATGGATCCGGAGTGCCAGTGCTCCAGCACCCGGCCGGTGTTGAGCCAGAAGGGGTACTCGTCGTCGGGCCACTCCGGAGGGGGCTCGTAGGGGCGGAGCCAGATCCAGGCGCGGTGGTCGTCGTTCCCGTAGAAGTCGAAGCGCCCCCGTTCGGGGTCGGCGGCCGGGTCGGTCTCGGTGTTGTAGCGCCAGAGCGTCTCCCGGCCATCCACATAGGGCCAGATGATTCCGGGACGCTCGCGGAGCTCGGAGAGGGGGGCCATCCGGTGGTCTGGCGCGTCGTGGAAGCGGATGTACTCCTCCCAGATCCGGTCGATGTGCTCCGCCTCGCTCCAGGGGAAGAGGTCGCCGAGCCCCATCCGGCGCGCCACCTCGATGAGCTGCCAGGTGTCGCTCATGGCGTCTCCCGGCGGATCCAGGAGTTTCGGGAAGTGCTGGGTCCGGCGTTCGGAGTTCCCGAAGAGGCCCTCCCGCTCGATCCACATGGCGGCAGGGAGGATCACATCGGCCACATCGGTGGTGGGGGTCGGATAGACATCGGAGACCACGATGAACCGTCCGTCGCGGCGCGCCCCCTCCCGGTACCGGTTCAGGTGGGGCATGGTCACCATGGGATTGGTGACCTGGATCCACATGAAGCGGAGGTCCCCCCGGTCCAGCGCCCGAAACATGGAGACGGTGTGGTGGGTGGGCTCCGGGTCGATGTTCTCGACGGGAATGTTCCAGATCTCGGCGGCCTTCTCCCGGTGCGCGGCATTGGTCACGGTGCCGTAGGGGAGGCGGTTGGTCAGGGTCCCCACCTCGCGCACCGTCCCGCATGCGCTGGGCTGGCCGGTGAGGGAGAAGGGGGAGTTGCCGGGGGTCGAGATCTTCCCCGTCAGCAGGTGGATGTTGTAGACCAGGTTGTTGACCCAGGTCCCCCGGGTGTGCTGGTTCAGTCCCATGCACCAGAAGGACATGACCTTCCGTGACGGATCTCCGTACATGGAGGCGAGCCAGCGGATGTCGGCCGCCGGCACGCCGGAGATCTCCTCGGCGCGCTCCGGGGTGTAGTCGTCGAGGAACCGGACGAAGTCGTCCCACGACGCGTCGGTGGCGCTGTCGGTGAAGGAGAAGTCGTCTTCGAGCCCGTAGCCGATGTCGGTGCGTCCGCGCTTGAAGGTCACATGGCGGTTGACGAAGTCCCGGTCGGCCCATCCCCGTCGGACGATCTCGTGGCAGATGGCGTTGGCGATGGCCAGGTCCGCCTGGGGCGCGAAGATGAGGGAGCGGTCGGCGGCGTAGCTGGTGCGGGTGGTGCGGGTGGCCAGGTCGATGATCCGGACCCCGGGACGGCGCTCCCGCTGGTCGAGCATGCGCGAGAAGAGGACCGGGTGCATCTCCGACATGTTGTTTCCCCAGAGGACGAAGACGTCGGCGTGATCGATGTCTTCGTAGCAGCCGGGGGGCTCGTCCATCCCGAAGGTGGTCATGAAGCCGGTGACGGCGCTCGCCATGCAGAGGCGGGCGTTGGCCTCGAGGTTGTTGGTGCCGAGACCGCCCTTGAAGAACTTCGAGGCCACGTAGCCGTCGGGGATCGTCCACTGCCCCGATCCGTAGAGGGCGACACTGTCCTTCCCATGCTCCTCCATCGTCCCCCGGAGTCGCTCGGCCACCAGGTCGAGGGCTTCGTCGATGGGGACCTCCTGGAGCGAGCCGTTCCGGCGCACCCGAGCCCGGGTGAGGCGGTCCTGTCCGTAGAGCGCCTGCACCGAGTGGTAGCCCTTCACGCAGGCGAGCCCCCGGTTCACCGGGGAGTCGGGATTGCCCCGGACCGCCACGGCACGGCCATCCTCGATTCCCACCAGGAGGCCGCACCCGACTCCGCAGAAGCGGCAGGGCGTACGGTGCCAGGTGACATCGGACCGCCCGGCGAGGTCTCCCAGGTAGCGGTCCAGTTCTTCGCCGAAGGCAACTCCGGGTACCAGGGAGGAGGCCGCTGCCGCTGCCGAGGCCATCGCCATCCGCTTGAGGAAGCTTCTGCGATCGAGAGACGTCATGACGACTCCGGTCCGTTGGGAAGATTCAGCCCACCCGGGTCCACCACCGGCAGGCGCTTCCGCCGGCCGCGCCGGTCCTCGGCGATGGGGTCGGCCTGCTCGGTGTCGGGATCGATCTCACCGAAGGCGAGGACCAGGCCCTGGAGGCCGGGAAGGGTCTCGATGGTGTCCCGGAGGGCGCGGTCGGCGTCGGGGGTGGGGGTGTCGGTCACCAGAAGGAGGAGGTTCCGGTTCTCGGCCACCGTCACATCGCACCCCTCCAGGGCCGAAAGCCTGCGGGCAAGGGGCTCTTCGGCCCCCCGTTCGGGGATCACCAGGTAACTGCAGACCGGCATCCGATCTCCCTCGTTCGTCGGAAAGTGGACGAGCGTTCATTCTGAAGGTACCGACCGATCGTGCGCAAGGATCGATCCAGTGCCGCACCTGCCTGACACGTAGCGTATACGCTAC
>SLSF01000132.1 GCA_007130605.1 Gemmatimonadota bacterium | reverse complement strand
GGACCGGGGATCGAGGCCCTCTCCCCCGGCTCCGGAGACTCCCCCCTTGCCGCCGTCCTGGCGAAACCCTTCCGGCTGCAGGAACTCGAGGCCGTCGTCCGCCGGGTGCTCTCCCGACGGGAGCCGGTGAACGACTGACCCGAGATCCTCATCGAACGGGCTCGGGCCGCGCTACCGGGGGAGGGTCGGCGCCTCCGGGTACTCGTCGATCACCCGACCATCTTCATTGACCGTCAGGATGTGCAGGTGAGGCCCGTGGAGGGTCACCAGGCTGAAGTGGCGGTCGGTGAGTGCGCGGTCCAGGTACCAGGCGGGCTCCGGGTGGCTCGCACCGATGACCCGGTTGCGCACCCCCCAGGCGCCATCGCCCATGTAGACCACCCCTGCCGGATGGACGGCACCGCCACGGATGGGATGGGTGCGCTTGAAGGTGTGGTCGTGGGCCTCGAAGGCCACCCGCACCCCGAACTCGTCGAAGAGGGGCGTCCAGAGCTCCCGCACCCGGGTGGAGACGCCCCCCTGGGGATTCCGGACCGACGGATACGCCGGCACATGGTACGCCGGAAAGACGTGGGGCACCTCGGTGCGGGCCTCCAGGGTGGACCGGAGCCACTCGGTCTGTGCCCCCTCGATGGGTCCGGTGTGATCGGTGTCCAGCAGGAGGATCGAGAGGTAGTCGGCAAAGTCCAGGACCCCGTACCCCGGATGCCCCGGGAAGGCGAGGAGGGCGAAGTAGTAGGGCGCGAACTCCCGCTGCCACTCGGGACCGGGTGCGTACGCTTCGGAGTTCCGATGGAATCCGCCGCGCACCTCGTGGTTGCCGGGTGCGGCCAGGACGGGGATCGCCCGACCCTCCGAGGTGACCAGCGACCGCATCATCACGTCGAGGAAGTCGACCCAGCGGTAGGCTCGCTCCGGAAGGCCATCCGCGTAGGCGAGATCCCCGGCCCAGAGGATGAAGTCAGGATCATAGGGGACCACCACCCGGTTCATCCGCTCCATCATCTCGCGCTCATGCCGTACATCTCCCCCCGACGCGAAGCGCACGGGGCTCCGCAGATCGGCGGGCATGGTCCGAAAGCGGTAGGTGCGCCCGCCCTCGGCCAGCCGGAACTCGTACTCGGTGCCCGGCTCCAGATCGGTGAGCTCGATCCGGTGAATGAAGGTCTCCTCCACATGGGGAAAGGGGGACCGATCCGGGCTCGGGCCTTCGAGCCACTCGGCCGCCCCCACCCTCCGGTATCGGAGTTCCTGGGCGGTGGTGTTGGACCCGGTATGCCAGTCGATGGTCATGGTGGTCAGCGGGTCGCGCTGCCAGGTGAGGAGAAGCCCGAGGGGGGCGCCGCTTCCATCCTGACCGGACCCCGGTTGTGGAGCGGCCAGGGGACCGAAAAGAAGCGCGAGGACAACGATGAGCGTTCCGATGATCTGGCGAGGGGAATCCGGTCGAGGACCGGAGTGTGACTTCGTCCATGTCATGATGGGTTCCTGGGTGCCGGTAGGTGGATGCGTGGGGTCCGGGTGCGTGGGACCCCGGGACGCGAGGCGGGAGGGAGCACGGTGGCCCCCTTCCGCCATCGGTCCTCAGTATCCCGGGTTCTGCGGATAGTCGTTGGTCGTGCGATCGATCTGCGACTGCGGGATCGGACGCAGGAGGTGGTGATCCTGGATGTTCTGGCTGGCGAACGGGTTGTGTGCCCGAACCCGCTCAACCAGGGTGCCGGTGCGCTTCAGGTCGATCCATCGGTGCTTCTCGCCCACGAGCTCGCGGGCCCGCTCGTCGAGGATCGCGTCGATGTCCAGCTCACCGGGGGTGATCAGGGGGATCTCCCGCCCCGGGAAGGCCGCACGGGCACGCACCGTGTTGAAGTGGGTCGCGGCGTCGGCATTCCGCCCCTGCATCATCAGCGCCTCGGCGGCGATCAGGTGCGTCTCGGCCAGCCGCATGACGAACTGGTCCCTGGACCCCTGGGCGTCCTGGAAGTGAGCGCGCTTCCGATCGCGGACCTTGGTGAGCGACGGGTACCATCGGATGGTGAAGTCGTCGAGGCCGAGGAGGAGGTACGGTGCGGCCGCACGCTCCTCGGGCGCCATCTCCTGGACACGCCAGTCGGCGGTGAACCATGCGGCGGTATCGCCGATTGCGGCTCCGTCGGGCAGTCCGCTGGGATCGTTGTAATGGAAGACCTCGTTGAAGCTGGCGTGGTAGCGCACGTCGTTCTCGACGTGGAGTCCACCTGCGCGCGGGTCGTTCCCGAAGATCTCGGAGAGCATGAAGGTGGTGGGCCGTAGTCGACTGAACGGCCTCCCGTTCCAGAGGTCCCGGACCATCCCGGTCACCTGGTCGTAGCGGGCCAGGAAGCCCAGGTGACCCCAGTTTCCACTCCCGTTGGCGGAGAGGTCGGTGGTGTACTGGACCGACCAGATGACCTCGGCGTTTCGCTCGTTGTCGTGGTCCCAGAGGTCGTTGAAGTCGTCGAGGAGGGCGTGGGTCCCGGAGTTGATGACCGCCTCCGCGTACTCCGCCGCCTCTTCCCAGTTCTCGAGCACCAGGTGGACCTTGGCCAGCATGTGCCGGGCCGCTTCCCGGGTCGCTCGCCCCCAGTCGTCCTGCTGCACCGGGAGGTTCGCCTCGGCGAAGCGGAGGTCGTCGAGGATCACCTGGAAGATCTCCTCCTCGGAGTTCCGGCTCGCCTCGGTCTCCACCCCGATGGTCTCCTCGAGGGTCAGGTGTACCGGCCCCCAGTGCATCACCAGGAGAAAGTAGTAGTGCGCCCGGAGGAAGCGGGCCTCGGCGACCCGGATGTCGCGGAGCGAACCATTCATGCCCGCCACATTGTCCGCCCGGCCCACCACGGTGTTCGCGTTGTTGATCCCGCGGTACATGGCGTTCCAGACGTTGGTGAGAAAGGGGCTGCTTCCATTCAGGCCGGCGGTGTAGCGGTTGTACCAGTCCTGGTTGAGGCTGCCATCCTTCCAGAGATCGGTGCCGATGGTGGAGAGGACCCAGCCCGACTGGTTCCCGTAGTAGGTCCGCAGGGGCTCGTAGGTGGCGATGACGGCATCCCCGAAGCCCGACACGGTTCCGAAATACTGGGGCGCGGTGATCCCGGAGACCACGTCCTCCTCCAGGTCGATGCATCCGCCGAGCACGAGGCAGAGGAGGACCATCCACCGACCCAGGGCGTGCAGCCCCCGGTCGGGGGTCTGTCGCAGTTGGTCATTCATGACGATGTCCTTTTTCATTATCTGAAGAGGGTTCCGGATGGCGGTCAGTGTGTGACGTCGACGCCAACCAGGAAGGTGCGGTAGTTGGGCATGTTGGCCCCGGTGGCACCCTCGGGGTCGTAGCCCTCGAAGCTCGTGAAGGTGAAGGGGTTCTGGGCGCTGAAGTGAATTCGCGCGCCATTCAGGGGGAAGCGGCTCAATGTGCCCTCGGGCACCCGGTATCCCAGGGTGATGTTGCGGACCCGCACATACGACCCGTCGCGGTAGTTGAGGGCGTTCTGGAAGGACCCGCGGTTCTCGTACTGGGGGCGCGGGTACTCGTTCGAGGGGTTCTCGGGGGTCCAGAAGTTCACTTCGCGGCTGTTGTATCGGGCGCGGAGCGGGTTCAGACTCGCCCCGTAGGCTCCGCTGTTCACCAGCACGCCACGAGCCGTGTAGACGAGGGTCGAAAGGTCGAAGGCCCCGTACTGGATGCGCTGGGTCATCCCCAGCGTCCAGCTCGGATCGGGGCTCCCCAGGATCACGCGGTCATCACTGGAGATGCGGCCGTCGCCATTGGCGTCGAGCAACCTGATGTCGCCCGGTTCCGCACCGTACGCCGCGGCCTCCTCGGCCTCGTCCAGCTGCCAGATCCCATCGAACTTGTAGTCGAAGTGTGCATTGATCGGTGAGCCGATGAACCAGCCATTGCCGGGATCGCTCTCGAGGCCCCCGTAGAGGCTCGTGATCTCGTTCCGGTTGGTCCCGAAGTTCAGATCGGTGCTCCAGGTCAGCCCGCCGGGGGTCGTGAGATTTATCGACGAGAGCGAGAGCTCCACCCCGCGATTGCGCGTGGATCCCACATTCTCGATGACGCTGGTGTACCCGGAGGTGGTGGGGAGCGCCCGCGCCATCAGCAGATTGTCGGTGTCGGCCTGGTAGACCTCGAGCGCTGCGGCGAGCCGATTGTCGAAGAAGGCCACATCCACCCCCAGATTTAGCTGCGCGGTGGTCTCCCACTGGAGGCTGGGGTTCGCGACGTCGCTGTTCTGGAAGCCGAAGACGCTCCCGTCACCGAAGTTGTAGGGAACCCGGGCGAGTCCACCCTGGGTCTGATAGGGCTGGATGGCGGTGTTCCCGGTCACCCCGTAGCTGGCCCGGAGCTTGAGCTCGGTCACCCGGTCGCGATCCCGCATGAAGGGCTCGTCCACCACGCGCCATGCAAGGGCCGCCGACGGGAAGAAGCCGTACTTGTTCCCCTCGGCGAGCCGTGACGAGCCATCGACCCGACCGGTGAGGGTGGCGATGTATCGGTCGGCGTAGGCGTAGTTGAAGCGGAGCATGTAGGACTCGAGGGCCCACTCGCGGAGCCGGCTCGACCGGTCCACCGTCTCGCTCGCCGTCTCGAGGTTATGGAAGCGCTGGTGCTCGTAGGGGAGTCCCCGCACCCAGACCGAGCTCTCCTCCCGGTTGTACATCTGCACGCTGTAGAGGCCGGTGGCCTGCAGGTGGTGGGATCCCCCGATACGCCGGTCGTAGCTCAGGATATGCTCCAGGAGGAGCGACGAGATGTTGTCGGTGTCCACCCGGGCATCGGCCGGACCCAGGGCGTTGGCGATGGTCTGGCTTCCCCGGAAGAGCCCCCGACGGGCAAAGGTGAGATCGGGAGCGAAGTTCACCCGGTAGCTGAGATCGTCACGGAGTTCGAACTCGCCGAAGAGGTTGGCCAGGAGCCTGGAGCGGCGCCGCTGGTCCTCGTAGTTCCGGCGATCGAAATCGAAGAGGGGGTTCTGCTGGAAGGGGTCCCCTGCGGGCAGGAAGACGAGGTTGCCATCGTCATCCCATGGGAGGGCCATCGGGTTCACCCGTACGGCATTCCCGAAGCTGCCTCCCTGGTGGGTGATGGAGTGCGAGAAGAGCGCCGAGACCCCGAGGCTCACCCGGTCGCTGGCCTCGTGGTCGAGGTTGACCCTGGAGGAGTAGCGGGTGTGGTCATTGTTCGGTGCGATGGCGTCGTGCTGAAGATAGCCGCCACTCACCGAAACCCGGGTCCGCTCGCTCCCGCCGGTGACCGAGAGCTGGTGGTCCTGCTGGGCGCCCGAGCCATAGACCAGGTCCTGCCAGTCGATGGAGATCCCCTCCTGCAGGGCCCGGAGCTCATAGGGCTCGAAGAGCGCCTCGTCGGTGGTGTACGTTCCCTGGTGCCGCTCGGCCTCCCGCTTCATCTCGGCGTAGCGCTCGGCGCTCATCATGCTCAGGCGCCTCGTCATCTCCTGGGTCCCGAACGATCCACTGTACCGGATCTGGGTGGGCCCCTCGTATCCGCGCTGGGTCGTGATGAGGATCACCCCATTGGCGCCCCGGGAGCCATAGATGGCGGTGGACGACGCGTCCTTCAGAACTTCGACCGACTCGATCTCCTGGGGGTTCAGATCCCCGATTCCACCCTCCACCGGGACCCCATCCACGATGAAGAGGGGATCGTTGCTCGCCAGGAGAGAGCGGTTCCCGCGAATGCGGATGGTGGAGGACTGGCCGGGCCGGAAGCCGTTGGCCGTGACGTCGACCCCGGTGGCCATCCCCTGGAGGAGGTTGTCGATGGAGTAGACCGGGATGTCGGCGAGGTCGTCTCGGTTGATGGATGACACGGCACCGGTCAGGTCCCGACGGAGCTGGGTCCCGTACCCCACCACCACCACCTCGGCGAGTTCGATGGAGGCGCGGGAGAGCTCCACACGGAGGGTGGCGCGTCCCTCGAGTTCGACCTCCACGCGCTCATGGCCGATGCGGAAGAAGGAGAGCGTCGCCTGGAGATCCGGCACCTCGATCTCGAAGTTGCCCTCGGTCCCTGTGAGTGCCCCGCGCCCGGTCTCGACGACCTCCACGCGGACCCCGGGGAGGGGTTCGCCGGTGCCGCCATCCAGGACGACGCCGGTCACCTGCGTGGGCTCCTGCCCATGAAGATCTCCCCCGACGGGGTTTGTGATCGGTGACAATATTAGAAGGATTACGATAGCTCCCAGCGGTACGACCGCTCGAACCAGGTGTGCCAGCATCTCGCCTCCCTGAAGAGGATCGACGAGAGCCCGGGACCGCCCTCGGCGGCTCCACGGCACCCTCGATTCTCCCTCTTCGGTAGTGTGGTCTCAGTCCGGGCACGGACCGGCTGATGCCCGCCCGACCCTCTCGGTGGAATAGACTACCGGTGGAATTCGAGGTTCTGGCCTCGGCTGGGAGACTGGTGGGTAACGGCCCGGCCTCGATCCCCCACATGCCGGGGGGGCGGCCGCTTCGAAATCGACCGACCCAGGCGGATTCCGCGGCGCAGTCGGACCAAGCCCCCTCCTTTTCGCCACTTGGGCCCCACACCTGAACCCTTGCGAGATCGGCACAAACCAGAAAGATTGGTTTAAGCAAAGATTATTTGGCTATAATTCCCTCGAGGTCCGGCCCCATGCGCACTCCCAACGCTCCCGAGAGCTTCCTCCGACACCCGTCGAGCACCCTCCTCGCCTCCCCTGGCTCGGTGCGGGTGCTCCGGGAGCTCCTCGCATCGGAGACCCCGCTGGCCGTCCGAACCCTGGCGGACCGCTCGCGCCTGAGTGCCCAGACCGTGCGCAACACCCTCTCGGGATTGTGCCGCGGTGGGATCGTCGAGGAGCTGGGCGAGGGACGGGGTCGCCTCTACCGCCCCGATGTGAACCACCCGCTCTACCTGCCGCTAGGCTCACTTTTTATGGCGGAAGAAGAGCGCTTTGAAACGCTGGTGGACGGGATCGTCTCGGCCCTCGGCAACCTCACGCCAAGCCCGCTGGGCGCGTGGATCTACGGTGCGGTGGCCCGGGGCGAGGACGGGCCGGACAGCGACCTGGAGCTGGCACTCGTGGCCGCCGACGAGGAAGTGGAGACCCCGGTGACCCGCCTGCGCGAGATGCTCGGACCGATCCAGGAAGTGCAGCGGGTCTGGATCTCGGTGGTGGGGCTGGCGCCCTCCGATGTCCGGAGGCTCGCCGGGAAGGATCGCTGGTGGAAGACCGCCACCGACCCCTGCATTCCCATCCATGGCCGAAGCCCGGTGGAACTCGCCGACGAGCTGGAACGCCCTCCCCTGCCCCGGGGCCTCTTCAGGGGCTGAGGGGTCCGATGGGTTGGGGCCACGGACAGGGGCGCCAACCGCGGAAGTTCGGTCCCGAGGTGGGACCGGGGTTGGGCTTCGGTGCCCTCCCGGTCCTTCTCGTTTCGAGCGACGGTTCTGGACCGAGTGGGAAGGGCAGAGGCGTCGGGTTCGCAGGACGACAATCCGGAAAACGCCTGGTTTTTAAGGGCGTTTTCCGGATTGTCGTCGATATTCGCATACAATCCGGGTCGGGCGGTGGCGGCAGGAGGGCTCGTTCCGGATTCTCGTCGATATTGGCATAGAATCCGGAATGGGCAGCTTTTTTCAACGCGTTTTCCGGATTTTCGTCCATGGCGCGAAGCCGTCGACCCGGCACCGGAGGATGGCTGTACCGAATACGCTAGAAGGCCGTTGAAGAACGGGAGTAGCCACCGTAGGGAGCCCGAGAGGCCCCACGGGCACCCGCCGGAGGCGGGTCGGGCGGGTCGTCGAAGGCATAGCCTTGCGCTACGTCGAGGCGAACCAACGACCGAGGAGGCCCCCTGCGGCCCCAACCCGAAAGTGAGATCGACCTCTGGTCGATAAAGGTTGCGGCCCTGGGCCTTCGTTGGCCCGCTTCACCGATGCCGACCCGGCTTTGCCGGGTGCCCGATCGCTTTCAGCGACCCGCCTGGACCCGGGGCACCCGCACGCAAAGCGTGTGGGTCGCGCAAGACCCCGTCCCGGTGGCTACTCCCGTTCTTCAATATCCCTCTTAGCGGGTTCCGGCCTGCTCCCTCACCGGCAGGACCAGGCGACTCGGATGGTCGGGCCCGTGGTGGAGGCGGATCGTGCCCACCCGCGCATCGGCCGGGGTCTCCTCCATGGGATGAAGCCCCGACTGGTAGTTGATCTGGCGGGAGGGCGTGTTCAGGGGGGTGAG
>SLSF01000069.1 GCA_007130605.1 Gemmatimonadota bacterium | reverse complement strand
CCGGAAAGATCCAGGAGCGAGGCACGTCGAGCAGGACGTACGCCTCCCCCGGTGGTGCATCGGGGCGGATGAGGACGTTCTGGGTATAGAAGGTCTGGTGGCAGAAGCCGGCTTCGTGGAGATCGCGGAGGATGCGGTAGAGTGGAGCCAGGTCGGGGGTCTTGTCGGTGGCCCGGAGGAATCGGTCGAGGGGAACGGCGTCGGCCACCTCCCGCATGACGAGGGTCTCATGGAAGCCCTCCCGGGATGAGTGGCCGTGGTTCCACCCCAGGGGCTCGGTCACTGGAATTCCCGCCCTGTCCAGGTACCGCAGCCTGTGGTACTCCCGCTCCACCCGGAAGCGGGTCAGTCGCTCCCGCAGCGCCGCCCACCGGGTCCGATGTCGATACCGCTTCGCCACCACCGGACCGGCCTCGGGATGGTCCTCTCGCCAGATGAGGGTCCCATGCTCCCGCTTGATGACGGCGGAGTCGGGGGGATCGGGCGCCTCCACACTCTGGACGCCTTCAGGGGAGGAAAGGAGGGTCAAGGCGCCGGATCAGCGTTTCTCGAGGAGAGCGTACCGGTGGCCCGAGAAGAGGCGGGAGAGGGGCGGCGCGGCCACGAGTCGGGCCCCTCCTTCCTCGGCGAGTTCCCGCACCCGCTCCACCGTCATGGTCATCTTGGGCGGTTTCCCATTGAAGGGACGCCGGGCCCGACGGATGTAGTTCTTGACCGAGTGGTAGTCGAAGAAGGTCATGATCACGAAGCGCTCTGCGACCCTGAGGAGCTCCCGAACGAGGCGCTCCCGCTCTTCGGGCGTGGGAAGATGGTGGGAGAGCCGGCAGCAGACCACGCCATCCACCGATGCGTCGTGGAAGGGAATATGGAAGGCCGACGCGGACATCCAGATCCGGGCGTCGGTCCCTTCATGGTGCTCCAGGGCATAGCGAAGCTGGCCGAACGCGATGTCGGCCTCGACGAGACGTTCGGTGAAGGGCGCGAGACGATCGCTGAGGCGCCCTCCGCCACATGGGAGGTCGAGGAGCAGTTCGGAGCGGGGCTGGCTGGAAAGGAGGCCATCGAGGAGTTGGAACTCCCGGCGGGTGCTCCACCGCTTCGTGACCTGGTCGCGGTACTCCTCGTTGTAGCGTCGGGCCTCGGAGAGCTCCTCGTATTCCTCCTGGTACGCCGCGCTGGTCTCCGGAAGCATGTCTCCGGTCCAGGTCTCGGTCGTGCCATGGATGGCGAGGAGCGGAATGCCGCGACGGAAGGGGTAGAACGCCTCGCAACCGTCGCAACGGAGCCCTTCCCCGGTGGAATCGAGGTCACCGGTGCAGTTGGGACAGCGAAGCCGTCCGTCGAGGGAGGAAAGGTCCTGGACCGTGGACAGATCAGGAGGAGTCATCGGCCAAGCAGGAGGCTGATTCCGATGAAAATGGCTGCGAAGCCGAAGCTGCGCATCTGGAAGTCGTCGGGGTGCTGTGCCTCTCGAAGGCGGGCCGTGGGATCGGCAGTCCAGACGACGACCGACCCACACCCCATCGTGTACTCCATGGGTCCACCCATGCCCCGGTAGATCTCCATCCCCTCGATGTCGGAGGGGATCACCACCTCGTCGAGGCGGAGATCGGAGCCCAGGTTGACCCCGTCGATGACCACGTCGGGCCGGCAGGTACCGCGGAAAAGGAGGGTGGGAGGCCCCTGCCCCTGCCCGGGATCGATGAGGCGGACCCCCGCGATGGTCCGGACCATGTCCGAGATCCTGGATGGATTCCGGGCTTCGATCTCCTGGCGGGTGAAGGTTGCCCCGGATCCACGCTCCCTTCGATCGTAGAACCCCCACTGGTCCAGTCGAGGACTTCGGACCCCGGTGACGAGGATGGGATCGAGGCTCACGGCGTCGGGGACCATCCGGATGGTGAGATTCAGGGGGGAACCGGGCTCCAGCTCGATCTCCTCCACGAATTCCTGGTACCCCAGCGCCGTCACCCGGATCTGATACGTGCCCACCGGAAGGGGGGCACTCCGGAAGGCCCCACCGGCGCGGGTCACCACCTCGCCCAGAGTGAGGGCCTCATCGAAGCCGTCGGTGTCCGGGGCGAAGAACTGGATGCGGGCCTGCGGGATCCCGCTGCCCTGCTGGATATCGAAAACCGAACCCTCCACGACAACCCGGACGGTGTCCTGCTGGGCCTGGAGGCCCGGAACAGCCAGAAAGAGGACGAGCGCACCAAGCGCAAACCCTCTCCAGTATGAAGGTTTCATGTCGAGTCCTGCCGAGGCAATCCCGCACCGATCTCAAGAGTTTTGGACCCCCCGTGCGACCCGGAGTTCCACCGGCCGTGCCGCACCGTCCCACCCGCTCCATCGGCGTGCGACAGTGCACCGGGGGATCCTCCTGCAGAATACGCCTCGCCCCCCGAAGGCCGCAAGAAGAATTGTCACCGTCTCGTCAAAGGTGAGCCAGGGCTTCATCGCCATCAATACCAGCCCAGCTTGAAGCCCCATCGACCGATGTCGAAGGCGAAGGCGAGCCCCCAGTAGAAGACGAAGAACGCCCCGCCGGCGACGAGGGCGAGGCCACTCATGAGGCGAGGCCCCGCGGGGTTCGACCGGGACCAGGCCAGGAGCTTCCGGCCTCCGAGCCAGACCAGGAGGGCGAAGAGGGCGACCATCACCAGGATCTGCCCGATCCCCTGGATCGCCATGACCGCCGCGCCATACAGGGGGCTGCCCGCCTCGGCGGCGTAGGTGAGGAACTCACGGAAGACGGGGAACGGGCGACCGACAGAAAAGAGGCCCACCAGGATCCCGATGGTGGCCGCCTTGGTGGAGGCGGAGGCGAGGAAGGTGCGGGCCGATCCCGAGAGGCGACGGGTTACCCCGTCGAACAGGCCCATTTCACCGAGCCCCCAGACGAGCATGACGACGCCGATCCCGGTGAATACCCATTGGGCCTGCGCCAGACGGACCTCGCGCACATTCAGTGCCTCGACCCCGGCCGAGCCGATGGATCCGATGTAGAGCCCATATGCGATGGAGACCACGGCCACCCCACCCACGAAGGCGGCCAGCGCGAACCAGGGACTCGACTGCCCGGTCTTTCCGTCGGTGGAACACGCCAGCCCGGGGAGCATGGCGAAGACGACGCAATTGCACGCGGTGAAGGTGGCCGCGAGGCCCGCGACCCCCGCGAATACGAAGCCGAAGGTCAGGCCGCGCTCGCCGAAGGCGCCGGCGAGAGTCCCCGTGTCGCCGATGGTGCGCCCGGCGATCACGTCGCGGCCGAATCCGTCCACCAGGTGGAAGTTCCAGAATCCCGCCACGACGATGGCGAGCGCCGCCGCAGCCAGGGCGTAGAGTGCCAGGCGGGTGGTACTGTACTGGTCGCGCAGAGAGAAATCGGCGACGGAACCGGTCATGGGGGTCTCCCGACGTAATGAGGCAATCTGTCCCGAAGCGAAGATACGGGCCCCCGGGGCCCACCGCCACCCGTCGTGTCAGCCCGGTGAAAATCCCTTGCATCACGGGCACGCGGAGGGTATCGTCGAAGTACCGCAATGCCAGATTCGCTCAGCCCGTTCGTGCAGGGGTCTCCCGGCCACTCCTGCGGTGTTTCCATGCCGGAGCCAACCCCCTCTCCCATCGATGATGCCGACCCTGACCGATCCCCTTCGCCGTCCCCGAGCACCGCGACCCCGCACTCCGGGTTCGTGGTCCCTCATCCGGTCCGTCCTGGCCCCGATGCTCCTCGTGGCGACGGCGCTCGTGGCATGTGACGCCCCGGGCACCCCGGGCGACCCCGAGGACGAGCGGTATCGGGAGGCGGTCTCCGCCTTCCATGTGGCATTGAGCGCAATCGAGACCGACCAGGCCTCCTTCGCCTTCTTCAAGATGAGCGATGTGGCCGACCTCTATCCGGAGGAGCCCGCGGTCTGGGCGAACCTGGGGGTCTTCTCCATGCGCCAGGGGAATCTCTCCCTGGCCGACGAGCAGCTCACGCAGGCCCGGGAGCTGGCTCCGGAACACCCGGAGATCCTCTTCCTGACGGCGCTCCTCGAGAACCGCCGGGGGAATCCCGAAGCGGCCATCCCCTATCTCCGGCGCTCCCTGGATGCGAATCCGGACGCCCCCCGCGTCCGCTTCGCCCTCGTCAGAGAGCTGGAGCGGCAGGACGACCTGGGGAATGCCGCCGAGATCGAGGAGCACCTCGAGATCCTCCTGGAGGGGGACCCGGGGAACCTCCTCCTCCGGATCGAGGCGATCCGCCTTGCGGCCAAGACAGAGGACGGGGATGCGCTCGACGGGCACCTCTCGGCGCTGGAGGAGGACTCGAGCTTCTGGCCCGAGCCCGCCAGGGAGCAGCTCGCCGTCGTCCGGTCCAGCGCCGGGGCCGGCAGCTTCACCGATGTGATCCTGGAGATCGCCTTCCTCCAGAACGCACTGGCACCCCTCCCCGAGTTTCGGCGGGCGTCGGCACGGATCGAACTCCCGGCGGACCAGATCGCCTTCACCCTCCCCTACTTCATCGAGCTTCCGAATCCGGAGCTGCAGGCGGCAGAGCCGGACCTGCAGCTCGCCTTCGACCGGGAGGAGATCGACCGGCCCACCGCGGGAGAAGCACGCCTCGTCCGGTCGGTCACCCTCTCCGAAACCGCCCCTCCCCTGGCCCTGGGTGTGGCGCCGGGTGCGGTGGTCATCGACAGCGACGAAGGAACGACAGAGCTGGCCTTCCCCGGGGAGCCGTCGGACCGCGACGCCATGCACGCGGTGGCCCAGCTCGACTTCGACTACGACTTCCTCATGGACCTCGCATTCGCCGGGACCGAGGGCTTCCGACTCCATCGACAGACCGCCGACTTCACCTTCAGCGACATCACCGACGCCCTCGGACTGCCCTCCGAGGTGGTGAACCGGCCGTACCGGGCGGTCTGGGCCGTCGACATCGATGTGGACGGCGACCTGGACCTGGTCCTCTCTCCCGTGGAGGGGGAGCCGGTGGTACTCCGCAACAATGGCGATCGCACCTTCACACCCGTCCCCCTCTTCTCGGGGGTGGAGAGCCCGGTGGACTTCCTCTGGGTCGATCTCGATGCCGACGGGGTGCCCGACGCCCTCTTCCTCGAGGAGGACGGGACGCTCCATCACTCGGCGAACCTCCGGGGAGGCGAGATGGTGTGGGCCGACCCCCTCCCCATCTCCACCGATGTGGCCGCCATGGGCGCCGCCGATCTCCGGGGGGAGGCCCGCTTCGACCTCCTGGTCCTGACCGCCGACGGGACGGTGTCGCGGATCTTCACCCGTCCCGACCGGTCCGGCTGGCAGACCGAGACGGTCCTCGACGACGCCCTCCCGGAGCTGGAGGGGGCGCCCGGCGCGGCGAGCCTCTTCGTGGAGGACCTGGACAACAACGGGAGCCTCGACCTGGTGGTCTCCACCCCCGAAGGAACCAGGGTCTGGCTCTCCGACGACTCGGGCACCTTCCACCCGGTGGGGGGCACCCTCCCGGGGCGGGTGACCGCCATCGTCGACGCGGTGGGAGACGGCCGCCTCGACATGCTGGGGGTCGACCCCGACCGGCGGGCCTTCCGGCTCCTGAACCAGGGCACCCTCGACTACGGCTTCCGCTCGATCCGGGTGCGGGCCTCGGGCCCCCTCGGCGACCAGCGGATCAACTCCTTCGGGATCGGGGGCGAGCTGGAGGTCCGCACCGGGCTCCTCTACCAGAAGCAGCCCATCCGGAGCCCCATCGTCCACTTCGGGCTGGGACATTTTCCCGACGCCGACATGCTTCGGATCATCTGGCCCAATGGATCGGTGCAGGCGGAGTTCAGTGAACTCGGCATGGGAGAGACCCTCTTCGGGGAGCAGATCCTCAAGGGGTCGTGCCCCTGGCTCTTCACCTTCGATGGCGAGGAGCACCGCTTCATCACCGACCTGATCTGGCGCTCCCCCCTTGGACTCCGGATCAATGCGCAGGAGACGGCCGGGGTCATGCAGACGGAGGACCGGGTGCGCATTCCGGGAGACGCCCTGGTTCCGGTGGACGGCGTGTACGACCTGAGGATCACCGCCGAACTCTGGGAGACCCACTTCTTCGACCGGGTCCGGGTGCAGGCCATCGACCACCCCGAGGGGACCGAGGTCTTCATCGACGAACGCTTCGCCTTCCCGCCCCCGGAGCTCGACCTTCGGGTCACGGGCGAGACCAACCCGGTGGCCCGGGTGCTGGACGAGGGCGGCAACGACCTCACCGACCTCATCCGCGAGATCGACGGCCGCTACCTCCACACCTTCGAACGGACCCCCTGGCAGGGCCTCACCCACGAGCACACCCTCGAGATCGTCCTGGGCGACGAGCCCCCGGCCGAGGGTCCGCTCTGGCTGGTGGCCCACGGGTGGATCCGTCCCACCGACTCCTCCATCAACCTGGCGCTGAGCCAGGGCTCGGTGGACGCACCCACCGGAATCCAGGTCGATGTCCCCGACGGCCGGGGGGGATGGATCACGGTGGAGGAGGACTGGGGCTTCCCGGCCGGCAAGACGAAGACGGTGCTCCTGGACCTGGAGGGGATCTTCCCCGATCCCGACGACCGACGCCTCCGCTTCACCTCCACCAGTGAGCTCTTCTGGGATGCCATCCACTGGGCGGAGGGCCTTCCGGAGGTGGTCGTGGTGGAGCACGAGCTCGATCCGGTCCGGATGGACCTCGCCTTCCGGGGGTACTCGGAGTGGATCAAGGAGGACCACTTTTCGCCGGAGCTTCCCGACTACAACATCATTTCGGGAACCACCCCGCGGTGGCTCGACCTGGAGGGCTTCTACACCCGGTACGGCGATGTGAGCGAACTCCTGGAAGCCGTGGACGACCGGTACGTCATCATGAATGCGGGCGACGAACTCCAGCTCGAGTTCGCGGCCCTCGACGATCCGCCGGAGGGATACCGGCGCACCTTCGTCATGATCGCCGACGGATGGGTGAAGGACGGGGACTTCAACACCGAGTTCTCGAAGACCGTGCTTCCACTCCCGTCGAGGGACTTCCCCGAGTATGACCGGCGGCCCGGCCGCCTGGAGGACGACCCCGTGTACCAGAGGCACAGCGACGACTGGGTCCACTACCACACCCGGTACGTGACCCCCGACCGATTCGTCGACGCCCTTACCTTCGGACGGGAGCGAGAGGACCGATGAGCAGAGAGCGGATGCGGGGCGGAATCGCCCTTGGAGTCCTGGTGGCACTTCTGGCCACCCCCCTGATCCTGCGCGAGTTCGAGACCCGCCAGGCCCGGGCCGACGAGGGGATCGACCGGGAAGCGGCAATGGAGCGCTACGGCTTCCATCTGGACGAGATCTCGGGCGAGATGGGGATCGACTTCGTCCACCAGGGCCCACAGCTCGACCCGGCCCTCGACCACATCCTCCCCCAGATCGCCTCCATCGGGGCCTCGGCCTCCATCGTCGACGTGAACCGGAATGGCCTCCCCGACCTCTACCTGACCAACAGCCGCCACGGCACGATGAACGCCCTCTACCTGAACCAGGGAGACGGGACCTTCGTCGACAGGGCCGCGGAGCTGGGGATCGCCGATGTGAACCGAGAGGGGACCGGGGTCTCCATGGGCGCCATCTGGGGCGACTACAACAACAGTGGCTACGAGGACCTCTTCATCTACAAGTGGGGGAAGCCGGAGCTCTTCCGAAATGACGGAGAGGAGGGCTTCACCCGGGTCACCGAGGAAGCGGGCCTGCCCGAGTGGGTGAATGCGAACACCGCAATCTGGCTCGACTTCAATGGAAATGGCCTTCTGGACCTCTACATGGCCGGGTACTACGACGAGCGCCTCGACCTCTGGGCTCTCGAGACCACCCGCATCATGCCCGAGAGCTACGAGTACGCTCGAAACGGGGGGCGCAACTACCTCCTCCAGAACATGGGCGACGGGACCTTCCGCGATGTCACCGAGGCGATGGGGGTCGAGAGTCGCCGGTGGGCCCTGGCGGTGGCGGCGGCCGACCTGACGGGGAATGGGTACCCCGACATCTTTCTGGCCAACGACTACGGCGTCGACGAGCTCTTCATCAATGAGAACGGCGAGGGCTTCCGGAGCGCGGGAGAGTCCGCGGGCATCGGCTTCCAGCCCAAGAGCGGGATGAGCGTCGCCTTCGCCGACCTCCTGAACCGGGGGGAGAGCTCCATCTACATCACCAACATCGCCGAGCCCGGGGTCCTCATGCAGGGGAACAACCTCTGGGTGCCCTCGGGGCGGAGTTCGGGCGACACCCCCCGCTTCTCGAATCTGGCCGGGAATTTCGGGGTGGAGCTCGGAGGCTGGGGGTACGCCGGGCAGTTCGGCGACCTGAACAACAGCGGATTCCAGGACCTCTACGTGGCCAATGGCTTCGTCTCGGACGAGCCGGCCACCGACTACTGGTACGACTTCACCAAGGTGGTGGGAGGCAACCAGGCCATCATCCAGGACGCGGCGAACTGGCCCCCCATGAATGGGCGGAGCCTGGCCGGCTACCAGCAGAACCGGCTCTGGATCAATGACGGGGCCGGACGCTTCCGCGAGGTCTCGGCCGCAGTGGGGGGTCGGCTCGACCTGGACAGCCGTGCGGTGGCGATGGCCGACCTCTTCGACCAGGGCGCCCTCGACATCGTGGTCGCCTCGCAGAACGGCCCGGTCCAGATCTACCGGACCGAGGTGACACCGGAGCACCACTGGATCGGCTTCGAGCTCGAGGGTTCCCGGAGCAACCGGAGCGCCATCGGCGCCCGGGTGGAGGTGCACTGGAATGGGCAGCAGCAGGTGCAGTTCGTATACGGGGGGAATGCCTTCGCCTCGCAGAACCAGCGTCCCCTCCACTTCGGTCTGGGACCGACCCGCGAAGTGGACCGGGTCGTCATCCGGTGGCCCTCGGGTGCGGAGACCGTGGTGGAGCAGCCCGAGGTGAATCGGCGACACCAGATCCGGGAGCCGGACGGCGCCACGGATGACTGAGCACCCGGACCCGTCCATGGAGGCGGTGGTGGACCCGGCAGAGGCGCGAAGACGGAAGGCGATCCGGCGGCTTCGACCCTATGTGCCCCCACTCCTCATCACGGGGATCCTCCTCGCCGCGCACATCTCGTTCGGGATCCTCGACGGCTGGGACAAGCTCGCGACCGCCATCGCCGCCGCCTTCAT
This sequence comes from Gemmatimonadota bacterium, assembly GCA_007130605.1. Classification (GTDB taxonomy): domain Bacteria; phylum Gemmatimonadota; class Gemmatimonadetes; order Longimicrobiales; family Gaopeijiaceae; genus SLBA01. Next base: position 16,437 of record SLSF01000069.1, on the reverse strand, counting down.
CGCCGAGATCCTCCTCTCACGCCTCCTTCTGGGGGAGTGGCGGAACCTGTCGAGCGCCTACATTTCGGGGATCAGCGCCGGGATCCTCGTCCGCTCCCCCTTCCTCTGGCCCTTCGCCTTCACCGCCGCCATCGCCATCGTCTCGAAGTACGCCATCCGCTTTCGTGGACGGCACATCTTCAATCCCACGAATTTCGGGATCGTGATGCTCCTCCTGGTGGCCTCCGACAGCGCGGCGGTCCTGAGCATCCAGTGGGGCAACAACATGTGGGCCATGCTGGTGATCTGGATCGTTGGGCTCTTCTCGATCCACAAGCTGAAGCTCTTCCATGTCTGCGCCTCCTACGTGGGGGCGTTTCTCGCATTCGGCCTGGTGCGGAGCTGGATTACCGGCGATCCCTACCTGGCCGAGATCGCGCCCCTGACCGGTCCCATGTACCAGCTCTTCGTCCTCTTCATGATCACCGATCCGAAGACGACGCTCTCCACCACCCGGGGGCGGGTCACGGTGGCCTTGCTCATCGGTTTCGTGGAATTCATCTTCCGGCTGAACGAGGCCATCTACGCCCCCTTCTACGCGCTCTTCATCGTCGGACCCATCGCGCTCATCGTCGAACGACTCTGGAAGGACCGGGCCACGCCTCCCGCCGAACCGGCCCTTCCCGCCACCCGCACCTGACCCCTCCCATGCGCACCCCATCCATGGCCGTGCACCGTACCCTCCGCACCCGCAGATCCTTGTTCGAGCGCGCCGTCGTCCGGCTGGTGGTGGGAGCCGTTCTCCTTTTCCTCGCCACGGGCTGTGGTGACGAGGGGCCGGCTTCCGAGCCCCCGGGCACCCTGGAGTGGGTCGACGGGGAGGGCTACCGGTGGGCCGACCTCCGGGTCCCCCGCACCGGAGGCGCCGCCGGGTTCGAGGCGATCCCCTCGTCGGTCACCGGAGTGAGCTTCCGGAACCGGGTCTCCGATGAACAGGCGGCCGAGAACCGGAGCCTTCTCAATGGATCCGGTGTGGCGGTGGGCGATGTGACGGGCAATGGCTTCCCGGACCTCTACTTCGCCCGCATCGATGGCCCCAATGTCCTCTACGAGAACGAGGGAGGATACCGTTTCCGGGACATCACCGACGAGGCCGGGATCGCGCTGGCGGACCAGTACTCCACCGGCGCGGTCTTCGCCGACCTGAACGGGAGTGGGCACCTGGATCTGGTGGTCACCTCCAACGACCGGCAGAACCGCCTCTTCTTCAATGACGGCAACGGGCGCTTCGAAGAGTCGGTGGGAGGCCTCCCTGCACTCCGAAACTACGGGAGCACCTCGGTGGCCGTCGCCGACTTCACCGGGAATGGGGCCCTCGACCTCTACATCGTGAATTACAAGGTCCGCTCGGCCCGAGACCTCTTCCCCTACGAGAGCCAGATGCGCTTCATCGTCGAGGAGGTGGACGGGGAGCCACAGATCGTGGAGCGCTTCCGCGAGCACTACGAGCTCGGCCGCGAAGGCGATGTGATCTGGACCTTCGAACTCGCCGAGCCCGACCTCCTCTACCTGAATGACGGCGAGGGGAACTTCGAGTATGTCGCCCTCGACTCGGGGGTTCTCCTGGACGAAGACGGGGAGCCCATCACCGAAGAGCTCCGGGACTGGGGCCTCCATGCCCGGACCCAGGATCTCAACCGGAATGGCCTCCCCGACATCTATGTGGCCAATGACTTCGACAGCCCCGACCGGATCTGGATGAACCAGGGCGACGGGACCTTCCGGGCCCTGGACCGGCTCGCCATGCGAAAAAGCTCCTTTTCGTCGATGGCCGTCGATTTTTCCGACATCGATCGGAATGGCGAGCTCGACTTCTTCGTGGTGGAGATGCTCGCGCCCGACCACGAGACCCGACTCCGGCACATTTCCACCACGGCCCCCTTCGCCCACCCGGTGGGAGCGATCGAGAATCGTCCGCAATACATGGGGAACACCCTCTTCCGGAACCGGGGGGACCATAGCTGGGCCGAGGTCTCGGAGTACGCGGGAGTCCGGCGCTCGAACTGGTCCTGGGCCGTTTTCTTCCTCGATGTGGATCTCGACGGCTTCGAGGACGTGGTCATTGCCAATGGGCACTTCGCCGACATCCAGGATGCCGACATCAGCAACCAGGTGGACCAACGTGTGGGTGCCGGGGAGCTGGACCCGACCCTCTCCACCCTCGAGTATCCCCCCCTCCGGCAGCGGAATGTGGCGTACCGGAACCGGGGAGACTTCACCTTCGAGGAGGTGAGCGAGGCGTGGGGCTTCCTGGACGAGGACATCTCCCATGGGATGGCCCTCGCCGACCTGAACAACAACGGGTCCCTCGACCTGGTCCTCAACCGCCTCCACGACGAGGCATCGATCTACCGGAACCGCGCCGATGCGCCCCGGGTGCAGGTGCGGCTGCGGGACGCGCCCCCGAATACCGAGGCGGCCGGGGCGACCATCCACTTCCATGGGGGACCGGTCCCCCAGTTCAAGGACGTGGTGGTGGGGGGGGGCTATGTCTCGGGATCGGCACAGCACTACACCTTCGCCACCGGCGGGGAGTCCGGCCCCTTCACCATCCAGGTCGACTGGCCCGACGGGACACGGAGCATGGTGGAGGGGGTCGCGGCGGACCGGGTGTACGAGATCGACGGCGCCACCATCGAGCGGAGCGAGCGTCCCCACCCCGGCTCCCGTCCCGTCGGTTGGGAGCCCATCGAGGTGGACACCCCCTGGTTCGTCGACGAGACCGGCACCCTGGGGCACCGGCACCACGACGAGCCCTTCCAGGATGACGCCCGTCAGCCCCTCCTTCCCCTCAATCTGAGCCAGGAGGGTCCGGCGGTGGCGTGGTTCGACTGGACCGGGAATGGCGCCCCGGACCTCTTCGTGGGAAGCGGGGCCGGGGGGACCCTCGGCTACTTCGAGAACCGGAATGGCACCCTCGTTTCGGCCCTCCCCGACGCCCTCGCCGAACCCACCGACCGGGACCACGCCGGGATCCTCGCCTTCGACGGACCCGATGGCGAACGGCACCTCCTGGTGGGGGTGACCTCGTACGAGGGGCCGGTGGGAGAGGATTCCAGGATCCTCCACTACCAGCGCCGGGGGAGCGGGATCGAGCTCGTGGACGAGATTGCCATACCCGGTACGGGGCTGGGTCCCCTCGCCCTCGGCGACTGGACCGGCGACGGGACCCCCGGCCTCTTCGTGGGCGGGCGTGTCGTGCCCGGCCGCTTCCCCGAGGCGGCCCCCTCCTACCTCCTCCACTTTCGGGAGGGGCGCTTCGTCGTCGACGAGGAGGCCTCGGCCGCGCTGTCGGAGCTGGGGATGGTCACCGGGGCCCTCTTCACCGACCTCCTGGACGACGGGCGCCCCGAGCTCGTGGTAACCACCGACTGGGGGCCCATCCGGGCCTTCGCCTTTTCGGGGGGAGCGATGGAGGAGCGGACGGCGGAGCTGGGCTTCGAGGCGTACCCCGGGTGGTGGCGGGGGCTCGCCACCGGTGATCTCAGCGGCGATGGCCGGCTCGAGCTGGTGGCGACGAACCATGGGCTGAACTTCCGGTACCGGCACTTCCCCGAGAACCGGAAGCGGATCTTCTTCCAGGACTTCAACCGGAATGGCTTCATCGAGACCATCGAGGCCTACCGCGACGACGAGGTCGGGGGCTGGGTACCCAGGAAGCAGCCCACCGAGGTGGGGGGCACCATGCCCTTCCTCATGCAGGGGGTGGGGAGCTTCGCCGAATACGCCCGCTCCACGGTGGAGGAGCTGCTGGGGCCGAGGGAGGCGACGGTGGAATATGTGGAGGCGTCGGAGTTCGCCCACATGGTCTTCGTGAACGAGGGGGGAGTGTTCCGGGGGGAGCCCCTCCCCGCCGAGGCCCAGCTCGCTCCCGCCTTCGGGGTCGTCATCGCCGACTTCGACGGCGATGGTCACGAGGACCTCCTCCTGGCCCAGAACTTCTTCGCCTACGATGTGGGCACGCCCCGCTCCGACGCCGGCCGGGGACTCCTTCTTCTGGGTGACGGAAGCGGTGGCTTCGAGGCGGTGCCCGGCCAGAGGTCGGGGATCCGGGTGTACGGGGAGCAGCGGGGACTGGCGGTCGCCGACCTGGATGGCGACGGCCGACTCGACCTGGTGTTCAGCCAGAACGGCGCCGAGACCCGGCTCCTCCGCAACACCCACGCCACCCCCGGGGTCCGGGTCCACCTGGAGGGCCCCGACGGCAACCCCATGGCCGTCGGGGCGTCGGCCCGCCTTCTCTTCGACGGAGGCCGGATGGGCCCCCGGCGCGAGGTGCAGGTCGGCTCCGGCTACCTCTCGCAGCAGTCGTCGGTCCTCCTCCTGGGGCATGGCGAGGCGGAGCCGGGCGGAGTCGAGGTCCGGTGGCCCGATGGCCGGGAGACCCGCCACGAACTCGATTCCGGCGCCCGCGAGATCCGGATCGCGTCCCCGGAGGAGGGGGGGACCCCATGAGCCCGGCAGGGCCGCGGAACCGCTCCGCCGTCCCGGGGGGCCGCCGCCTCCTCCGCATGGGGTGGGTGGCCCTCGTCGTGACCGCACTCGCGGGCTGCGACCGGCTGGGAAGCGAGTCCCCGGGTGAACTCGCATGGAACGAAGGCGAGGGATTCCGGTGGGCGGAGCTCCAGGTGCCCGAGACCGGGCGGGTGGGCTTCGAGGCCCTCTCCTCGCGCCGGACTGGAGTCGACTTCCGGAATACCATCACCGATGACCAGGCGGCCGAGAACCGGAATCTCCTGAATGGCTCCGGGGTCGCCGTGGGCGATGTCACCGGAAATGGCTTTCCCGACCTCTACTTCGCCCGCCTCGACGGCCCCAACGTCCTGTACGAGAACCTCGGTGGCTATCGCTTTCGCGACATCACCGAGGAGGCCGGTGTCGCCCTGCCGGGCCAGTTCTCCTCAGGGGTGGTCTTTGCCGACCTGAATGGCTCCGGCCACCTCGACCTGGTGGTGACCTCGAAGACCACGCAGAACCGGATCTTCTTCAACGACGGCTCCGGACGCTTCCAGGAGCGGGTGGGAGGGCTCCCGGCGCTTCGCAACCATGGCAGTTCCTCGATCGCCATCGCCGACCTCACGGGAAATGGCGCGCCCGATCTCTACATCGCCAATTACAAGCCCCGCTCCGCCCGCGACATCTTCCCCCGCCAGGCCAACGAGACCTTCATTCTCGAGCATGTGGACGGGGAGCCACGAATCACCGAGACCTTCCGCGACCACTACGCCATCGAGTGGATCGGCGACCAGGTGAACTGGTACGAGGTGGGCGAGGGCGACCTCCTCTACCGGAATGACGGTGCGGGAAACTTCGAGCCGGTCCCCCTGGACTCGGGAATCCTCCTGGACGAGGCGGGGGAGCCCATCACCGGGGAACTCCGGGACTGGGGCCTCCATGTCCGGATCCAGGACATCACCGGGAACGGCCTGCCGGACATCTACCTGGCCAACGACTTCAACACCCCCGACCGGACCTGGATCAACAATGGCGACGGGACCTTCCGGGCCATCGATCCGCTGGCCATCCGGAAGATTCCCTTCTCGTCGATGGCGGTGGATTTCGGCGACCTGAACCGAGACGGCACCCTGGACTTCCTGGCCGTCGAGATGATCAGCCGTCGGCACATGGACCGGATCCGCCAGGCGGAGACCCGGCTGGTGGCGCCCCACCCGGTGGGAGTGATCGAGAATCGTCCCATGTATGCCGGGAATACCCTCTATGCCAACCGGGGAGACGGGACCTGGGCCGAGATCGGTGAATTCGCCGGAGTCCGGCGCTCCGGATGGTCCTGGTCCACCTTCTTCGTCGACGTCACCCTGAATGGCTACGAGGACATCCTCGTGGCCAACGGACACTTTGCCGACCTCCAGGACTTCGACACGAACATGCGGGTGAGAGAGGTGGTCGGAGCGGGAGAGGTGGACATCAGCCGGGCGATCCTGGTGGCCGATCCCCTCACGCAGCGGAATGTCGCCTTCCGGAACGAGGGGGACTTCCGTTTCGAGGAGGTGGGAGAGGCGTGGGGCTTCACCGAGGAGGACATTTCCCACGGCATGGCGCTTGTGGACCTGAACAACACCGGAACCCGGGACCTGGTGATCAACCGTCTCGAAAGCGAAGCGGCGGTCATGCGAAATCTCGCCGATGGGCCCCGGGTGGCGGTCCGACTCCGGGACCGGGCCCCCAACACCGAAGCCATCGGCGCAAAGATCCGCTTCCAGGGTGGCCCGGTCCCCCAGTCCAGGGAGGTCATCGGCGGAGGCGCGTACCTCTCCAATTCCCAACCCCAGTACACCTTCGCCACCGCCGGCCTCGATGGCCCGTTCTCCATCGAGATCGACTGGCGCGACGGGACCCGCAGCCGGCTCGACGGGGTCCATGCCAACCGGATTTACGAGATCGATGGTAACACCATCGAGCGGTGGACCCCCGAGCCCCTTCTCGAACCCGACGACGCCCCCTCCCCCCTCTTCGAGGACACCACCGGGGACCTCACCCATTCCCACTTCGACCCGGCCTTCCCGTGGGAGGAGCGCCAGCCCCTGATCCCCCTCCGCCTGAGCCAGGAGGGACCGGGAGTCTCGCTTCTCGACTGGACCGGAACCGGTGATCCGGACCTTCTCGTGGGAAGTGGCCGGGGAGGCGCGCTGGGCTACTTCGAGAACCGTGGCGGGAGCCTGGTGTCTGGAAATCTCCCCGGGGTCGACCCGGAGTCACCCCTGGACCAGACCGCCGTGGTGGGTTTCGAGGGAGCCGGGGGCGTCCGCCACCTCCTGGTGGGGCTCTCCTCCTGGGAGGGTGAAATGGGCGAAGACTCGCGGATCCTCCACTACATCCGCGACGGGAGCGGGACCCGGCTCGTCGACGAGCTCCGCCTTCCGGGAATGGCGCTCGGTCCCCTCGCCCTGGCCGACTACACCGGCAATGGCGCCCCCGACCTCTTCGCAGGGGGACGCGCCGTCCCCGGCCGCTACCCCGAGGCCGCGCCCTCCTATCTCTTCCGACAGGAAGAGGGGCGCTTCGTCCTCGACCCGGCGCGTTCCGACGAACTCGCGGCCTTCGGGCTGGTCACCGGAGCACTCTTCACCGACCTGAACGGGAGCGGCACGCCCGAACTGGTGGTGGCCACCGAGTGGGGTCCGGTGCGGGTCCTCTCCTTCGAAGGCGAGCAGGTGGTCGAGCGAACCGCCGACTTCGGCCTGGGCGACCACCACGGATGGTGGCGGGGGGTCGCGTCGGGAGACCTCACCGGGAATGGCCTCCCCGACCTGGTGGTGACCAACCGGGGACTCAACTTCTGGAACCGGAATGTGGCGGGGCAGACCCACCGTCTCTACTACGGCGACTACAACCGGAACGGCTTCCTGGATCTCCTGGAAGCCTACCACGACGAGGAAGTGGGGGGCTGGGTCCTCCGGCGCCCGCCCGTCGAGGTGGGCCACTCCATGCCCTTCATCCCGCAGCGCTTCGGATCGGTGGCCGCCTACGCCGCCGGAACCGTCGAAGAAGCTCTCGGCCCCTACTACCGGGACACCCGCTTCGTCGAGGGATCGACCATGAGCCACATGGTCTTCCTGAACGAGGGAGGGCACTTCCGGGCCGAGCCCCTGCCGGCTGAGGCTCAGTTCTCCCCGGGCTTCGGAGTGGTCATCGCGGACTTCGACGGAGATGGCCACCACGACGTGGCGATGGCACAGAACTTCTTCCACTGGGATCCCGACACTCCTCGCTCCGACGCCGGGCGGGGCCTTCTCCTGAGGGGCGATGGTACGGGCGCCCTCGAAGCGGTACCCGGGCAGAGTTCGGGGATCCGGGTCTACGGGGAGCAGCGGGGGCTCGCCGCAGCCGACCTGGACGGGAATGGGCGCCTGGACCTGGTCCTCGCGCAGAATGGTGCGCGCACCCGCCTATTCCGGAATCGGAACGGGACTCCGGGCCTGGGGGTTCGTCTGGTGGGGTCTGCAACGAACCCCTCGGCCATCGGGGCCGGGGTGCGGCTGGTCTTCGATGACGGGACCCGGGGGCCCCTGGGCGAGGTGCAGGCCGGGGGCGGCTACTGGTCCCAGCAACCCGCCACTGTTCACCTGACACCGGGCGACCGGACCCCGGAATCCATCGAGATCCGCTGGCCCGACGGCTCCACGAGCGTAGAACCCTTCCCGGTGGGCGAGCGACAGGTGGTGATCACGCAGCGCTGAGCCGGTCCATTCCCCTCGGAGGAGGTCTCGAGATGAACGCAGCCCAACTCTTCGTGAAGTGCCTCGAGGCCGAGGGGGTGGAGATGATCTTCGCCGTTCCGGGCGAGGAGAACCTGGACATGCTCGACGCCCTCCGGGAGTCGTCGATCCGACTCATCGTGACCCGCCACGAGCAGGCGGCGGGCTTCATGGCCGCCACGGTGGGTCGGCTCACCGGGCGTCCGGGCGTCTGCCTCTCCACCCTGGGGCCTGGCGCGACGAATCTGGTGACCGCCGCCGCCTACGGTCAGCTCGGAGCGCTCCCCTTCGTCATGATCACCGGCCAGAAGCCCATCCGTTCCAGCAAGCAGGGGGCCTTCCAGATCATCGATGTGGTGGACATGATGACCCCCATCACCAAGTACACCCGGCAGGTGGTGGGTGCGGCGTACATTCCTGCCCGGGTCCGCGAGGCCTTCCGCCTCGCTGCCACGGAACGACCGGGGGCCACCCACCTCGAGATCCCCGAGGACATCCTTCGCGACGATGTGGACCAGGCCCCCCTTTCCGCGGGGGATGCCCGGCCCGCCATCGCCGATCCCGTGGCCATCGAAAGGGCGGCGACACTCCTCAGCGAAGCGCGCCACCCCCTCCTGGTGATCGCCGCAGGCGCCAATCGGTCCCGGACCTGCGTGCGGATCCGCCACTTCATCGACCACTTCGGGATTCCCTTCATCACCACCCAGATGGGCAAGGGCGTTGTGGACGAACGGAGTCCCGCCTACATCGGTACCGCGGCCCTGAGCGCCGACGACTTCGTCCACGAAGCGGTGGAGCGAGCCGACCTCATCGTGAATGTCGGGCACAATGTGGTGGAGAAGCCCCCCTTCCTCATGGAGAACAATGGCGTCCGGGTCCTCCACATCGATGCCGCTTCGGCACAGGTGGACCCGGTCTACTTTCCCCGGCACGAGGTGGTGGGTGACATCGCCGACACCTTCCACCGGCTCGGTGAGCGTCTCGAGGCGCCGGACCACTGGGATTTTTCTCCCTTCCAGGAAGTCCGGGTCGCCGCCATGAACCATTTCGAGGAGGCGATCCGGGACCCGTCGGTCCCCCTCCGCCCCCTCCCCCTGGTGGCGGCGGTCCGCGAGGCGGTCCCCGAGGATGGCATCGTGACCCTCGACAATGGCATGTACAAGCTCTGGTTCGCCCGGAACTACCCTACCTACCGACCCAACTCGATCCTCCTGGACAACGCCCTGGCCACCATGGGTGCGGGACTTCCGGCGGCCCTCGGCGCGCGCCTCGTCCACCCCGACCGGCCGGTGGTGGCCATCTGCGGAGATGGCGGCTTCATGATGAACTCGCAGGAACTGGAGACCGCGCGACGCCTCGAGCTGGACCTGGTGGTCCTCGTGCTCCGCGACGACAGGTACGGCATGATCCGGTGGAAGCAGAAGGACATGGGCTTCGCGGACTACGGCCTCGACTACGGGAATCCCGACTTCGTCCGCTACGCCGAGTCGTATGGAGCCCGAGGACACCGGATCGACGCTGCGGAAGCCCTGGCGCCCACCCTCGCCGAAGCCATCGAACGCCCGGGGATCGATCTCTTGGAGGTCCCCATCGACTACTCGGGCGACAACGAGATGCTGAACGAGACGATCCCCGCACGAGTGGAGAAGCTCCACCCCCGAGCGACCCGACACCGGTCCGACTGACCCGGCATGTCGAAGAAGGAAGTCGGGAGAGGCGCGCGGACTCGCAGCGAGGAGGAGGGGTCGACCCCGGAACCCCTCTCCGGAGACCGTGCACTGGAGGAACTCCGGGCCCGCGGCGCCGATCGGCTGGTGAAGGTCTCCTTCCGGGCCAACCGCCGCACGATCTGGTCGGTCACCGGCGGGGGCACCGTCCTGAACCTGCACGAGGGCTACCGCAGGGCCGACCCGGAGCTCCTCGACCATCTCGCCCTGGTGGCCCGTCACCCTCGGGGGGGACCGCCCGAGGCGAGGAAGGCCCGCCAGGTGGTGCGCCATCACCCACCCCTCATCGAGGCCCTCGAGGCCATCCACGACACCCGGCGCCCGCCCCGGACCGGTCCGAATTGCGCTACACCGGCACAGCAGGCGTACCTGGACGCCCTCTATGGCGCGCTGAATCGCGCCACCTTCGCCGGCGCGCTCCCGGCTGGTCTCCCCATCCGGCTGAGTCGACGGATGCGCTCCACCTGGGGGAAGGTGACCCTCGGCCGAAGGAGGAGATCCCGCGTCGTCACCGAACTGGCCCTCAACCTGGACCTGATGCTGGAGGCGAACGACGCCCTCCGTCTCGAGGTGATGCTCCACGAGATGGCCCATGTGGAGGCGTGGATCCTCCATGGGGACCGGGGACATGGGCGCCACTGGAAAAGGATCGCCCGGCGGGTGGGATGCACGCCGCGGGCACGGAGCCGCCGTCCCGTCGCCACCCGGAAGGACCCGGATCACGGGGTGGAGCGGGTGCCCCCCTTCCCTCCCGGGCTCTCCCTCGGAGATGAGGCCCCGGTGCAGGGGGAACTCTTCCGGTGACGGGGGCCGAGGCGTTCGGGCATTGGCTCATCGGATGGCTCCAGGCGGCGGGCTCCCCGGAGCTCGACGGGGTGGCCCGGATCTTCAGCTTCCTGGGCGACGAGGAGTTCTACCTCCTCCTTCTCCCCCTCCTCCTCTGGACGGTCCATCGACGGGTGGGTCTCCATCTCGCCGTCCTCCTTCTCGCATCCGCCTGGATCAATGCGGCTCTCAAGGCCCTCGCCGGACTTCCCCGGCCCGACCCCACGCTGGTGGATGTCATGATCGTGGAGTCGGCGGGGGGCCTCCCCAGTGGTCATGCGCAGAATGCGCTGGTGGTGTGGGGATACCTGGCGTGGGCGCTCCTGCGCCGGCGCTTCGGTGCCGGTGGCGGGACGCCGCGGATGGCGCCGACCTTCGTCTGGGGGGGAGCCCTGGTCCTCACACTCCTCATCGGGTGGAGCCGACTCCATCTGGGGGTCCATTTCCCCCACGACCTCCTGGCGGGATGGCTCGCCGGGGCACTCCTCCTGGCAGGGGCGCTCTCGCTGGAGCAGAGAGGTCTTCTCGAGCCGGAGCGGTTCCGGACCCCCTCCGCCCACCTCCTGCTCCTCCTCCCCCTGGCCATGCTCCTGGTCTACCGGGAGCACACGGCGCTCCCGGCCGCGTCGGCACTCCTGGGTGCCGGCGTGGGGATGGCACTCCTCGGCGGTTGCGCGATGCCGGAGATCCCCCGCCGATTCGGCACCGGAGTCGTCCGGCTCCTGGTCGGGCTGGTGGGCGTGGGCATCCTCTGGTTCGGGGTCCCGGCCCTTCCCCTCCCCGGCGAGGAGGCGCCCCGCATCCTCCGGTACCTCCTCCTGGGCGGCTGGCTCACCGGGGGGGCTCCCTTCCTCTTTCGAAGGCTCGGGATCTGAGTGGATCGGTGGCAGGACGCACCCCCGTTCTGCGCATATCCTCTCGAGGGCCCGCGGCGCCATGCTTCGGAGCCCCACCAGGACCCCCGGGAGCCCCACGGGCACCCGCCAAAGGCGGATCGGGCGGGTCGGGCGGGTCGGGCGGGTCGGCGAAGGCGTAGCCTCGCGCTCGACGACCGAAAAGAGCCTCACGCTCGGCTCGAATCCCCGCTCCCGGGCCCATCCGTCCCCCATTGAACCCAATTGCAGGAGCCAGTCCGAGATGAACCACTCCGCCTCTCCAGGGGCGCGCCTTCGCGCCCACCGCTCCCCGTTCCGCCGACGGCACCTGAACCTTCGGTTTGTCCTCCCCCTGGTCCTGGCCCTCTTCCTCTGGGGCTGCAGCGACGACGACTCACCCACCGACCCGGCACAGGAGACGGGCACCGTCACCGGCCAGGTGACCGCCGCCAACGGGACCACCCCCATTCAGGGCGCCACCGTCCGCCTCGCCCCCCAGGGTGCCGCCATGATCGGCGAGAACGACGGGGACCTCGCCTTCATGACCGGCCCCGAGACCACCACTGACGATGAGGGACGCTACACCCTCGAGGGGGTGCCCGCCGGTAACCAGACCCTCCTGGCGACCCGGGGGGTCTTCAGGGTGACCATTCCGGTGCAGGTGACGGCCAACGAGGTGACCGAGGCCCCGGTCGCCCCCCTCGATGCCGAGGGTGAACTCGCCTACGTGTCGGGAATGTTCGACAACATCCAGACCATCGTGCGCGATGAACTCGGGACCGAACTCACCCAGATCAGTGCCAGTGACCTGGCCGACCCCTCGGTGACCTCCCAGTACCGCTTCATCTTCATCAATTGCGGGGTGTCCGACTGGAGCTATGCCGACGACCCCGATGTCCGTGACAACCTCCTGGCCTTCATGGCCCAGGGAGGCGCGCTCTACGTCTCCGACCTGGAGATGCCCCTGGTCCAGTCCCTCTTTCCCAACGCTATCCCCCGGGAAGGAGACGGAGACTCCGGAGTCATCGAGGCCGATGTGGCAAGCCAGCCTCTGCGCGCCTTCATCGGAGGGCAGTCGACAGTGGACATCGCCTTCAACCTCGACGGATGGGCAGCCATGCCCGAGGTCTCCTCCGGACCCGAAATCCTTCTCCGCGGGGACTACTACGACGACTGGGAGGGTGGCTGGGTCCAGAACGCGCCCCTCGCCATCACGCTCTCCCACGGCGCGGGACAGCTCGTCTACACGAGCTTCCACACCAATGCGGCGGCCACCGAGGACCAGATCAGTGTGCTCCGCTACTTCATCTACGGCTTCGGAGATGTCGGCTTCGCTTCCCTCGACAGTGCCGACTTCCCCGCCCTGAGTTTCCGCGACCACTTCGAGGGCCGGACCGACCCGGCACTCGAGTCGGCACACCGGGAGCACCGCGCCCTCCGACGGTAACCCGCTACTGTAGCGTATACGCTACGGTCCCACTCGACGAGGGTGACGGCCGTAGCGTATACGCCACATGCGGAGATGGCCAGGGCAACCCATGTAGCGCTTACGCTACGAACGCCGGAAAGTCTGCACGAGTCAGCGCAGTTCCGGCTCCTCCGAGGCGTCCTCGGCGTCCTGGGCCAGCGCCGTTCCCGGCGCGTCCTTCACGTAGTGGTCGAACCACTCGAGCCAGCGGGCCCACATGTCGAGGTTGTTCTCGACGGCCCGCGGGGTGTGCGACTCGAAGGGGTACATGTAGAGGACCGCGTCCTTCCCGAGATTGGTGAGGGCGTGGATCAGCCGCTCCGACTGCACCGGCCAGGTCCCGGTGTTGTCGTCGTCGGCCCCATGGTACATGAGGAGGGGCGTGTCGATCTGGTGGGCGTGGAAGAAGGGCGAGATCGCCGCATAGACATGGGGCGCCTCCCAGAGCGTCCGACGCTCCGCCTGGAATCCTGCCGGGGTGAGGGTCCGGTTGTAGGCCCCGTGCCCTGCGATCCCCGCCTTGAAGTAGGGCGCGTGGGCCAGGAAGTTCACCGTGGCGAAGGCCCCGTAGGAGTGTCCGCCATGGCCGATCCGCTCCACGTCGATGTAGCCCAGGTCGTCGGTGGCCCGGATCGCCCCGTACATGGCGTCGAGCATGTTGGAGATGTAGGTGTCGTTGTAGTTCTCGCCGACGATGGGGATGTCGGGGTAGACCACCGCGTAGCCCTGCGAGAGCCAGATGTCGGACCACCGGAGCCAGGTCACCTGGTGGAAGGCGTTGTGGTTCCGGCTGGTGATGGCGGCTCGCTCGTACCCCTGGGCCGTCGTGTACTCCCGGGGGTAGGTCCAGAAGATCGCCGGCACCCGGTCACCCGGCTGGTAGTCGGTGGGCAGAGAGATGCGCGCCTGCACCTCCATCCCGTCGCGCCGGATGAAGGAGTAGTCGATGCGCTCCGCGGCGGTGAGCTCGGGGAAGGGGTCCTCGTTGTTCGTGAGGTTCTCCATGGCATCGAGGGATGCTCCCCGCTCCAGGAGGTAGCTGTCGGGGAAATCGGTCTTCGACTCCCGGCTCACCGTCATCCGTGAGAAGTCCGGGTCGAGGGGGACGAGGGGCCGGTCGAACCAGTCCCGGGAGCCCTCGAAGATCCGCTCCTTCGCACCCGAGGCAATGGAGACGGCGTCGACGAAGGGCTGGGGCCGGAAGTCCTCCCGGAAGCCGGGGCCCTCCAGGTAGACCGTGCCCCCGTCGGTGGAGATGACCACGTGGGAAAGGCCATTGGCCGTCCGCCCCGTCACCAGGCTCCCGGTGCGCTCGAGGGGGTCTCCGCCGGTGCGAAGTTCGGTCACGACCTGTGCTTCGGGGGACTCCACCGTCAGGTCGAAGTGGACGAGTTCGTTGCCATTGTTCCCGGCGAGGGTGGCCAGGGCGTGGGCCCCCTCCAGGTCGTACTGGACGTTCTGGATCCGCCGCTCGGCCCGGGCCACCACCTGGGCATTGGCGGTGTCGAAGGGGGCCTCCAGGAGGATGAGCTCGTCACCGGAGTTCCCGGAGCCCCGGATGTAGGCGAGCCCGGCCCCGTCGGGACGCCACTCGATGCTCCGTCCGATCTGCTCCGACTCGCGGTCGTCCGAACCATCCCGCAGGGGGAGGCTCGCCACCTCGGCGACCTCCTCACCGGTCTCCCGGTCGAGGATCACGGTCCGGCGTGGGAAGCTCCCCCAGTTCACGATGAGCGAGAAGGGACGCTCCACCACCTCGGCCAGGATGTGCCGCCCATCGGGGCTCAGCGAGAGGGAGGAGTACATGGCGGGCTCCCCGATCCAGCGGGGCTCCGCACCCTCGCCCACCTCGACGATCCGGCTCGTGGTGTAGTACTCGAAGAGGTTCTTGTCGTGGTCGTCCTCCATCAGGAAGGGAAGGGTCCGCGACTGGACGGGCTCGGCCCGGGTCCGGGTGATCCCGGGGCTCGTGGGGACCGGGTTCGCCACCGGTTCGCTCCCCCGCGCTTCAGGAACGCCCAGGGTGATCACCGTCCCCTCGGGGGTCCACTGGACCATGTTCGAGGCCCGGCTCCCCTGGCCCTGCGACCGGGTGCCCAGGGTCGTCATGAGGTGGAGACCGGAGAGGGGAGTCGTCTCCCCCGTGGCGACATCCGCGGCCCAGAGTTCGGTGCGGTCCCTCAGGTGCGCGAGAAAGGCGATCCGGTCCCCTTCGGGCGACCACATGAAGTCCGAGGCAAAGGCGTCCTCGGGGAGGGCCACATCGCGGAATTCCCGGGCCGACAGCGCATAGATGCGGAAGCCGTGGATCCCCCAGGTGTCGAGGTGCCAGGGGCGATCCACCAGGGGACGGAATTCGAGGCCCGCGAGCCGGTAGGTCTCCTCGGCCATCCGCTCCAGCGAAGACAGTTCGGTGGAGAGGGGGACCAGGAAGTGATCCCCATCGGGACCGAGCTGGTTCAGCGTCGCGTAGTTGGTATCCCGCTCGAAGAAGTCCTGGACCTGGGCGGGGGGCAGGGTATATCCGCCCGGCGGATCGAATCGGTCCACCTCCTGCGCGACCCCGAGGGCCGGAATCCAGAGGAGGAGGATGGCGAGGCGTACGGCACGGTCGAGCATGGTCAGACTCCGGGGACCCGATGATGTGGTTGGTGTGCCGACAACATTGGTCCGGAAGGGGGAAAAGACAAGCGACCCGACCCCGAGCATCCGATTGCGCCTCGCCGTCCGGCTGGAGATTCGGAAGGGGAAGTGCTACATCGTCTGAAAGGCATCCAACGGCTCCAGCCCCGGAGGTTCACCCCGATGTTCGTTCCCACAGTCGCCCCGGTTCCGGTGGACCGGTCCCCCCGTCGGTACTCCGGCGCCTCTCCCCATCGCCGCAAGGGGGCGCCCAAAGTGACCCCGTGTGGCGGTCTTCGCCCGGGAGCCCTCGCCTCTCTCTTCCCGTTGAGCTTCGCCACCCTCCTCCTGGGCGCCCTGGGAGCCCTGGTCGCCCCCCTCTCCGCCCAGGCCCCGGACCCGGCCCACGACTTCAGTGCGCCGACTCCGGTCCACCAGTTCGAGCCCGACCCCGCCGCCACGGCCGAGCCCTTCACCCTCCGCGAGGTGGCCAGCAACAACCGCTGGATCGGCCAGGAGGTCCGGAGTGTCCGGTGGGCCCTCGACGGCTCCGGGGTCTACTTCCGCTGGCATCCGGACCCGCAGCCCCACGAGGATCCGGATCTGGACCCATGGTTCCATGTGGACCGGGAGGGCGAACGGATCACCCGCGTCGCCGACTCCCT
>SLSF01000326.1 GCA_007130605.1 Gemmatimonadota bacterium | reverse complement strand
TCCACCATCGCCGAGGTGTCCGGACGGGAGGGGGGTGGGCAGGTCGGACCGATGGACATGGCAAGCTCCGAAGCGTGGCGTGAGGTCGGGGTTGTTACAATACCGCCCAAGTGATCGCTCCACCCATCAGGCGTCAAGGATGGGGCGGAGTGCGCCACGACCGGGGACCCCTCAGCTCCCGCCCCGGCCGTGGGGCAGCCGGACCGACGGGGCTCAGTTCCCCTCGGCCTGGATCTCGGCGGCGGTGGCCTCGACGCCTCGCATCACCCGAAGGAGGTTACCCCCCCAGATCATCCGGATCTCCTCTTCGGTGTAGCCGCGACGGACGAGCTCGAGGGTGACATTGAAGGTCTCGGAGGAGTCCATCCACCCCTCCACACCACCCCCACCGTCGAAGTCCGACGAGATCCCCACATGCTCGATCCCGATGAGGTCCACGATGTAGTCCACATGGTCGATGAAATCGGCCACATTGGCCGGGGGGAAGGCCTCGTCCACCTCCGCCATGGCGGCGTCGAAGGCGGCCCGGTCCTCGTCGGAGAGCGCCTGGATGTCGGCCCCGCTCTCGATGCCGAAAGAGTCGCGCACCTCGGCGATCCGCTCGGCCCGCTCGGGGGGTTGCTGCTTCACGAAGGAGCCCAGGGCGGTGGGATGCACCACCCCACCATTGTCCCGCACCGCCTCGAGGGTGCGGTCGGTGATGTTTCTGGGGATGTCGACGATGCCCTGCACCGAGGAGTGGGAAGCCATGACCGGGGCTCGACTCCGCTCGATGGCGTCGAGGGCGGTGGTCTCGGCCAGGTGCGACAGGTCCACCATGATCCCCAGTCGGTTCATTTCGTCGATGGCCTGCTCGCCCAGGGGAGAGAGACCGCCCCACTCGGGACCGTCATCACCCAGGTTCGCCCGCTCCACCGCGGCATCACCGAACTGGTTGTGCCCATTGTGGGTCACCGAGATGTAGCGCGCGCCCAGGTCGAAGACCTCTTCGATGCGGGAGAGGTCGTCGCCGATGGGCCAGAGGTTCTCCATCCCGATGAGGGCCACCAGCTTCCCCTCCCCATGGATCTGCTCCACGTCGTCGGCGGTGTAGGCGAACTCGATCTCGTCCGGATACATCTCGTACGTCATCCGCCGGACGCCATGGTACTTCTGGAGCACCCGCTCCCACGCCTCCTCGGTGGCCTCGGGGGTCCGCTCCCCCTGGCCGTGGTAGGCAATGAAGAAGCCGGCATCGAGGCCCCCTTCGCGCATCTTGGGGAGGTCGTTCTGGAAGCGCCCACGCTCCCCGGGGTCCGCCTCGTCGGTGGCGAAGTTGAAGGGGATGTCGATGTGGGTGTCGATGGTGATCACCCGCTCGTGAATGGCGCGAGCTTCTTCAATGATCTCGTCTTCGCTCATCTCGGCCCGGTCCGCGGGAGGGGTCTCCGGTTCGTCGGTCTCGCACCCGGCAAGCGCAAGAAGGAGGGCGCCGAGGACGAGAACGCTCGCTCGGAAGGTGGGGAATCGCATGAAGAACCTCCAGGGACGGTTGTACGGGTCGGGCGGCCCCACCTGGTCGCGGGGATCGTCCGACGGAATGGCAGTGGTCGTGAATCCGCACGATACCGCCCGGCGGCGTCTGGTGCAAACCGTTCCCCGGAGCCGGGCGGACCATCGATGAAGGGATGCGGCCGGCGGGGGTTGCGCCACCCGTCATGGCCGGGGAGCTTTCGCGAATGACCATTCTCCTGGTCGTCCTCATCGTGGGTCACTCCGTAGGCCTCGTCACCGCCGCGGCCGCGCTCCTCTCGCCGCAGCGCAGCGCCGAGGGGTCGGTGGCGTGGATCCTCTCCCTCCTCACCCTCCCATGGATCGCGGTCCCGGCCTATGCCCTCTTCGGGAGGCCGAAGTTTCGGGGTTACCGGAGCGCCCGGACACCGGGCGACTCCCCCCTCAGAGACGCCATCGAGGGGCTGGGAGATCGGGTCGCCCCCTTCCGGGTGAAGCTCCCGCAGGAGCGGGGCGGGGTTCAGGCGGTGGAGCGGCTGGTGCGGATGCCCTTCCTGCGGGGGAACGACACCGAGCTCCTCATCGATGGAGAGGAGACGTTTCGCAGTCTCTTCGAGGGCATCGAAAAGGCGGAGCACTACCTGCTTGTGCAGTTCTACATCGTGCGTGACGACGCCATGGGACGCGAACTCAGGGACCGGCTCATCGACCGGGCCCGCGCCGGGGTTCGCGTATACTTCCTCTACGACAAGATCGGGAGCTACTCTCTTCCCCGCCGCTATGGGCGCGAACTCGAGGCCGCCGGGGTGCAGGTGAGTCCCTTCCGCTCGAATCGCGGGGTGGCGAGCCGCTTCCAGATCAATTTCCGGAACCACCGGAAGGTGATGGTGCGCGACGGGGTCGAGGGATGGGTCGGTGGTCTGAATGTGGGAGACGAGTACCTGGACGGAGATCCGGAACTGGGCCGATGGCGGGACACCCACATGCGGATCGAGGGTCCCGCCGTCCTCGGCCTCCAGCTCTCCTTCCTCGAGGACTGGTTCTGGATGACCGAGGCGGTCCCCGAACTCTCGTGGGAGCCGGTGGAGGGGCCCGGGGACCGCCCCATCCTCATTCTCCCCTCCGGGCCCGCCGACGAGATGGAAACGGCGAGCCTCCTGATGCAGCACGCGATCCACTCGGCGGCGGACCGTATCTGGATCTCCTCCCCCTACTTCGTACCCGACGAGGGGGTGATGGCGTCCCTCGAAATCGCCGTCCTCCGAGGCGTCGATGTGCGGATCCTGGTGCCGGAGCGGGCCGATGTCTGGCTCGTCCATCTGGCCAAATTCGCCTTCCTGGAGCGCCTCCTCGCCGCCGGGGTGAAGGTGCATGCGTACCAGCCGGGGGTTCTCCACACCAAGACCCTCCTCATGGATTCCGATGTGGCGTCGGTGGGTACGGTGAACCTGGACAACCGGTCGCTCCGGCTGAACTTCGAGATTACGGCGCTGGTGGCCGACCCCCACTTTGCCCGCCAGGTGGAGCGGAGTTTCGAGGAGGACTTCCGGCGCTCGAGGATCTTCTCGGTGGAGGACGTCATCGGTCGCCCTCTCCACTTCCGGGTAGCCTCGCACGCAGCCCACCTCTTTTCGCCCCTGCTGTGAGAACTCGGCAGGCGGGATCCGGGGCGTCCCGAACTTGCCCGTCCTCCCCAAGATTCGTACTTTGGCGCGCACACGATGCTCGATGTTGCCCCCCACGATACCGGAGCTCGTCCGCCTTGCCCCCACTTCCGCTCGTCCTCGACCCTGGCGCCACCCGCGCCACCTGTCGGCGGGTGTGGTTCACCCTCCTCTGCCTCCCCCTCCTCTTCGGGGGCTGCGCACCGGCCATGGTGCCGGGCGGCACTCCTTCGCCGGCGGAGATCCCGGCGCTGGAAGAAGCCTTCGCGCGTCAGCCCGCCGACCCCACGGTTCGGATCCGGCTCGCGGCGGCCTACGTGGAGGCGGAGCGAGGTGTCGACGCCATCGGAGTCCTGGAGCCCCTGACGGCCGGGCCCCCCAACTCTGCGGCACTCCTCCTCATGGGGAGTGCCCTCGAACTCGAAGGGGCCTACCCCGAGGCTCGCCAGAGCTACGAGCGGATCCTCGAGGTCGAGAGTGACGAGGCGGTCCTCGAGGCGGCGAGGGAGCGGCTCGCCCTCGTTCGACGGCTTCAGCTCGAACAGGAGATCCGGACGAGCCTGGCCCGGGAGGCGCAGCTGGCGGATCGGGCCCCCGCACCTGCCACGGTGGCGGTCTTCCCCTTCCTCTACGAGGGCTCCGACGAGACCTATCGCCCCCTGAGCCGAGCCCTCGCCGAAATGGTGGTGACCGATCTGGGCCAGGTGGATCGGATCCAGGTCCTGGAGCGACTGCGGGTGCAGGTCCTCCTGGATGAGATGGCCCTGACCGAAGCCGGCCGTACCGATCCGGCCACCGCCATTCGGAGTGGCCGGATCCTGGGGGCCGAGACCGTGGTCCAGGGTCGGATCGGGGGGGACGAAGCCCTGATCTCGGTGCTGGCAGGGCTCGTGCGCACCAGTGCAGGCGCCGAGGTGGAGTCGGTGGAGGAGGCCGACCAGCTCGCCGAGTTCTTCGAACTCCAGAAACGCCTGGTCCTGGGGATTCTCGAACGAATGGGGGTCGAGCCCACCCCGGACGAGCGCCAGGCACTCCTGCGGATGCGCACGGAGTCACTCGAGGCGCTCCTCCTCTTCGGCCAGGCCCTCGAGGCCGAAGACGCGGGGAACTACGGGGCGGCGGCCGACCTCCATCAGGCGGCGGTGGACGCGGATCCGGGCTTCGATCTGGCGGGAGACCGCGCCGACGAGAACCGGCAGATGGAGCGCCAGGCCGCGGTGACTCCCGGCACCTTCTCGAGCACCACCCTGTCCGACATGCCCGGGTCGCCCTTCGGCACACCGGACGTCGACGGGGTGCGCCTCACCTTCATCCCCATCGAGCAGCTTCTTCCGGGCCCCGAGATCCGTGATCCCGGTCCCGAGCTCCTGGGCACCGAGGGGATCGGGGTCGGTGCATCGGTACTCGATATCATCCTGAGGTGGCCCTGATGGGAATGGAGCGAAGGACCCGGACCGTGCGAGCCGGGAGTGTATGGCGGGGCCTCACCCCACTCCTCACCATGGGGGTGCTGAGCCTGCTCCCCCTGCAGATGGGGGCATGGGAGAGGGGCGGCCTGGAGCTCAGCACGGCGGAGGCGCAGGAACTCGCGCCTCCGGCCCTGGACCGGCCGTTCACCGCCGGCGCGGGCGCCACCTTCCAGTACTTCTCCTTCGGAGACTCCCAGGCGACGGGCTTCGAGTCGATCTCGCTGCTCACCACGCCCTTCGCGGCGAGGGCACGCTTCGGACAGCGGGTGCGTGCGGAGCTCCGGGGAACCTGGGCACGGGCCGGAATGGAGCGGGTCGACGGCTCCGAGATCACCATCTCGGGGCCCACCGACGCGCAGCTCCGGATGGATGTGGACGTGGTGCCCGGAGCGCTCACGGTCTCGGGATCGATCCTCCTTCCCGTCGGCTCCGATGGCTTCACACTCGACGAAATGACCCTCGCCGGCGCCATTGCTGCCGACCTGCTTCCCTTCCGGATCTCCCACTGGGGGGCGGGGGGAGGCGGGGGCATCTCCCTCGTGGGAATGCACTCCTTCGGTCCCGTCGGGGTGACGGCAGACGCAGGGTACACACGGACCGGTGAATTCGACGCCGTCAGCGATCAGCCGGCGGCCTACCGCCCCGGTGACGCACTCCATTTCGGCCTCACCGTCGACCGCATCATCCAGGGGACCGGGAAGGCCGCGCTCCGGGTGGATGCCCGCCGGTACGGCGACGCCGAACTCGGGGGCGAGAACATCTTCCGGAGTGGCAACCGTCTCGGGGCCACCGGCTCCTATGCCTTCCCGGTGGGCCTCGCCTCAAGCGGGATCGTCTACCTGGGGTACCGGCACCGATCCGAGGGGACCTTCCTCGTCGACCTGGAGACCCGCCCCTCACAGGGCGCCTTCCTGGTGGGCGGCGGGGTCCGGACGGGAGCGTGGGGCGGTGTGATCACCCCCTCGGTGGATCTCCGGGCCATTCGTCGTGACGATGGGATCGGACAGGGCTGGTCGGTGGGCGCCGGAGCCACGGGAGAGTGGGACATCGATGCGGTGACCCTCCTTCCTGCCCTCCGGCTCCACCTGGGATCGGCAGAGGTCCGCGAAGACCTCTCCAGCGGTTTCACCGGAATCGAACTGAGCTTCCAGCTTCGGAGCGCATCCAATGCTCGATAGGAGACGGAGGATGTGGCTGTCACCGCGGAAGACCGCCGACGGAGGACCGGGAGCTGCGCGAGGTCGCTGGATGGGTGCACTCCCTCTTCTTCTCGTGCTCCTGGTGGCCGGCTGCGACACCCTCTTCTATGCCGATGGACCGGGGGGGGCGCCCTCGACGGTGGAGATCCGGCTCCAGGGCGCGGAGATGCCGGAGCCGGCCGGGGTGGGTGACCTGGATCCGGAAGCCCTTCAGTCGGGTGCCGAGACCTTCGCCATGGTGAACCGGGTTCGAGTGCTCCTGGCCGGGGGTGGAGAGGTCTTCATCGATGAGGATGTGGCGGTGGACGCCTCCGATGGCGAGATCCACCTCCGCTTCGAGTTCGAGCTGAATGAGAGTCCGGTGGAAGCCACCCTGGAGATCGAGCTCTTCGCCGGGCAGTCCTCGCTCTTCCGTGGCGAGGGCCCGGTGACCCTGGAACGGGGACGCACCGCCACCGCAGAACTTCCCCTGGAAGGGATCGGGGCCGGAATCCGCCTCCCCGCGGCCCCCGCACCGCTGGACGCGCTGGGCGACACGGTGCGGCTCACCGGCGCCGTCCTCTTCGCCACCGGAGACACGATCCCGGGGGTTGAACTCGAGTGGCACTCGCTCGACCACGAGATCATCCAGATCACCTCCGACGGCCTCGCCACCGCCATCGCCGAAGGTGAAGCCGAGGTGGAAGGAGTCTTCGAGACCCGGACCGAGCGGCTCGCCGAGCGACTGACCCTGCGGGTGGAAGCGGTGGTCGCCGAGGTGGTGATCTCTCCCTCGGCGGTCGAGCTCGATCCCGGTGAGACGGTGGAACTCGAGGCCCAGACTCTGGACCGCCTCGGGAATCCACTCGAGGGCCGAACCGTCGAGTGGAGCTCGTCGGACCCCGCAATCGTCGGGGTCGACGACGAGGGGGTCATCACGGGGCTCCGTCCCGGCGAGGCCGATGTGGTCGCCTCCTTCGAATCCCTCACCGGGACCACCGGAGTCACGGTACGGCTCGCCCCTCCCACCATCGAGACCCTCCCCGCCACCGAGGTGGGCTCGACCGACGCCCGACTGAACGCGCGGGTCGATCCCCGGGGGGTCCCGGCAGAGATCGCCTTCCGGTGGGGCACCGACCCCGATCTCGACGACGCCCAGGTCACCGAACCCATCGAGGTGGGAGCCGAGACCGAGGCGGTGGAGGTCGACGCCCTCCTCTCCGGACTCGAGACCGAGGTGCACTACTACTTCCGTGCGGAGGTCACCAGCGCCGGAGGGGAGGCCGTGGGCGAGACCCTCGACTTCGTCACCACACGCCCCATCCCGGCGCCCATCAATCTGGAAGTGACGTGGCAGGGTCCCATCGTGCTGCTGGAGTGGGATCACATCGACCCCCAGGGAACCTCCGCCCGGATCTTCGAGGTCTGGCGGGCTCCGGTGGATGACATCTTCCCGCCCCCCGAGGGATGGGTCCTCATCGACTCCACCGACATCCGGGGCTACCTCGACGAAGAGGCCGAACCCGGCAACGAATGGGCGTACCGCATTCGGGCGTGCGAGGCGATCTCGTGCTCCCCGTATTCAGGGGTCGAGTCGGTCTTCGTTCCGATGCCCGCGCCGTCGACCATCGCCGGGCTGGTCACCCTCGACTCGTCACCGGTTTCGGGGATGGAGGTCACGCTCTCCGGTGAAGGAGAGTCTCGGACCACCACCACCGAAGGCTCCGGTGGCTACACCTTCTCCGAGCTGGAAGCCGGCACCTACCAGATCACCCTCGTCCCCGAAAGTGCGGACCTCTCGTCGGAGTACTTCGCGCCTCTCAGTCAGTCGGCCACGGTCTATGGCGGGGGCGAGACGGTGGTCCTCGACTTCGCGGGATTCTCCCCGCCTCCCGCGCCGGTGGAATTCTTCGTCTCCGACTGGAGGGCCGGCGAGGTCGCCATGAGCTGGAGCTACACCTCGGAACTCATCGGAGAGGTCACCTTCGAGATCGACCGTGGCCTGGTGGCCGACTCCCAGCCCCCCACGAGCTGGAGCCCGGTGGGCACCAGCACCACCACCGAGTTCGCCGACGACACCCCCGAGGGCAACGCCACCTGGGCGTACCGGGTGCGGGCGTGCGGACAGGGCCCCTGCTCCCCCCACGCCGCCATCGACTCGGCCAATGTGCCGGCCCGGGCGGTGTACGGGTATGTCCGCGACGAAAGTGGCAATCCCGTCAGCGGCACGTATGTCGACCTGGTTCGGGGCGAGGACCCCTCCTCCGAGATGGTCGACTTTATCGACTATGTCTTCACGGACCAGGACGGCTTCTACCAGATCACGAGTTTCTTCAATCCGAGCTTCGAGGCCGGAGACGATTACTTCGTGGTGGTCTGGCCCGAGTACATCGAACTGGTGTTCCCACCCGGGGGACGGTCCTGGATCCGGCAGGACTTCACCACCTCCCATATCCCCTGA
>SLSF01000051.1 GCA_007130605.1 Gemmatimonadota bacterium | reverse complement strand
TTGGTTCAGCACTTTTTGCGTGCCGAACCAAGTCGGCTTTTTTTGTGCCTCGGGTCGATCCCGGCGAGCGGTATCGCTGACGAAAGCACTCGTGCCGGAGGTGACCGCACCAAGGCTTGAGACCTTGAGGGGTTCGCGCAGTCGGCCACGTGGAGGGACGCGGCTGACTGCGCCGGCCGAGGTCAGATAGCCAAGGCGCAATCGAGGGCCGGCGTCCGCACACGGCATGGGCCAGAAAGGGAGCACGCAATGCAACTTACTCATGCCGGTTCTCCGCTGGCTCAGGTTGGACAACCGCATCACCTCTCGCAGCGGTCCTCGAACCGCCCCCTGAGCTCGAAGGAGCAGTCCGCGGTCAAACAGATTCTGATCGAGGGCTATGACTACGTCCATCACGAGCTGTTCGACCAGTCCGAGATCGAGGCCGCCCGGCAGCTTTTCGACGAGGCACCGCCGGTTCCGACGCCCGACACCGGTTGGTACCACCCCGCAATGAACCACCGTACCGACGCCCCCGCACAGCGGCATGTCAAATCGGTGCGGCTGAGTGCGAAGCAGGAGCGGGCGCTGTTCCTCCAGTTCAACTACTGCCGGTTCAAGGTCAGCCAGGCCCGACAGGTTCCGGCCAGTCAGACGGCGATCGACCCGGCCGCGGCGCGCCGGATGCTCAAGTGGCACCGTCAGGCCGAGGCGTATCGGGACCAGATCATTCAGACCAATCTCGCGCTTGTGCTGGCGATGGTCCGGCAGACGCGTGTCACCCAGATGAGCTTCGCCGACTTGGTCAGCGAGGGGAACATGGCTCTGCTGCGCGCGGTGGACAAATTCGACGTCGGCCGCGGCTTCAAGTTCAGCACCTACGCCTGCCGGGCCATCCTTAAGGCCCTGATGCGCGCAGGCATGAAGGTGAGCAAGTACCGGCAGATGTTTCCGGTCGAGTTCGATCCCGGGCTGGAGCGCTCCTACCATCAGCAGTACCAGCGCGAGCAGGACGAAGCCGATTGCATTGACGAGCTCAAGCGGATCATCCGCTGCAATCAGGCCGAGCTCAGCGAAATTGAACAGGAGATCGTCCAGTATCGTTTTGCGATCAACACGCGCGCTGACCGGCTCGACACCAAGCCGCTGACCCTTGAGCAGGTGGGTCAGATCATCGGTGTGACCAAGGAACGCATCCGGCAGATCCAGAGCAAGGCGCTGAGCAAGCTGCGTGCGGTCATGCAAACGAAGATGGATGGCTGGGAGGAGCGGTGTTGCCCCTGATTCGAGTCCCGTGCGGTGGGGTGTGTTTTGGGGCCATTGGGTCATGATGCCCAGGGCAAACTGGGCCTGGTACGCAGGGAGGAGGCATTCGATGGTTCAGTCTCATGTGAAAACAACGTGTGTGCGAGGGGACTTTCCGGATGCGGAAGCCGTCTATCTGCTCGGCCCGTTCAACCGATGGTCCACCAGTGCCACGCCCATGCATTACGCCGGCAACGGAGAGTGGTCCACCGAACTGTCCAGTTCGAGCGCGTTCAATCTCAGCTTTTTCGTCTGGTATACCGGCGAGCGGTGCGGCCACCTCGTACGCCCCCCTCCGGTCGGCGAGTAAATGCAAAGGATTTTCAATGGCTCGTGCTGCTGTGGCAGAGCCTGGTTTCGCACTCTCTCAGAGAAATGGAGCACGTCATGCAATCGCTCATGCACTCGCAACCACGCCGGCATCAGCCGATGCAGGCCCTGCAGGATGATTTCGATCAGATGTTGCGCCGGTGGTGGGACGGCACGGACAGCGACTTGGCCGCTTACCCCGTCGACATTCGCGAGGACGACAAGCACATCTACGTGGAGGCCGAGCTACCCGGCTTCAACAAGGATGAGATCGAGGTCACGCTGGAGCAAGGCGTGCTCTCGATCAGGGCGCAACGGAAAACGGAAGAGAAGAAGGGTGAACAGCACTTGGCCGAGCGCCATTTCCGGCGCGTCGCCCGGAGTTTCATGCTTCCGACAACCGTGGATGAGGGCCAGGTGCAGGCCGAGCTTCGTGACGGGGTGTTGATGCTGACGCTTGCCAAGCACGAAGCAGCGCAGCCGCGCCGCATCGAAGTGAAATAAATGGCCTGAGGAGGAGGAGGAGAGGCGTGAGCAAACCGGGGCCCGTGGCCAATGCGCGTGGCCCCGGCACTCGCGCTTTGTCGCCGAGGCGCAGACGGCTGCGAGAAAGAAGGTCAGTAGCCATGCTCACGGATTCGTTCGACGCGAACCGTTCCACCGAGAAGAATCTCTCGGAGGAGATCCATGCCGAATACGATCGGCTGAGGCGGATCGTCCAGATGGACGGAGCTGAACTCAACCACATCGTAGATGGTTTGCTGCCGGAGCTGGCCGACGTTCTGCGACGTACGAACGAGGACTCCCCTCGCCGCCTTGAGTGGGAGATTCGACGGCTGCTGCATGAGGTGAATTTCAGTAAGGCCGGGCTCCCCGCTGCGGACGATTCGTTACGCCTGATGCGGGAGTTGCACGTGCGCTTGTTCGTGCGGGCGATGGCACGGGCCCAGCAGGCCCAGGCGCGGAGGGCACCGACATGGGCCGATGTGCCGACAACCGAGCCGATGTGCGGGTGAGCATCAGTCGCGGCGGCACCCAGCGCTCCATGGCGGAAGCGCGGCGCCTCGTCAAGCTCAAGGAAAGAGGGAATCGCGATGCGGATTGCCTTGTTGTCCTGGGAAACGCTTCATTCGGTTGCGGTCGGCGGGGTCGCCTGCCACGTCAGCGAGCTGGCCAAGGCGCTGGCCGCCAAGGGCCACGATGTGCACGTCTTTACCCGGATCGCGCCCGGCCAGACGGACTACGCGTGGATCGATGGCGTGCACTACTACCGCTGTGCGTATACGGGCGACCGGGAGTTCGTCGACGACGTGAACAACATGTGCCGGGCGTTCGTGCACCGCTTGTTCGGCGTCGAGGACACGAGCCGGCCGTTTGAGTTGATCCACGCCCATGACTGGCTGACCGCCAACGCGATGATCTGGATCAAGAAGGGCCGAGCGCGGCGCGGGGTGTTCACGGTTCATGCCACCGAGTACGGCCGCAGCGGGAACGTGTTCGACAGCGGCCGTTCGCAGCGCGTACGGGCCCAGGAGCGTGCCGGCACGATCTGGGCCGACCGGGTGATCGCCGTGTCGCACACGCTCAAGGCCGAACTGGCGTGGATGTACGAGTTGCCGGACTGGCAAACGTCGGTGGTGTACAACGGCGTGGATCGGCAGCGATTCCACGTAACGGTGGATGCGGCGGCGGTGCGGCGCCGATACGGCGTCGGGCCGACCGAGCCGATGATCCTTTTCTGCGGGCGGCTGGAGCATCAGAAAGGGCCCGACCTGCTGGTGGAGGGCTTCGTGCGCGCCCGAGGCCGGTGGCCGAACGCCAAGCTGGTGTTCGCCGGCGACGGCAGCATGCGGGACCAACTGGAGCGGCGGGCACACGAATGCGGCGCGGGCGACGCGGTGCGCTTCCCGGGCATGCTCAACGGACCCGAGCTGCCGGAGCTGTTCAAGGCCGCGGACGCGGTCGCCGTGCCGAGCCGCAACGAGCCATTCGGGATCGTCGTGCTCGAGGCCTGGAGCGCCGGCAAGCCGGTGCTGGCGACGCACAACGGCGGGCCGGGGGAGTATGTCGAGCACGAGGTCGATGGGCTGAAGATCTACGACCACCCCGATTCGATCGCTTGGGGCATCAGCCGGCTGTTCGAGGACTTCGCGGTGGCCCGAGAGATGGGGCGCTGCGGCCGGCAGAAGGTGGAGCGCGGGTTCACCTGGGCCGCGGTCGCCGATGAAACGCTGAAGGCGTATCACGAGGCGGCGCCCGAACTCAAACGGCTGCCGTTGCCGCCTGAACTCACGGCGGCTGCCCGTTCGATGCGTGATGCAGCGGCAGCATCGGCTCACCATAACCGCGCACCAAGGTCGGCGCGCCGACCCCGCCGCGTCGCCAGAACTTCCCCGCTTCCGACCAAGGTGGATGCGAACCGACAACACGTGGAGCATCGTGAAGGGGTGTCGACATTGACCCTCGCGACACGTCAGTCTGCGCAGCCACACGGTGTCGAGGTGTAGTGCAGTGCGAAGAGATGCACCAGAGGCGCGAGCAAGCGGTAGCGCATGGCCGTGACCGTCTCGGTTTTTCACGACCCACCTCGCAGTTGGGCGGCATGGTTCAGCGTCTACTTGGAATGCAGGGGCCGTGCAGCAAACGACAGGCCGGCATGGAACAGGCACGGATAACTCTCGATGGGTCGGTCATGTCGGCGAGTGGGTCCTCCGTGGGTAAGGTCACACGGATGCCTCTCCGGCGGAGTATGCCATGGGCCAGCGAGGCCCTTCAAAGGTGGGACGCACATGCACCGGTCGAACAAAGACGCCGCTCCACTCGCACGCTTGCCGGTTCTGCATCCCCCTCAGCGCGCGAGTTCAGGCACGGGCACCGCTTTCGAGGCGGCGCGTGAATGCCCAGGAGCATTGCCCCGGGATCGGGCGTATTCAAGTCCGGGTGAACCTGTGCGGCTGATGCTGATCAATCCGCGGTCGCCCGACAGCTTCTGGAGCTTCCGGTGGGCCATGGACAATGTGCTTGTGCATCAGCGCGCACCGAATCCGCCGCTGGGCCTCGCGACGCTCGCCGGGCTCTGCCCGCCCCATTGGCAGGTGCGGATCGTGGACGAAGCCGTCGAACCGTTGCCGAACGAACCCGACGCTGACATCGTGGGCATCTGCGGGATGGGCGTGCAGCACGCGCGTCAGCGCGAGTTGCTGGCCTATTACCGTCGTCAGGGCTACTTCACCGTCGCCGGCGGCAGTTTCGCCTCGCTATGCCCCGAACGGCTGGAGGGGTTGGCGGACTGTGTCTTCGCCGGCGAGGCGGAATACATCTGGCCGCAATTCTGTGCGGATTATGAAGCGGGCCGGGCTCAGCCGAGCTATGTCGAGCACGGCGAGGTCGATCTTTCTGACGTGCCGCCACCGCGTTTCGACCTGTTGGACCTGAAGCGGTACGGGACCGCGAGCCTGCAGTTCTCGCGCGGCTGTCCTTACCGCTGCGAGTTCTGCGACATCATCGTCATGTTCGGTCGCAAGCCGCGCACCAAGGCGCCCGAGCAGATCGGGCGCGAGCTTGACGCCCTGCGGGCCCAGGGAGCCGGCAGCGCGTTTTTCGTTGATGACAATCTGATCGGCAACAAGAAGCTCGCCAAGGATCTGCTGCGCTATCTGGTCGATTACCAGAAGCGCCACGGCTATCCCTTCGAGTTCGGCACCGAGGCGTCGCTGAACCTGGCCGAAGATCCTGAACTGCTGGAACTGTTTCGCGAAGCGGGCTTCGCGTGGGTGTTCCTGGGCATCGAAACCCCGGACGTCGAGAGCCTCAAGGCGGCCGGCAAGATGCAGAACACCAAGACCGATCTGCTCGAAGCGGTCCGCACGATCTACGCGCACGGGATCGACGTGTACTCCGGCTTCATTGTGGGCTTCGACAACGACACGGCCGAGGCATTCGACCGTCAGCATCGTTTCATCGTGGATGCGGGCATTCAGGTGGCCATGGTCGGGCTCTTGACCGCCTTGCCGCGCACGCCCTTGTACGAGCGGCTCGAACGCGAGGGCCGCGTGCGCCACGACATCATGCCCGGCGACAACACCCGCGCCCAGACCAACGTCCTGCCGGCGAGCATGTCCTACGAGACCATGATCGCCGGGTATAAGACCCTGTATCGCCGACTGTTCTCCGACCAGGGCATCGCTCAACGCATCCGCAACAAGACGCGCCACCTGCGGCGACCGAACACGCGACTCACCGGCGGGTCACTCCCTTTGCAAGCACGCCTGCTCTGGCGTACGCTCGTCCGCGGCATTCTCCCCGGCGGGCCCCGACGCTGGGGGCGGTTCCTATCGACGCTGCGGTGCCCGCCGCGCGTCTGGCCGTTGGTGATCAGCGACTGGGTCCGCGGGCTGAGCATGCGCGATTACGCCGATCGCAACTTTGGTGACGCGTCTCGGCAGACTTGGAACGATGTTGCGCATACTATTTCTCATCTCCAGCGGCGTTTCCGCTACGCCTTCGAGCGAGGCTACGTGGATGCGCACGTGGATCGAGTGGATGAAGCGCCCACCCTTGTGCTCACGTTCAAGGGCGGCATCGACAGCCGGTTCTTTCGCGACGCCCGGCGCCGACTGAGCCGCCTGCTCCACCAGCAGCGCGTGTCCCTGACATTGCGCATCGAGCACGTTTATGAGCATCAACGCGAGCCGATGCGGCAAATGCTCCAGCGGCTCAGTTGCTACGGCGAGCGCATCCGCGTCCACCTGAGTGAACAGGCCCGCAGTGTGATTGCGGATGGATGGCCGCTTGAGTTGGGCCCGATCGTCTGCGCGGGCACCACGGATGATGGTCGTGGCCTATCCATGGACGACGCTGTCGGCCGCGGACCCGAGTAGCGGCACACGCTCAGTGATGTGCATGCGAAACGCCAGCTTCGGACACAAGGGTATGACGATGACCGCATCAACCATCGAACCCCAGCAGGTGCATCAGGCAATCGAACGCAAGGAGCCAGCGCGCCTGATCGACGTGCGGACACCTGGCGAATACGCTTCCGAGCATGTCGAGCAGGCGGAGTCGATGCCGCTGGACCAGTTGGATCCAGAGGCACTGAAGGCAGGCAACGGCGCACCGCTCTACGTACTCTGCCGCACGGGGAATCGCGCGGCGCAAGCATCTGAGAAATTGACGGCCGCGGGGCTGTCCAACGTGCGCGTCGTCGAGGGTGGCCTCGAGGGATGGAAGCAGGCCGGGCTGCCGGTGAAGCGAGGCAAGGGCGTGATCTCCCTGGAGCGGCAGGTGCGCATCGGTGCGGGTGCACTGGTGCTCATCGGCGTGCTGCTCGGCTGGTTCGTGCATCCAGCGCTGCACGCCATCGCCCTGTTCGTCGGCGGCGGGCTGATGTTCGCAGGCATCACCGACTGGTGTGGCATGGCGATGATGCTGGCGAAGCTGCCGTGGAACCGGCGCGGTGCGAAGCCAGATAGCGGGGACAACGGCGGCGCGGCATGTTCGGCGTGATGGCGGCGTCGCATCAGAACAGGTCCGGCAAGTCAGGCGGTAACGGCACGACAGTCGGCAACGAGGCAAATGGAGGCGGTTCATGCTCTTTCGACAGTTTTTTGACCCCAAAATCGCTCAATATGCCTACCTCGCCGGCTGCCAGCGCACGGGCGACGCGCTGATCATCGACCCGGAGCGGGACATCGATCAATACATCCTGGCCGCGGAGGGTGAGGGATTGCGCATCACCGCCGTGGCGGAAACGCACATTCACGCGGACTTTCTCTCCGGTGCCAGGGAGCTGGCCGAGCGCCTCGGCACGAAGGTGTACCTTTCGGACGAGGGCGGTGAGGAGTGGGCCAGTGACTGGGCGCGCAACGGCTCGTACGACGTCCGGTTCCTCAAGGATGGCGATACGTTCGAGGTCGGGGGCATCGAGGTGCGGGCGATTCACACGCCCGGCCACACGCCTGAGCACATGACCTACGCCATCACCGACCGCGGATCAGGCGCGTCCTCGCCGATGGGCGTGGCGACGGGCGACTTCGTGTTCGTCGGCGATGTCGGTCGGCCGGATCTGCTCGAACAGGCGGCGGGCATGGCCGGGGTGCAGGAGCCGGCGGCGCGGCAGCTCTTCGCTTCACTCCAGCGCTTCCAAGAACTGGACGATCACGTGCAGGTCTGGCCCGCGCATGGGGCCGGCTCGACCTGCGGCAAGAACCTTGGCGCGGTGCCGCAGACCACGGTGGGGTACGAGAAGCAGTACAACGCAGCGTTAGGCGCAGCCGCCCAGGGCGAGGATGTGTTCGTGGATGCCATTCTCGCGGGTCAGCCCGAGCCGCAGACGTACTTTGCCCGGATGAAGCGCGACAACAACCGTGGCGTGCCGCTGCTCGGTGGTTTGCCCAACCCGCCGGCGCTGACGGCTGCGGAACTGCGTGAGCGGGTGGAAAAAGGGCAGGCCCTGGTGATCGACACGCGGCTCGACCGGTCGGCGTTCATGGCCGGGCACATTCCCGGCTCGCTATACGCCCCGATCAACCGCAGCTTCAGCATGACAGCCGGATCGCTGATCGAGGATGAAGCGACGCCCATCGTGCTCATCATCGATCCCGGTCGCGTCGAGGAGGCGGTGCGTGATCTCGTGCGCATCGGGTACGATCAAATCATCGGCTTCGCCACCGTGGAAACACTCGCGCGCTATT
>SLSF01000178.1 GCA_007130605.1 Gemmatimonadota bacterium | reverse complement strand
GGAGTCGAGCCGGAGACCTGGTTGGTCTTCTCCAGGAGGTCGCTGGGGGCCCCGGCGTCGGCGAGGAGGGCGCGAAACTGGCGTCGGTCCATGGTGCCGAAGGGGCTCCGCAGGGTGGCCCGCGACCCCACCAGGAGGACCCGGTCGCCCGTGGTGGCCGCGGCCCGGTTCTCCAGGAGGGCCCGGTAGATGGCCTCCTCCGAAGCGGTTCCGGCCATGGACGGGGCGCCCCCCCCTGCGACGGCAAGGACGGCGAGGCCCAGCACCAGGAGCGCCCTCCCCTGCGTGGGGCGGCTCATGCGGCCTCCCCGTCCAGAATGCGCCGAGCGGCTTCCATCCGCTCCCCGGGAGGGCGGGCCGCCCGTGGAAGCTGGAGCCCGGGATCCACGTGTGGGAAGAGTTCCAGAGAGGTGGCCAGGACCCGGTGCCCCTCCCCCTCGTCGCCCTCGGCCAGGGCCCTCAGCCCGTCGAGGAAGAGAAGTTCGGCCACGGCCCAGAGCTTCCCCGGATCTCCCCCGCCTGGCGGGGCGTGGAGCTGCAGGAGGGTGCGGGCGTCGGCGAGGCGCACCACCGCCAGGTGGACCCCCATGCGGTGGGCGGCCTCCTCCAGCCCCTCCCGGATGATGCCGGGATCGCCTCCTTCGGACTCCAGGAGGCGCTCGATCCGGAGGAGCGACTCGGCCAGGCGCTGGAGCTGCTGGGCATTCAGGACGATCATGCGGGGCCCCCGGTGCCACGAGGCGGAAGGGTGGGCTGCGCGGCCAGGGCCTCCAGGTGAGCCGTGGGGAGACGGTGGAGCCGGGCCCCCCTCCGCACATGCCCCAGGTACCAGGGTGCGGGAAGGAGGGTGTCGTCGATCCCCTCCGGCGCTCCGTGGTAGCTCCAGACCGGACGGTGGCCCGGCCGGCCGAGGGACTCCGCCCGGGAAGGCCCTCCCCGAAAGGCTCCCGGAATCCGAAGCCAGTGGCGAAGGCGGGCGTACCCGGTCTCGATCCGGTCGAGGATCGGAAGGGAGCCCGGAGCGAGGGCATAGACGACGCCCGGGAGACGGTGACGGGGATCTCCGGTGGAGACGGCGTCGGCCTTGGCGGTACCGTCGAGGGTGCCCCGAAGGTGGAAGCGGAGCCGGTGGCCCGGGAGGACGGTGGCGCCCAGGGGCCGTGCAGAGGGGATCCGCGCACGCATCCGCGCCGGATCGAGGTTCGAACCGTAGGCGAAGACAAGGGTTTCAGGTCGTGCTGGGTGCATGGGACCGAGCTCCGAGGTTCTCCAGGTGACTGCGTCTCCTCCGGGGCCGCCGGAGCGAACCCGGTGGAGAGGAGACTTGAGTCCGCAGGGCACGAGTCGGTACGATGAAGGTCGGTGGCCCACGGTGGGGCCGCCGAATTCCCGATCCACGCCCCCCACGTCGATTGCGACCCCGTGCGCCTGCTCGGAGTTCCGTGGTCATGGGACTCCTCAGGCGGGAGGAAGGAGGAATCCAGTGTCAGTCCAGCTCCATCCCCTGGTGAGCGCGCTCCTCGTGCTCCTCGTGGTGGCCCTCCTCCTCTTCCTCTTCTCCCCCTTTCTCGCCGAACGGCTCCTCTTCCTTCCCCCGGGCATCGATCCGGGCGAAGCGCCCCGGCTCGATGGGGTCGTCGGCGAGTCGGTCACCCTCAACACCGACGACGGGGTGCAGGTGCACGGCTGGTGGTACGAGGCGGCGGAAGGCGGCGGCGTCCCGGATGGCGCGGACCCCGAAGGCCGTGGGGCCGCGCAGACCGCGCCCGCGGTCCTCGTGCTCCACGGGAATGCCGGCTCCATCGCAGGTCGCGTCGACCTGGCCGAGGGCTATCTCCGGTCGGGGATCTCGGTCCTTCTCCTGAGCTACCGCGGGTATGGTCGAAGCGAAGGGCGTCCCAGCCTGGACGGGGTGCGAAAAGACACACGGGCGGGCCTGGACTTTCTCGCCGAGGCGACGGGCGGGCTCCACCGGGTGGTGGTGCACGGCCGATCGCTGGGGGGTGCCGTGGCACTTTCGGCCCTGGAGCCGGGCGAACCGGAGCCCGCCGGGATGATCCTCGAGTCGAGCTTCACCTCTCTGGACCGGATCGCCCGGGCGGTCTACCCCTTCATCCCCTCGCCCCTCCTCTTCCGAATCCGGGGGCTCCTCGACGCCGAGGGGCGGGTGGCCGACTTCGAGGGACCGGTCTTCGTGATCCATGGCGGTGCCGACCGGATCGTCCCGCCCGAGATGGGTCGACGCCTTTACGACGCCGCCCGGAACCCCCGGGATCTCTGGATCGTCGACGGCGCGGGTCACAATGACCTCGAATGGGTGGCAGGCGACGAGCACCGGACGCGGGTCACGGACTTCGTGCTCGAGGTCACCGGGTCGGGAAGGTAGCCGAGGCGCTTCCCACGGGGAGTGGTGTCAGCGAGGCCGCACCCGATGGGTGGCCTCCGCCTGGAGGGGGTCCTCGGGCCAGTAGTGCTTCGGATACCGCCCCCTGAGATCCTTCCGGACCTCGAAGTAGGTCTCTTCCCAGAAGCTGCCCAGGTCGCGGGTCACCTGTACCGGGCGCCGCGCCGGCGAGAGGAGGTGAAGGGTGAGGGGGACCCGCCCGCCACCGATGCGAGGCGTCTCCTCCAGTCCGAAGAGCTCCTGGATCCGTACCGCCAGCACCGGCGCCTCGGGGTCGTCGTAGTCGAGGCGGACACGGGAGCCGGAGGGCACGGTGAAGTGGGTGGGCGCCAGCCGATCGACGGCCTCCCGGTCCTCCCACGCCACCTCCGTGAGGAGGCCCTCGGTGAGGAGGCTTCCATCGAGGTCCGAGGGTCGGGTGGGAGGACGCCGTCCGGTGGCCAGGAGGGGGAGGAGCCACCCCTCGAGGGTGTCGAGAAGCGCCGCATCGCTCCGGTCGGGCCACCCCTCCGGGGAGAGGTGATGGAGGAAGGTGAGCCGCCGGCGGAGCTGGAGCTGATCCCGGCTCCACGGGAGGGACTCGAGCCCCGACGCCCGGATCCCCTCCAGCAGGGCCCGGGCCACCTCGTGGGGCTCGGGCGCGGGGAGCCGACCCTCGTGGACGGTGATGGCGCCCAGCCGGGTCCGCCGTCGGGCCACCACCCGCTCCACCTCGGGGTCCCACTCCACCCGGTGGTCGGACTCGAAGGCCGAGGCGAAGGCCTCCTCCAGCCGGGCTCCCTCCAGGGCGGCCGCCCGGAAGATGCGGGCGTCGCGACCCCGGTCGTCGAGTTCCAGGGCGACGATCCAGTCGGCGCCCTCCAGGCTCTGGCTCTCGAGGAAGCGGCCCCCCCGACCATTCCGGAGGAGGAAGCGGCCCCGGCTCCCCTCGCGCCGCCGTGCGATCCGGTCCGGAAAGGCGAGGGCCACCAGGAGTCCCAGGTCGTCCAGGTCTTCGGGGCCGCCCCCGGTGGGCTTGCCGGGAATCCGCCGGGCCCAGTGCCGCGCCTCCCGCTTCGCCCGATGGAGGGCACCCCGGTCCACCTCGTGGCCGGGAAAGCCGGTGCCTCCCCCACCTCGGAGCGCCTCCACCCGGAGTCGGAGATCGGCGTCGGGAAGGCGCCCGTGGGAGCGGAGGACATCCCGCTCCCCCAGGAGGGCGGCGATCTCGCAGCCGAGCCGGCCCCGTCCCATGGCCTGGGCCCGAAGGAGCATGTGGCCCATGCGCGGATGGATCCCGAGTCCCGCCACCTGGCGTCCGTGTTCGGTGGGGCTCCCCTCGGAGTCCAGGAGCCCGAGGGCCTCCAGGAGTTCGCTCCCCCTGGAGACCGCACTCTCCGGAGGGGGGTCGAGCCACTTCAGTTCACCCGGGTCGGCGCCCCACACCCGAAGTTCGAGAAGCAGCCCCGCCAGGTCGGCCTCGAGGATCTCGGGAGTCCGACCCGGGACCAGCCCCCGGTCGTCGCCCCGGGTCCAGAGGCGGTAGCAGACGCCGGGAGCCTGTCGTCCGGCCCGCCCCCTCCGCTGGTCCGCCGAGTCCCTCGACACCCGGACCGTCTCCAGTCGGGTCATGCCACTCCCCGGATCGAAGCGGGGAACCCGCATGAGCCCGGAGTCGACCACGACCCGCACCCCTTCGATGGTGAGGGAGCTCTCGGCGATGGCCGACGAGAGCACGACCTTCCGACGGCCGGGAGCACTGGGGCGGATGGCATGGTCCTGCGCCTCCCGCGAGAGGGAGCCGTGGAGCCGATGGATCTCGACCCCGTCGGGGAGGCTCCCGTCGTCGAGGATCCGCCCGGTCCGGCGGATCTCTCCCGCCCCGGGCAGAAAGGCGAGAATGTCCCCCTCGTTCTCCTGGAGCGCCCTCCGGATGGCTCCCGCGACCCGCCCCTCGATTCGGCGGTCCGAGGTCCTCCCCTCGAAACGGGTCTCCACCGGATGGATGCGCCCCTCGCTCCGGATCACCGGGGCGCCCCCCAGGAGTTCGGCGACCGGCTCGGCATCGAGGGTGGCCGACATGACGAGGATCCCCAGCTCCGGACGGAAGAGTTCCCGCGACTGGAGCGCCAGGGCGAGCCCCACATCGGCGTGGAGGGAGCGCTCGTGGAACTCGTCGAAGATCACGAGCCCCACACCCTCCAGCGCCGGATCGCTGTGGAGCATCCGGGTGAGGATCCCCTCGGTCACCACCTCGATCCGGGTGGTGGGGCCGACGCGGGTCTCGAAGCGGACCCGGTATCCGGCGGTGCCCCCGACTCCCGGCTCCCCCAGGAGGTCGGTGATCCGGTGGGCGGCCGCCCGGGCAGCGAGACGACGGGGCTCGAGCATGAGGATCGATCGACCCTCGAGCCACTCGGCATCAAGGAGACCGGGGGGTACGAGGGTCGTCTTTCCCGCACCCGGCGGGGCGACAAGGACGGCACGGCGATCCCTCCGGAGCGCGTCGCGAAGCCCGGAGAGGACCTCCCGCACCGGAAGATCGGGCAGCGTCGACATTACCGGCGTACTATCGGGCTGGACCCGGGTCGCATCGGGTCCCGGCCATCAGCGGAGGTTGCGGCGGCGCTCCCGAACCACTTCGAGGAGGCTCTGGATGCGAGTTTCGAGCGCGTCCTCGATGGCGTCGAGCGGGAGGTTCTTCCCGTCCACTTCCAGGAGGATGGGATCGGCGGGCTCCCCTCGTGCGTCGCCAAACTTCTCCCGGGCCTCCTGGGCCTTCCCCAGCCCGAAGAGCACCTTCTGGAGCCAGGTGGCTTCCCGCTGAAGGGCGCGGATCTCCCGCCGCTTCCTGCGCTTCGCATCGCTCATTCACTCCTCCTCTCTGTCAATGTGTCCGGCGCGCCATCCGCTGCCGGAGCAGGCCGCACGAGGGAACCCCGAAGTCCCCGCATGGGTCCGATTTCGAGCGGATTGCAGGGGGCCTTCTCCCGGATCGGAGGTCAGCGACGACCACCACACCGCCCCAGGACCTCCTCCGCCATCATGACCGGACTTCCCAGGTTCTCCTGGTACTGGAAGTCCACCGTATTGCCCTCGACCCCATAGCCCACGGTGCCGCCACCGGCATTGATGGCCCTTGCCTGACCGGTCTGGAAGTTGAGTTCGATGGAGGTCTGCTCCGGCCCGTCCACCCCTCCGGCCGGGGGGGTCCCGGCGGTGGGCGAGGCCACCCCTCCCCGCCTCTCGATGTACTGGAGGATCGAACCTGCCGCATCCACCACGATCATGATCTGGGTCCGGGGGTCCCTCACCGTCGGGTAGACCACCGAGATGGTCCGGACCCCGTCGGCGGCCGTTGCGGCCGTCATGCACTCCCCTCCCTCGGTGACCCGGCGCACCAGGGGCTCGAAGGACTGGAGGGCCGCCAGGCCCGAGTCCATGCGCACCACCTCGGTGGTGATGGGGCGCTCCATCCCTGAGGACGTCGAAGAGGGACTGGCCACCTGCTGGGTCACACACCCGGGGAGGAAGGCGAGGAGGAGGACGGAGAGGGCTGGGAAGCGTCGAGTCATCGCTCTCGGAGGGGAAACGAGTGAGCGTCTTGTGGGTCAGCGGCTGCCGAGTCGATGGAGAAGAGCCGGGAGACCCTCTCTGCGAAGGATCTCGAGACCGAGCCTCCGGCTCGACACGCCACTTCGAAGTCGATGGTCAAAGGTAGCGTGCTCCCCCTCCACTTCGCCATCGAAGCAGGCGAAGGCGACCCCCTCCACCCCCTCCAGGTCGGGAGCAAGCTCCGAAAGGTGCGAGGCAAACAGGAAGCCGGAGGACCGGGCCCCTGCGGCTCCCAGGATCAGGAGTCTCGATGCCTCCCGGGCGTCGTGGACGTTGGTGCCCCGGAAGGCCTCGTCGAAGATCGCCAGGGTCCGGCCGCCGGCGGCGACCCGCCGGAGCACGTCTCGCACCCGTCTCACCTCCGCCAGGAAGAGGCTCACCCCGCCCTGAAGGTCGTCTTCGGGCCCGAGGCTGGTGAAGAGGGCTTCGAGTGGCGTGAAGTGGAAGCGCTCGGCCGGAACCGGCATTCCGCAATGGGCCAGGTAGATGGAGACGGCCACCGACCGGAGGTAGGTGGTCTTGCCCGCCATGTTGGGACCGGTGAGGAAGAGGACATTCCGCTCCTCGCTCAGCTCCAGCGGATTCAGGACCGGATCGTCGAGGAAGGGATGGCCGACCCCCTCGGCGCGAATCCCCAGGGGCTCGGCCGGGTCGAGGATGGGCAGGCTGTACCCCTCCGAAAGCAGGCGGGCGGCGGCCACATGCGCCTCCAGCTCCGCCCACTGGTCGAGGAAACGGACGAGATCCCCCCGGTGCTTCTTCCGAAGCGCCGAGTCCGCCCGGAGCGCCGCAGTCACCCGCTTGCCCGATGTGAGGGCCGGAAGGGCAAGCTTCTCGCTCAGAGCCATGATGTTCCGAGCCGGAATCCGCAGGGCATCGGGGACCGCATCGTCGGTGAGGGGAGCCAGACGGGGGGGAAGCGCCCGCACCAGGGTACCCACCGCGTCGAGTCCGTTCCGAGCGAGCTTCAGAAGATCCGGGTAGCGAAGATTCACCCACGCGGACTCCACCACGCCCGCCACCATCCCCCGGTCCGAGAGGGTGGCCCACGGCGTTTCAAGGTAGTGCTCGACCTCCTCCACCAGGCCATCCGGGAGGGTCAGGTCCGCCGGCGACGCTGCGAGGTATCGAAGGGCGTCGAAGTGCTTCTGGAGAAGGTTCGGGTCCGAGATGGGCTCGGAGAGCCGCTGCCGGAGCTTCCGCCTGCCGGCCACGCTCCGGCTCCGGTCGATGTGTTCGAAGACCGTCCGCCCTCCCTGTCGGGGGTGGAAGAGTTCGAGCTCGCTTCGGGTCCGTGAATCGACATGCATGGCAGGCTCCAGAAGGCTGTCGGAGAAGGACAGGACCCAACGGTGGCGCCTGCCCTTCTTCAATGGCCTCTACACCACTCCCCCCGGTTCGGATGACTCGAGGGCCTGGTACCGGGCCACGAAGCGACGGTCGATGCGGTCCTTGAGCCACCACGCCCACCAGGTGTGGACCACGATCCCCTTCCAGCGGAGGAGGGCTTTCCCGTCGGCGGTGTTCATGAGGGCAAGGAAGCCGCGCTGGGGAGCGTACCAGTGGGGATCCTTCGAAGGGGCCCCGGTGGCCGCGGCGAGAAGGTTCCGGGCGAGGATCGGGGACTGGCGCACCGCATAGACCCCGGCCTTCGGCATCTCCGGGTGTCCGGCAAGGCCGATGCAGTCCCCTGCACCCCACACCGGGGCGCCGTCGACGGAGCGGAGAGAAGCATCCACCTGGAAGTACCCCGCCTCGTCCAGGGGGAGGGTCGACGCGGCCAGGAGGGGCGGAGGCGCCGCGCCTGTGGCCCAGATGGTGAGGTCGGAGGGGAGGATC
Source organism: Gemmatimonadota bacterium (assembly GCA_007130605.1). Taxonomy (GTDB): domain Bacteria; phylum Gemmatimonadota; class Gemmatimonadetes; order Longimicrobiales; family Gaopeijiaceae; genus SLBA01. Next base: position 487 of record SLSF01000178.1, on the reverse strand, counting down.
CGGTCGTCCTCCACCACCACCCCGTCCCTCTCCACCCGGTGGACCGGGAGGTCGCACCGGACTTCGATGCCCTTCCGGGAGAGGATCGCCTCGGCGCGCCTCCCCACCCGATCCGACATCCCGGGAAGGATCCGGGGCCCGGACTCCAGCAGGGTGACATCGCCCAGCCCCCCTTCCCTCTCCAGGCGGCGCTCGACCGCCAGGGCAACCTCGAAGCCCGCCGCACCGCCTCCCACCACCACAACCCGTACCGCCGACCGGGTGCCGACCTCGTGAACCCGTTCCACGAGCGCCTCCTCCAGGACCCGGGCCCGCTCCATGGGACGGAGGGCGAAGGCGTGCTCGCGGACTCCGGGAAGCTCCCGGCCCCTCGGAACCGAACCGATGTCCAGCGAGGCGAGTTCGAAGGGGTGGGCCTCTCCCCCGGCCAGGACCGTCCCACCCCCACCGGCCAGGGGATCCGAAAGGGATGGCGCGAGTCCACCGG
>SLSF01000131.1 GCA_007130605.1 Gemmatimonadota bacterium | reverse complement strand
GAGCGCACCCTCGAAGAGATCGGCACCCTCCTGGGCGTCACCCGCGAACGGATCCGCCAGATCCGGAACCGGGCCTTCGAAAAGCTCCGCGACAGCCCCCACGGCGATTCGCTCTCGGCCTTCTGGGTCACGAACTGACCGGGCGGTATGCCGGCGTAGACCCCGGGCATGCCCGCGCCCGTCCGATCGGTCCGTCCCACCCGTGACCCGCGGGGCCGACCCGGGAGAGGTCCCCGGGTCGACCCTGCCTTCAGACCCTCCGGGCCGGGTTCGTCACGCCGCTTCCTCCGCAGCCTCGTCCACCGCACCCTCCCGTCGGGGCGAGAGGAGGACCAGCTCCCGCACATGGACCTCGGCAGTGGGGATCGTCACCCCGTCGCGCTCGTACGCGTCGTAGCCGAGGCGCCCCTCGATGTAGATCCGGTCGCCCTTCGTCACGTACTCCTCGGCGAGGAGGGCGAGTCGGTTCCAGAGGACGAGCCGATGCCAGTCCGTTCGCTCCTCCATGTCTTCACCACCGGCGTTCGCTCGGTAATTGGTGGCGAGCGAGAGATTTGCCACCTTCGTCCCGCTCTGGGTCTTCCGGACCTCGGGGTCCCGCCCCACATGGCCCACCAGGATGATCTTGTTCACCGACCGGCTCATCGCACTCTCCTTCGCTGAAATGACACTGGCGCCCTCGCCGAGCCCCCAGCAGGGTGGCGGCATCCGGGCGTGCACGAGGGAAGGATAGGGGCGACTGCGGGGCGCTCCCATGGGGAGAGCGGCCTCCCGAGGGAGCCGTGGCAGATGGATGTTGAAGCAGGGCCGGGCGCCACCGCACTACTTGCAGTCGAACCAGGATGTGCCGACGCCCACATCCACCTCCAGGGGCACGTCGAGCTCCATCGCCCCCTCCATGGTCTCCACCACGAAGTTCTCCAGCGCCTCGATCTCCTCTTCGGGGACCTCGAAGACGAGTTCGTCGTGCACCTGCAGGAGCATGCGGGCGCGGAGGTTTGCTTCGGAGAGGCCCCGGTGGATGCGGATCATCGCCTCCTTGATCATGTCGGCCGCGGTCCCCTGGATGGGGGTGTTCTGCGCGATGCGCTCCCCGAACTGACGGACATTCCAGTTCCTGGACTCGAGTTCGGGGATGTAGCGGCGGCGCCCCGAGAGGGTCTCGGCCCATCCCCGCTCCTTCGCCAGGTCCACCTGCTCGTCGAGGAAGCGCCGGACCCCCGCAAACCGCTCGAAGTACCGATCGATGAACTCCTGCGCCTCGTCGCGGGGGATCCCGAGCTGGCGGCCGAGGGAGAAGGCGCCCTGGCCATAGAGGGTACCGAAGTTGATGGCCTTGGCCCGGGCCCGCTGCCCGTCGGAGACCTCGTCCAGGGGGGTCCCGAAGATCTCGGCGGCGGTCCGGCGATGGACGTCATACCCCTCGCGAAAGGCCTCCACGAAAGCCTCGTCCCCCGAGTAGTGCGCCAGGATCCGGAGTTCGATCTGGGAGTAGTCGGCCGCAAGGAAACGGTGGCCCTCGCCGGCGACGAAGCCCTTCCGGATCCGCCGACCCACATCGGTCCGGATGGGAATGTTCTGGAGATTCGGGTCCGACGAGGAGAGCCGTCCGGTGGCCGCCACCGTCTGGTTGAAGGAGGTGTGGATGCGTCCCGTTTCGGCATTCACCAGCTTCGGGAGGGCATCCACGTAGGTGGAGCGGAGCTTCTCGAGCTGCCGGTACTCCAGGAGATGGATGGGAATCCGGTGCCCCTGGGAGGCGAGTTCCTCAAGGACCGAGGCGTCGGTGGAGGGGCCGGTCTTGGTACGCTTGATCACCGGAAGCTCCAACTTCTCGAAGAGGATCTCGCGGAGCTGGGGATTGGAATTGATGTTGAACTCCTCGCCCGCCTCCTTCCAGATCTCCTCCTGGAGGAGTTCGAGTTCCCGGGCCAGCCTCGCGCTCATTTCCCGGAAGAAGGAGGCGTCGATCCGGATCCCCTCCCACTCCATCTGTGCCAGCACCGGCACCAGGGGCATCTCGAGGTCGCGGAAGAGGGGCTCGAGCTTCTGTTCCTTCAGCCGGGGGAGGAGGTGCTCCCGGAGCCGGAGGGTGAGGTCGGCGTCCTCACAGGCATAGGGCACCGCCTCGCCCAGGGGCACCCGGGCGAAGGGGATCTCCTTCTTCCCCTTTCCGGCCACATCGGCGTAGGCGATGGGCGTGTAGCCGAGGAGGTCGATGGAGAGGGCATCGAGCCCATGGCTCCGTCGTCCGGGATCGAGGACGTACGAGGCGACCATGGAGTCGAAGGCGAGTCCCTGGAGTTCGACGCCGGCACGCCGGAGGACGAGAAGGTCGTACTTGAGGTTCTGGCCCACCTTCTCCACCCGGGGGTCCTCCAGCATCTCCACCAGGGGGGCGAGCTCCGGGCGGTCGAGTCCGGGGAGGTTGGGAGGGGGCTCCGCCGGGGCCTCGTCGAGGAGGTCCCCTGCAGGGGTCTCATGGGCGAAGGGGAGGTACACCCCCTGCCCCGGCTCCCACGACAGCGAGATCCCCACCAGCGACGCCTCCATGGGTCGGATCGAGGTCGTCTCGGTGTCCACGGCGACCCGGCCATGGTCCCGGATCGCTTCGACGACCCCGGCGACCTCTTCCGCTTCGGTGACGGCACGGTACTCCACCTCGCCCCCGTCGGGGGCCTCGGGCCCCTCCCCGCCATCGGTGAACCTCTCGGTGAGGGTGCGAAAGCCCAGCTCCATGAAGAGGGACCGGAGGCGCGCCCGATCGGGCTCCTGCACCCGAAGGGCGTCGAGGTCGAGTTCCACGTCGAGGTCCCGCCGGATGGTGACGAGCTCCTTCGAGAGCCGGATCTGCTCCTCGTGCTCCAGCAGGGCCTCCCGGGCCCGCTTCCCGCGGATCTCCGGCGCCACCTCGAACAGGGCCTCGAGGGACCCGTGCTCCTCCAGGAGCTTCACTGCGGTCTTGGGACCGATCCCCGGCGCTCCGGGCACATTGTCGGAGCTGTCGCCGATGAGGGCCAGGTAGTCCACCACCTGTTCAGGGGGCACGCCCAGCCGCTCCGGCGCCTTCGACTCGTCGACCCACTCCTCGGCGACACCCGAGGGTCCCCCTCGCCCTGGATTGAGGAGCGCGACCCCGGGGCCGATGAGCTGGTAGAAGTCCTTGTCCCCCGAGACGATGACCGCCTCGAGTCCCTCTTCCACCGCCTTCCGGGCCAGCGTTCCGATGACATCGTCGGCCTCGAAGCCGTCGAGTTCCACCACCCGGTCGTTGAAGCCGGCCACCAGCTCGCGGATCCGGGGGAGAGAAGCCCGAAGTTCGTCGGGCATCTTCTCGCGGGTGGCCTTGTACTCGGGGTAGAGTTCCTCGCGGGCACTCATTCCCGCGTCGAAGACGACGGCCAGGTAGTCGGGCTCGTGCTCCTCGCGGATCCGGAGGAGGAAGTTGGCGAAGCCCCAGGGGGCCGAGGTGTTCTCGCCCTTCGCATTGGTGAGGGGCCGATTGATGAAGGCGAAGAAGGCCCGGTAGATGAGGGCGTAGCCGTCGATGAGGAAGAGACGGGGGCGAGTCTTTTCGGGGAGGTCCACCATGGAGGTCGTCGCTCGTGTATCGCAGGTCGAAGGGAGGGGGGTGGGCTCGGTACGCGCTCGATCCCCTTCCGGGAGGGGGTGCCGGGGGATCCGCACCCGGCCTGTCGGGGACGAAAAAGGGGGACGCCCCGAAATCGGAACGCCCCCCTCTCTTTCCGTGCCTCCGGCAGAACCGGATGCGTGCGGATCCGTCGGCTAACGGCTCAGGCGCCGGCCTTGCTCATGGCATGGATCGTGTCGATCATCTTCTGGGCCGACTCCTCCATATCGATGACCAGGGAGTCGATCCGCGAGATGAAGTAGTTGTGCGCGATGCTCACCGGGATCGCGATGGTCAGACCCGCCGCGGTGGTGAGAAGCGCAACCTTGATTCCTCCGGCGACCAGAGTCGCCTCCACCTCACCTGCCGCCTCGATGGACTGGAAGGCGATGATCATTCCGATCACCGTTCCCAGGAAGCCGAGGAGCGGCGCCACATTCATGAGGGTGGCGAGAATCACCAGCCCCTTCTCGAGCTTTGACAACTCGAGCAGGCCCTGGTTCTCGATGGCCTTCATGATCCGGTCGGTCCCCTCATGTCGACGCTCGAGGCCGGCGTAGAGGATGTTGGAAGCGGGCGAATCGGACTCCTGGCACACCGCCATCGCATCGTCGATGCGCTGCTCGGCCAGGAGCTGGTTCACCTCTCCCAGGATCTTCCGGGTCCGGGAGGTCTTCGCCATGAGGTCGAAGAACTTCCAGATGATGACGATGATCCCGAGGACAAGACACGCCCCGAGCGGCCATCGCATGAACCCCATGTCGTTCCAGACTGCCGCCATCCACTCGGTGACGGTCAGGTCGGGAGCATCGAACCCGGAGTCCTGAAGTTGAAGAAGCGTGCTGTACACCTGCGTGAGACCGACCAAGAGGACCTCCCGACAAATAGGGTTGTGGGCCAAGAATTCTGGGTGTCCGGGTCGGATCCGGACTCACCACCGCTGAAATTGGAAGGTGCCATTATGAGCACCCCGAACCAGCCTGTCAAGTAAAATTCCCAGAGGAAGCTTCGAGCTTGATACAAGCAGCCCGGTGAGTCGTTCCAAGACCCCACGAATCGAGGGTGGGTTCCACCCGGGTGCACGCCGCGTCGCGACCGGGGTGCGGACAGCGTGGATGGAAGGGGCACCCCGAGGGGATCCGCACCGGGCTCGGGACATCGCCCTCGAGCACGATCCGCCGGCTCCGATCCCGGCCCTCCGGGTCGATCCGGGGAACGGCACTCAGAAGGGCGCGTGTGTACGGATGAGAAGGGTTCTCGTAGATCTCCCATGCGGTCCCCGTCTCGACGATCCGGCCCAGATACATGACCGCCACCCGGTCACTCACATGTCGAACCACCGAGAGGTCGTGGGCAATGAAAAGGTAGGCGAGACGGAGGTGGTCCTGGAGCTCTCGCAGGAGGTCCAGGACCTGTGCCTGCACCGTCACGTCGAGCGCCGAAACCGGCTCGTCGAGGACGATGAGATCGGGCTCCACGGCGAGGGCGCGGGCAATCCCGATTCGCTGGCGTTCTCCGCCACTGAGCTCGTGCGGGTACCGACCGGCGTGCTCGGGCCGGAGGCCGACCCGTTCGAGGAGTTCGGCGACGCGAGCCCGACGTCCCCCGGCTCCCCCACCCAGTTGGTGGACCCGGAGCACTTCGTCGAGGACGGGGCCCACCCGCATGCGGGGATTCAGGACCCCGTGCGCGTCCTGGAAGACGATCTGGACTCGCCGACGGAGGGCCCGGAGCCGGCGCCGATCCATGGCCCGCACATCCTCGCCCCGGAAGCGGATCACCCCGGCCGTCGGCTCCACCAGCCGGAGGATCGCTCGTCCCGTGGTGGATTTTCCACACCCCGACTCCCCCACGAGCCCCAGGGTCTCGCCGGGATGGAGCTCAAGAGAGACCTCTTCGACAGCGCGCACGACCTCACCCTTCCGGAGCCCCCTCCCCCCGGTGGTGAAGTGCTTCTTCAGCCCCCGCACCTGGAGAAGTGGGCGGCTCGGGACCCCGGGGTCCACCGGGCGCGGCCGGCGCTTCCCGCCCGCGGGATCGGGCAGGGCGTCGAGGAGCCCCCGGGTGTAGGGATGCTTCGGATGGTGAAGGATCGAATCCACCGCCCCCGACTCCACCACCTGCCCGGCGTACATGACCACCACCCTGTCGCACACCTCGGCCACCACACCCAGATCGTGGGTCACCAGGAGCATGGACATCTCCCGTTCCACCCGGGCCCGGGCCAGGAGGTCGAGGATCTGGGCCTGGATGGTCACGTCGAGGGCGGTGGTGGGCTCGTCGGCGATGAGGAGATCGGGGGCGCACGCCAGAGCGCTGGCAATCATCACCCGCTGGCGCATCCCCCCGGAGAGCTGGTGGGGGTAGTCGTGGTACCGCCGCTCCGGGTCGGCGATGCCCACCTCGGCAAGGTGGCGCACCGCCTCGTCTCGGGCCTCGCGCCTGGAGCACCCCCGATGGAGCCTCAGCGACTCGGCCACCTGGTCCCCCACCGGGTAGACGGGGTTCAGCGAGGTCATGGGCTCCTGGAAGACCATGGCGATCTCGTTCCCCCGGATCCGGCGGAGCGCCCGGGGGGAAAGACCCACCATTTCGCGACCTCGGAAGCGGATGGAGCTTCCCTCCTCGATGCGCCCCGTCGCCTTCGGGATCAGCCCCATGATGGAGAGACAGGTGACGGTCTTCCCGCACCCGGACGCCCCCACGATGCCCACTGCCTCTCCCTTCCCGACCTGGAAGGAGACCCCGTCCACCGCCGGGGTCGGGCCGTCGTCGGCCTCGAAGGTCGTCCGCAGTCCATCCACCTGGAGAAGGGTCATGGAGGTCCCCTCCGCCCCCGGGGGTCGAGGGCGTCCCTGAGCCCGTCTCCGGCAAGATTGAAGGCGAGCACCACCACGACGATGGCAAGCCCGGCGAAGGTGGAGATCCACCACCCGCCCAGAAGGTGATTGCGACCGTCGGCGATCATGGTGCCCCACGACGGGGTCGGAGGCTGCACCCCGATGCCCAGGAAGGAGAGCCCCGCCTCCACGACGATGGTGTCGCCGATGCCGAGGGACGCGGCGACGATAACCGGGCCCAGGATGTTCGGGACCACATGGCGACCGAGGATCCGGAGGCGCGAGAAGCCGAGGGCGGTGCCGGCCTCGACGAACTCCCGCTCCCGCACGCTCAGCACCTCGCCACGGACGATGCGGGTCACATGGGGCCACTGGGTGAGCCCCAGGACGACGACGATGAGGAAGATGGAGGGCTGGAAGAGGGCGATGATGGCAATGAGGAGGACCAGCCGCGGAAAGGCGATGACCATGTCCACCACCCGCATGACCACCGCGTCGATGGCCCCGCCCAGGAAGCCCGACACCGCCCCCAGAACGGTCCCGATGGTGACGGCGATCCCCACGGCGATGAGACCGATGGAGAGGGAGACCCTCGCCCCGTAGAGGAGACGGGACAGGACGTCGCGAGCGAAGTGGTCGGTGCCCAGGGGGTGGGCGAGGGAGGGCGCCAGGAGGCGCTCGGTGGTCAGGCTCCCCTGGGCGACGGGGTCGAAGGGAGCGAGAAAGGGGGTCAGCAGCGCCGCCAGGTAGAAGAGGCCGATGACGAGGAGAGCCCCGAGGGCCACCTGGTTCCCCCGGAACGACTGGATCGCGAAACTCCACGGGTCCCGGGAGCGGGGGAGGGGTTCCCTCCCCTTGCCCAGGTCCCGGAGCGACCAGAGCCAGATCGCCCCGAGTGTCAGGAGGAGGGTCGCCAGGGCGAGCTGTTCGTCCCATGCCCCCGTGGGTGCCCCCCGCACCCGCTCCCACCGGAGGACGGCCAGGACCAGGAGGGCGGTCCAGAGAGCGAGGGAGTATCCTCCGGCGCTCATCCGTCCCGCCAGGAGCTGGGGAAGCCCCGGAAGGAGGAGGCCCACCCGCCGATCCCCCCGGAAGCGGGGCCGTGCCCTCCGGCCTCCGACCCGCCCGGGCTTCACATCTCCGTTCCCCTCGCCCAGGGGCCCACGCCCTTCGACGATCAGGCTTCGCTCAGCCATGGCGGATCCTGGGATCGACCACCCCGTAGAGGAGGTCGGCCACGAGATTTCCCACCACCACCATGATGGCGAAGAGGAAGGTCCCCGCCATCACCACCGGGTAGTCCCGCTGCCCGATGGCGTCCACCACCAGCTTCCCCATCCCCGGCCACGCGAATACGGTCTCGATGAAGACGGTACCACTCAGGAGGAAGGGCAGGTAGAGCCCCAGGAGGGTGATGATGGGGATGAGGGCGTTACGGAGAGCATGCTTGAAGATGACCCTCCGCTCCGGGAGCCCCCGGGCGCGGGCGGTCCGGATGTAGTCCTGCCCCAGGACCTCGAGGAGACTCCCCCGCATGTACCGTGCGATGGCCGCTGCCAGCACGAGGGCGAGGGCGAGGGAGGGGAGGACCAGGTGCCTCAGGCGATCGACGAGCTGCTCGAAGGGACCCATGAGGCCATGGCCCACACTCGTCATCCCCGAGGCCGGAAGATGGAAGGGCCACCCCCATGTTCGCGCCCCCAGGCTGAAGAGGAGGATCAGCATGAGGGCGAGCCAGAAGGCGGGCATGGAGTAGAAGAAGAGGGTGACCACACTGAGGAAGCGGTCGACGAAGCGGTTGTGGCGCACCGCCTGGATCACCCCCACCAGTACCCCTCCAAGGAAGGCGAGGAAGAG
>SLSF01000006.1 GCA_007130605.1 Gemmatimonadota bacterium | reverse complement strand
TCCAGGACATGGATCGGCGCCCTCGGCGCCGATGGGAGCCCCAGCTCCTGCGGGAGGCCCCGGAAGTCGGCGAGGACCCGGGCGACTTCGTCGGGACTCGGCCTCCCCGTGAGCCGGAGGGAGACCATCTCGAGATGGCCGTCGGTGACCGGGACCCGGGTGCACTGGGCCGAGATGGGGATCCGTGCCGGCTGGATCCCCCCCTTCTCCTGCAGGACCCCCAGGATCTTCAGGGGCTCCTGCTCCAGCTTCTCCTCCTCGCCGGGGATGAGGGGGATCACATTGTCCTGGATCGCCAGCGCCGGGACCCCGGGAAGGCCGGCGCCCGAGAGGGCCTGGAGGGTCACCACCTGGACCCCCTCGACCCCGAAGGTCCGATGGAGTGGCCCCAGGACCATGGCGAGCCCGATGGTCGAACAGTTGGGGTTGGTGATGATCCCGGCGCCCTCGGGGACGTCCTGCACATCCAGAAGCTGAAGATGCCCGGGGTTGATCTCGGGGATGAGGAGGGGGACATCCCCCGCCATCCGGTGGCTCCGGGCATTGGAGACCACGAGGACCCCGGCCCGGGCGAAGTCGGTCTCGATGGCACCCGCCACCGAGGCATCGAGGGCCGAGAGGGCCAGCGAGATCCCCGCCATCGGTTCGCAGCGACGGACCTCCATCTCCCGAACCGACTCGGGGATGCGGACCTCCTGACGCCAGTCCACCGCGTCCATGTACCGCTGTCCGGCCGACCGATCCGACGCGGCCAGCGCCGCGATCCGGAACCAGGGGTGATCCGCCAGCAACCGGACCATCCGCTGGCCCACCATCCCCGTGGCGCCCAGGATCGCCACTGCGATCCGGGAATCCGACGACTTCTTGCTCATTCGCTGCTCCTGACCTTGTTCCGCACTCGAATTCCGACGATGCCGATGGTGATGACGGTAAGGGGAATGAGGAAGATGAGGAAGAGGAGGTCGGGGACCGCATGTCCCAGCGCACTTGCGACCAGGACCCCGACGTAGGCCACGAAGTGGACGAGGAAGACCACGCCCTCCCACCGGTCGATCCGGAAGCCGGTGGCGGCGAAGGGGAGGAGGGCGAAGGCCGCCACCAGCATCAGTGGGAGGTCGAAGGTGATGGCCGATGGCTCGACGGGGAGGCCCGTGGGCGAGAGCATCGCTCCTGCGCCCAGGACCAGGAGGAGGTTGTAGAGATTGGATCCGACGATGTTGCCCACTGCAAGATCGCCCTCTCCCCGCCGCGCCGCCGCCACCGTCGTCGCCAGCTCGGGGAGCGAGGTCCCCGCGGCGACGATGGTCACCCCCACCAGGTGCTCCGGCACCGCCAGGACCCCGGCCAGATCCACCGCACCCCGCACGAGCCAGTGGGCACCCACCGCCAGGGCCGCGATCCCCCCCACCGCCATGAAGAGCTCACGAAGGACCCCGCCTCCCGCGGGCTTGATGGGAGGCACATCCTCTCTGAGCGCCGCCCCCGCCAGGTGGAGGGTGTAGACGAAGGCCAGGACCAGGAGGAGAAGGCCCTCCCCGCGAGCCACCACCCCACTGCCGGCCAGCCCCAGGACCAGGAGGGAGACCGCCATGAGGAGGGGGATATCCCGCCGAATCACCGCCCGCGAGACATGGAGGGCCCCGAAGAGCGCGGCGATCCCCAGGATCCCCAGGATATTGAAGATGTTGGAGCCCACCACATTGCCCATGGCCACCCCGGGGCTCCCCTCTACCGCCGCGATGCCCGTCACCATCACCTCGGGCGCCGAAGTGCCGATGGAGACGAGGGTCAGTCCCACGATGAGGGGGGGGACCCCGGCACGCCCTGCCAGGGCCACACTCCCCCGGACCAGGGCCTCGGCCCCGGCCAGGAGGAGGACGATACCAACCAGCATCATAAGACACGCTCTTGCACGGGGAAGGGCTTCTCGGGATCTTCAACGAGCCTCTACCTTCACATTCCCGCCCGGCGCGCACAACATCCCCATGCCCCCAGAGACCGCGCTCACCCGCGACGCCGGAATCCGCCTCCCCCTCATCTGCGGGGCCATGTACCCCTGCTCCAACCCCGAGCTGGTGGCGGCGGCCTCCGAGGCCGGGGGGATCGGGATCATCCAGCCGATTTCCCTGACCTACATCCATGGCCACGACTTCCGGGAGGGGATCCGGTACATCCGGAGCCTCACGGACGCCCCCGTCGGCATGAACGCCCTCATCGAGGGCAATTCCAAGCGGTATCGGGCCCGGATGGAGGAATGGATCGACATTGCGCTGGAGGAGGGGGTCCGCTTCTTCATCACCTCGCTGGGCAAGCCGGACTGGGTCGTCCGGAAGGTCCACCCCCTGGGCGGCAAGGTCTACCACGACGTCACCGAGCGCCGGTGGGCCGAGAAGGGGATCGAGTCGGGTGTGGACGGCCTCATCGGGGTCAACCGCCGGGCGGGGGGCCATCCGGGTCCCCATCCCATGGAGGCCCTCATGGACGAGCTTGGGGACCTGGGGCTCCCCGTGGTCTGCGCAGGGGGGATCGGCTCCCCGGAGAGCTTCCGCAGGGCGCTGGAGCTGGGCTATGCCGGGGTACAGATGGGCACCCGCTTCATCGCCACCCACGAATGCCGGGCGGCGGACGCCTACAAGGAGGCCATCGTCGACGCCGACGAGGACGACATCCTCTGGTCGGAGACGTTGACGGGGGTCCCGGTGGCGGTGCTGGACACGCCTACCGTCCGGGCCATGGGGACGAAGGCCGGCCCCATCGCCCGCCGGCTCCTCCGCTGGCGGAAGACCCGGCACTGGATGCGGGCGTGGTACACCCTCCGGGCCATGCGGAAGCTGGGGAAGGCGTCGCTGGACGAGTCGGGGCGCGACGCCTTCTGGCAGGCGGGGCGGTCGGTGGGTGAGATCCACCGGATCGAGTCGGTGGCCGAGATCATCCGCTCCTTCGAGGAGGCGCTCCAGTCATGAGCTGGTACCGCGAACGCCTCGCCGAGGCCGAGGCCCGTACGGCGTCGCTCCAGGAGGCCCTCGGGGGGCTCTCCCGCCGGCGGACCTGGACCTTCCTTGCGGCGGTGATCCCCCTCCTCCTTCTGGAGACGTCGCCCCGCAGCTGGTGGCCCCTCCTCCTGGGCCTGGCCCTCGTGGCCGCCACCGCCTTCGTCTTCTTCCTGGTCCGGCACCGGCGCACCCGTCGGGCCATTCGCCGCGCGCAGGAGGTGGAGGCTCTGCAGAGGGAGGGGCTGGCCCGCCTGGCACGGGAGTTCGACGCCCTTCCCCGCCCCGACCTGGGCCCGGAGCCGACGGGCCATCCCTGGGCGGGGGACCTGGCCATGCTCGGTCCGAACTCGCTGGGGCATCTTCTCGGCACCGTCCGCACCGCCCCGGGCCGCGCCGCCCTTCGCCACGCCCTCCTGGCGCCCCGCAATCCGCCCCCGGACCATCCGGGCGCGGCCATCGCCGCCCTCTCCGAGCCCATCCTCCCCGGCGAGCCCGATCCCGGATGGGAAGCGCGGAGATCCCGCAGGGAGGACGGCGTCCGGACCCTGGCGGAGGACCCGGACTTCCTCCAGCGGGTCCAGCTCGCCGCCCGCCTCCGGGACCGGCCGGCGAGGCCCTCGACCCTCGTCCCCTTCCTGGACTGGGCCAGGGGCGAGGGGTGGTCCGAGGGGCGCCGGTGGGCACTTCCCCTGGCGCGGACCCTCGCCCTCCTGAATCCGGCCCTCATCGTGATCTGGCTCGTGGGCTGGCTCCAGCCGCCCTTCTGGGTCCTGACCCTGGTGGTCACCCTCTGGGTCAATCGTCGCATCAGCCTCGAGGCCCATACCCGCTTCGATGCGGCGGAGGGAGGTGAGGATGCCCTCCGGTCGTGGGCGGCGTTGCTGGACGTGGCCGCCGAGACCGAGGTGGTCCAGGTCGACCCCGAGGCCGCCGACGCCCTCCGGGCGCTGCGACGGGTCACGGACTGGGCCGGGGTCCGCCGGTCGGGGCTGACCCACTTCCCCCTCGCCGCCCTCTTCGCGTGGGACATCCACCACCTGGAGCGCCTCGAGCGCTGGCGGGACCGGTGGGGAGACAAGGTCGATGGCTGGATCACCACCCTGGGCGAGCTCGAACTCCTGGTCTCCCTCGCCGTCCTCCGTTTCGATCATCCCTCCTGGTCTTTCGGGGAGGCGGGAGAGGGCGGGATCGTCGCACGGGAGCTCCGGCACCCCCTCCTTCCCCCGGACGAGGCGGTGCCCAACGACGTGGAGGTCCCGGACCCCGGCGGCCTCCTCCTGGTCACCGGGTCCAACATGTCCGGAAAGAGCACGCTCCTCCGGGCCATCGGGGCGAACCAGGTCCTCTTCCTCATGGGGGGACCGGTGGCGGCGAACCATCTTCGGACCCCGCCCATCGAGCCCTTCACCTCGATGCGGATCCAGGACTCCCTCTCGCAGGGGGTCTCCTTCTTCCTGGCGGAGCTCCATCGTCTCCGCGACGTCGTGGAGGGCGCCCGGAGCCGCCCGACCCTCGTCCTCCTCGACGAGATCCTTCAGGGGACGAACACCGCCGAACGCCGGATCGCCGCCCGGATCATCCTCCGGCATCTCATCGACGCCGGGGCCATCGGCGCGGTGAGCACCCATGACCTGACGCTGGGGCGGGAGCCGGCGATTGCCGATGCCCTCACCGAAGTCCACCTGCGGGAGGATGTCCTCGAAAAGGACGGGAAGCGGACCCTCTCCTTCGACCACCGCCTCCGCGAGGGCCCGGCCACCTCGAAGAATGCCCTCCTCCTTCTGGACATGGTGGGCCTCGGGACGTAGGGTGAGTGGATGATGAGCGATGAATCCCCCCGTCCATCCATCCCCCCACCGGGGGAGGTCACGGCGCTCCTGATGGAGCTGAACGATGGAGATGATCGGGTCCTGGACCGGATCTATCCCCTCGTGCTCGAACAGCTCAAGCGTATCGCCCGCAACCATCTCCGCAAGGAGCGGGTGGGCCACACCCTCAATACGACGGCGCTGGTCCACGAGTCGTACCTCTCCCTGGTGGGCACCGACCCGGGACCCTGCCGGAGTCGGTCCCACTTCTTCGCCATCGCGTCGCGCGCCATGCGTCACCTCCTGATCGACCACGCCCGCCGGCGCTCGGCCGAGAAGCGGGGTGGTGGGATCGAGCCGGTCACCCTCGAGCCCCGGATGGCGATCTCCGAGTCCGAGCCGCTGGAGATGGTGGCGCTGGCCGATGCCATGGATCGGCTGGGGCAGCTCGACCCCCGCCTGGAGCGCGTCGTGGAGTGCAAGGTCTTCGGGGGGATGACCGCCGAGGAGATCGGCGAAGCCCTCGAGGTGAGCACCCGCACGGTGGAACGGGACTGGGCACGGGCCCGGGCGTACCTCTACCGGGACCTGGCCCAGTAGATGTCAGGGGATTGGGAGCGAACGGTCGACCAGGCCTTCGTCCAGGTCCTGGACCTCCCGCCGGACGAACGGGAGCCCCGTCTCCTCGAGATCGAGGCGGAGGACCCGGACCTCGCCCATGAGGTCCGTCGCCTCCTCCGCTTCACCGAGGACTCGGGGGACGACTTCGAGGCCCGACTCATCTCCCTTCCCTCGGAGCACATCGGGCGGGTCTCGGCGGTTCTGGACGAGGGAGACCTGAAGCCCGGGACCCGGATCGGACGGTACCGGATCGGGCGGGTCATCGGGCGGGGCGGATGGGGGACCCTCTACCTGGCCGAGCGGGAGGGAGACTTCAAGAAGGAGGTCGCCCTCAAGGTCCTGAGGCGGGGCGTCGACACCGACGAGGTCCTCAAGCGCTTCGAGGCGGAGCGGCAGATCCTCGCCTCCCTGGAGCACCCGTACATCGCCCGGCTCCTGGATGGCGGCTCCACGGAAGATGGTCGGCCCTGGCTCGTCCTGACCTATGTGGACGGAGTCCCCATCACCGACTACTGCCAGGGGCGTTCGCAGGACGAGATCCTGGAGCTCTTCCTCCAGTTGTGTGACGCGGTGCAGTACGCCCACCGGCGCCTCATCATCCACCGCGACCTGAAGCCGGGGAATGTCCTGGTGGACCGCGAGGGCAAGATCCGCCTCCTGGACTTCGGAATCGCCAAGCTCCTCTCTGGAAATACCGAGGACCAGCATCTGACGGGGACGGGGGTCCGACTCTTCACCCCCGAGTACGCGACCCCGGAGCAGCTCCTGGGAAAGCCGGCCACCACGGCGACGGATGTCTACCAGCTTTCCCACCTACTCTACCGGCTCCTCAATGGGCGTTCGCCCTACGATGCGGGCCGGGACGCCACCATCGTCCAGCTCCAGCGGGCCATCTGTGATGATCCCCCCCGTCCCGTCGAGCCCCGGCTGAAGGGGGACCTGGAGGCGATCCTCCTCAAGGGCCTCCGGAAGGAGCCGGAGGAACGGTACGCCGGCGCCGAGTCGCTGGCCGCAGACATCCGCGCCTACCTGGAGGACCGTCCGGTGTCGGCCCACGCCGATGGTCCCCTCTACCGCCTCCGGAAGGTGGTCCGCCGCAACCCCTGGCAGACCGCCGCCCTCGTCGTCGTCCTCCTGGGCGCCCTCCTCTACACGACGACGGTCAACCGGTACGCCGCCGAGCTGGCGCGGGAGCGGGACCGGGCCCAGGCCCAGACCCGCACGGCGGAGGAGGTCACAGACTTCCTGACCGGCCTCTTCGCCCTCCCCGGGGAGCCCATGGGTGACACGACCACGGTCCGGACAGTGCTGGAGCGAGGGGTGGAACGGGCCGAGACGGAGCTGCCGGGAGATCCGGTGCTCCAGGCGGGAATCCTCTCGGTGATGGCGCAGTCGTACCTGGCCCTGGGGACCGCTGCGGACGCGATCCCGCTGGCTGAGCGGGCCCTCGAGGTCGACGGTGGGTTCGAAGACGATCCCCAGGGCCGGGTCCGGGCCATGGAGCGTCTCGCCGCCGCCCTGAGCCAGGCAGGGCGGGTGGATGAGGCGGACGCGGTGGGCGAGGAGGCGCTGGACCTCATCCGCGACGTCGAGGGAGAGCGGTCCATCCTCTACACTTCGATCCTCAATATCCTTGCCCTGAACCACCAGAGGGCCGGCCGGGGCACCGAGGCGGAGGAGGGCTTCAGGCGGGCCATCGAGCTCCGGGAATCGCTCGTGGCGGAGGGCGAACCCGAATCGATCCTGACCACTCCCTATTCGAATCTGGGAAATCTCCTGCAGACCATGAACCGCCCGCACGAGGCCATCGAGGCGCTGGAGCGGGCCATCGAACTCATGGACGGCAGTCCCGAGTACGATCGGGGCCGGGGCGTCACCTACAATGTGCTGGGGATGGCACAGCAGAGGGCCGGAGACCGGGAAGCCGCCGAGGCCTCCTTTCGGACCTCCATCGAACTCCACCGGAGGAATCTGGGAGATCGACATCCGACCCTGGCCAACACCCTGCAGAACCTCTCGGTCCTCCTCCGGAATCTGGGGGAGTATGACGAGGCCGAGGCCCTGGTCCGGGAAAGCCTCGCAATCCGCGAGGCGGTGTATGGAGACGGCGGGCAGGTCGAGCTCTCGCTGAATACCCTGGGCAACCTCTACCGGGACACCGGCCGCACCGAGGAGGCCATCCAGGTCCTCTCCGACCTCCTGGAGCGCCGGATCGCACGGACGGGGCCGAACTCGACACAGGTGGCGGTGGCCCGGAACAACCTGGCCCGGGCACTCCAGAATCGGGGCGACTGGACCGAGGCCGAGGCCCACTACCTGGCCGGCATCGAAATCTTCGAAGAGGCGGGACTCACCGGCACTCCGGGCTACCTGACCTTCCGCACCAACCTGGGTCGGCTCTACCTGGAATCCGGAGATCTGGACCGGGCCCGGGAGATCCTCGAGGAGACGCTGGCCGCCCGCGAGGAGGTCCTGGGGCCGGACCACCCCGACACGGAGGTGACCCGCGCCCTCCTCACCCGTAGTACGGCGCCATGAAGAGGTAGACGAGGACCCCGGTCACCGCCACGTAGAGCCAGACCGGAAAAGCCCACCGCGCCACCCCGCGGTGACGGTCGAACTCCCCCCGGAGGGCCCGGATCACCGTGTAGAGGGCCAGGGGGAGGATGATGGGCGCCAGGGCGATGTGGGAGACCAGGATGGTGAAGTAGACGGGCCGGATCCACCCCTCCCCGCCGAAGGTCGCCCCCGGACTCTGGGAGTGGTACACGACGTACGAGATGAGGAAGAGCGCCGAGAGGGTGAAGGCGCCCACCATGGCGGTCCGGTGCCATCCGACCTTTCCCTGTCTTATCAGGATGACTCCCATCACCAGAAGTAGCGCACACGTCCCATTCATCGCCGCATGGAGCGCCGGAAGGCGCGAGACGTCGAGCCCCTCGATGACCAGGATCTGGCGGAAGGATACGAGGATCACCACCAGGAGGGTCACCACCGCCGTCAGGGAGTAGACGATGATGGCGAGGGTCCGCTCCGAGAG
>SLSF01000147.1 GCA_007130605.1 Gemmatimonadota bacterium | reverse complement strand
TAGGCGTAGTAGGCCTCCATGATGAGGAAGCCCAGCACATTGAAGCGTGCCCCCACACCCGTGCTCATCACCGGAACCCGTTCGGAGGTTGTCCGGTTGAATTCGAGGGTGGGCTCGCGGTTGGAGTCCCACGCCAGGCCCACATCGTTGAAGAAGACGAGTTCGGTGGGAATGAATCCGAAGTCCAGCAGACCGTACTGGTCCGTTCCCACCAGGGGGATCCGGGCCTCGACATTCACGACCGCGATCCGGTTCCCCTCCAGCCGTTCGAAGGCCGGGCAACTGCTGATGGTCGACGCATCGGGATCGAAGCTGACGATGCATTCATCCCGCTCGAAGGTGTGGGCGGCGTACCCACGCATGATGGTCTCCCATCCCAGGTTGAAGGGACGGAGAACCATCTGTGTCTCCATGTCGTCGATCGTGGAGCCGTATCGACCCAGGTGCATTCCCCGAACCGCGAAGGTCAGGTTGCTCGTCGGCGACATGTAGCGTCGATGGTCGACGGTCACACTGGTGAAGTCCACCGTACCCAGGGTCTGTCCGACCTCGTAACGGAAGCGGTGCCCCCGGACGGGCGAGGTGAAGCCGAAGAAGGAGTTGTCCCCCACATAGGCCACCGACGCCTCGACCATGTTGATGGCATCGGGCACCAGGTCGGACCGATCCCGACGGATGTAGTCGACGGGCTGTCCCCCCGGACCGAGGGGGAAGACCTCCTCCTCGATGTCATACGAGAACCGGGTGACACCTGCGGTGAAGTCGAAGCGGCGGTTCTGGTTCAGCGCATAGGAGCTCAAGCCGAACGCCTGGGTTCGGAAAAGACGTACCCACTGGCGGATATACTCGAAACCCTCGTCGCCGACTCGGTAGCCCTGCCCGATCCAGAGGTTCGAGATCCTTCCACCTCCGACCCCCCAGTTCATTCGGTTTTCGAGGTTCTGGTAAACGAACTGGGCTCCCAGGTCCTTCAGGGTCCCGTTGGCGTCCACCGCAACCCCGAGGTTCCGGTCTCCGAGCATGTCGGAGAAGAAGGCGACCACCGAGCCGCCGACGAAGGTGCCGAACCGGTCCGCACCGACCGAAACCGAGGGCTGGGTGATGAAGTCCAGCGAAAGGGACCGGTCATACTCCCGGCTGGTGGCCGGGGTGAAGAGGCCCTCCGACGGAAGGGTGGTGTCGGGATCGTCCAGGTACGCGAGGATCCGAGAGGGAAGGGGAGAATCTCCCACCGGGAGCATGCGGCCCTCGCGGTCCATGTCGGCGACCACGGTGGGTGCCCCCGGCATGTCCCGTGAGTCCGCCGAGTAGACATGGTACTCGAACTCGTCGAAGACCGAGAAGACGACGGTCCCCGTTTCCCGCGACACCGACATGGCGGGAGACATGGCCGTGATCCCCGTCACCCCCGTGGCAAGGTTCGTCACCCGCTGAACTTCGCCCGTGGCGAGCTCCATCCGGTAAATGTCACTGAACCCATCCGGGTCCGAAATGAAGTAGAGGCCCTCGCCGTCCGGAGTGAACTGCGGATTGCTGTGCCGCACATTCCCGAAGATCTCCAGGGTCTCGATGGAGTGGTCATCCAGGTCGAGCATGGCGATCCGCTGCTTCGAGAAGACCAGGCGGGAGAAGTCGGTTTCGGGTCCCCGGTCGGTCACGAATGCGATCCGGCTCCCGTCGGGGGAGAAGACCGGCTGGAGCGCCGAATGTCGATCCCGGGTGAGCGAGATGACATCATGGGTTTCGAGGTCCATGAGGTAGAGATCGGTGGCGCCCCGGGCCTGTCCCGAGAAGACGAGCCGTTCGCCCCGGGGGTCGAACATGGGCCCCGTGATCTCCCCGATCTCGCGTGGCACCTGGAGTCGTTCCTGCACCCGGCCCCGCTCGGTGTCGACGATGACGATCTCGTTTCGGCCATTGGCAAAGACCACGAAGGCGATGCGGTCGCCGTCGGGAGACCAGGCCCCCGAGGAGTCGATGAAGCGCATTGCGTCGAAGTGCGGGTCCGAGGTCCCGCTCGACAGGGTCCGGATGATCTCACCGGTCTGCGCATCGGCCAGGAAGAGATCGAAGGAGAAGAGGTCCTTCTCCGACAGGAAGACGAGCTTGGATCCGTCCGGCGAGATGGAGGGCGCCACATTCTGGCGACCGGCCCCTGTGGCAGGGGAAAGCAGGAGCGTTCCGGCCTCACCGGGGGAGGTCCGGTCCTCCATGAGCGGACCGTAGTGCTCCTCGGCCGCGGACTTCCAACGAGCGGACAGGGTGTCGTGGCTTACGCCGAGCACCTGCTGCACCGCCGGCTGCCATCCGATCCGGAGGGAGGACCGGAAGAGCCGAATCGCGGCGTCGTCACCATACTCCCCTCCCACATAGGTCCAGAAGGCGTGACCGAAGCGGTAGGGGAAGAAGCGGGACTCCCGGGTGAGGTCGATGAGGGTGGGGAAGTCATCCCTCAGGAGGGCGTCCCGGAGCCACATCGCCGTGAGGGGATCCTCTCGTCCCAGGGAGAGATACTCCGCCATCCCCTCCACCATCCAGAGGGGAAGGGTCATGAGCCCCTGCATGCCGCCACCACGCCTGGATTGGGCGATATTGAACTGGAAGGCGTGAACGAGTTCGTGCCCGAGGACGTGGTCGGTGGAGGCGTACGAGCTCGAGATGGGCATGACCACCCGGTTCTTGAGGCCCTCGGTCACTCCACCCGTCCCCTCGCCGATCATCCCGCCGATGGTGTTGGTCTGCTGGAAGTCCGGGTGGTCGGCGTAGAAGATCAGTGGCTTCCGCGCCTCGAACTCATGCTGAAAGAGACGGGCGAGGCGTTCGTACCAGCGCTCCGACATCCGACTGAGGTCCTCGATGACCTCTTCCTGGTCGGAGTAGTAGTGGATGTCGAAGTGGGGCGTGGTGACGATCCGGAAGTCGAAATCATCGTACTGGACCTTGTTCCGGCCGAAGTACTGCGCATCGGCGGCAACCGGGAGCAGGAAGATGAAGGCGAGCGCCGGCACCAGCCAGCGTCCGAGCGCGGCGGCTCTCGAGGATCTGTGGTGCCTCGAATTCATGAATCAACCCTTTGTCGCAAAGTTCCCTCTCCCGGGCGAAACATGGGATCGCCCGGCCGAATGAGGGGAGTCGTCCGTTCCTACCCCCACGGTCGCAGGGGGGGTCCCGCGGACCGAATCGCCCTCCTCCATTGCCCTGCGGGCCACGCTCCGGCAAGATAGGCCCTCGTCCGTCGAACCGCGAACCATTTCGAACCCCATTCCCTTCACCTTCGTTTCCATGCGTTCACCCCGCCGGGACCTCGCTTCCGAAACCCCTTTCGCCACCATCGACCTGGGGCGGGTCCGTTCAAATCTTGAACGAGTGAAGTCCTACATTCATGCACATGGGCTCCGGTGGCGGCCCCACGTCAAGACCCACAAGAGTCCCGTCCTCGCCCGGCTCCAGCTGGAGGCGGGCGCGCACGGTCTCACCGTCGCCACGCCGAGGGAGGCGGAGGTGATGGCGCAGGTCTCCGACGACCTCCTCCTTGCTCATCCCCCGGTGGGCCCGAAGGCCGCCCGGATCATGACACTCCCCTCCCGGGTGCACCTCAAGGTCGCCATCGACTCCGAGGCGGCACTTCGACACCTGGCTCGAGCCGCTGCCGCCGCGGCACGGCCGGTGGGGATCCTGGTGGAGGTGGATGTGGGAATGGGACGGGTCGGGGTCCATTCCCCGGAGGAAGCACTCCGACTCGCTCGCCTCGTCCCGGATCTGGGCGCACCCCTGACCTGGGAGGGAATCCTCTTCTATCCGGGCCAGGTCCGGTCGAAGCTGCCCGAGCGCATGGAAGGGATTCGGGCCGCATCGGAGCGACTGGGCGCCTTCCTCGAGATCCTCGAGTCCTCGGAGCTGCCGCCAAAGGTGGTGAGTGGGGGCTCGACCCCCACCCTCTACGAGAGCCATCTCTTCGAGGGGGTCACGGAAATTCGTCCGGGGACCTGCATCTTTCACGACCGCGACATGGTGGAACTCGGCGTGGCCCGGCCATCCGATGTGGCCTACTGGGTCGAGGCCTCGGTGGTCAGCGTTGCCCGGCCGGGCCACCTGGTGGTCGATGCCGGGTCGAAGGCGCTCTCAAAGGAGGAGTTCCGGGGCGGGGGAGCGGGATACGGCCTCCTACCGGACCTTCCGGGCGCCCGGCTGCGTGCCCTTTCCGAGGAACATGGAATCATCGAGCTTGGATTGGAGGTGGAGCCCCCGGAGATCGACAGTCGGGTCCGGATCATCCCCAACCATGTCTGCGTTTCGGTGAACCTCCAGGACCGACTTCGGGTCGTCGAGGGCGACCGGGCCCCGGGGTGGCTCCAGCTTCCCGCCCGGGGAAGGATGCCGTTCCATGGGGGGGACGACCTCGAGGGTTCGAGGCTCTGACTTTTTACACACACCACAACTCACTGCCAGGAAAGAACTTGACATGACTGACATGAAGCCGATTGCCACCCCTGACGCTCCCGCCGCCATCGGGCCCTACTCGCAGGCGATGGTGAGCGACGGCTGGATCTATGTCTCGGGCCAGATCCCCCTGGATCCGGAATCCGGCGAACTCGCCACCGGTGGGATCGAGGGCCAGACCCACCGGGTGTTCCGGAATCTTCGTGCCGTACTCGAGGCGGCGGGAGGCTCTCTCGGAACCGTCGTGAAGACTACGGTGTTTCTCTCAGACATGGCCGACTTCTCTGCCATGAATCAGATCTACGCGGAATACTTCGGAGACCATCGTCCCGCCCGTGCCTGCGTTCAGGCCGCCGCTCTGCCGCGATCCGTCGATGTGGAAATCGAGGCGATCGCCCGAGTGAAGCGCTGACCCGGTCACCCTCGGGACGACCATAAGGAGGAAGGGTTGAGAAAATCCTGGATTGTGGCGTGCCTGCTCCCACTTCTCGTGGGGTGCGCCACGCTGGGACAGGGGTTCCGTTCGGACCCCTTCGCCGCCGCATCGGAGCGATCTCTCCTCGTCCTCGTCGAGAACACGACCCAGGATGACGTGCGTGTGGAGGTGCGCGGACCGGGTGACCGACATTCCATCGGGGTGGTCAGTGCACGGTCGAACCGCCAGGTGGCGGTGCCCTGGCCCGAGTACCAGGAGATCCGCTTCCAGATCGACCCCTTCGTGGCCCGACAGGCCATCATCATGGGGGGGACGGCGGGCCCCGGGGATCGAGTCAATCTCGTGGTGGTGACACCGTTTGAGCGGTCCTTCGTTCGGCGCTGATCCTCCGAATCACCCGGGCGTCAGTCGTCCCGCGAGGGTTTCGAGAAGGGACGACGCTCCGAATCGGAAGTGCTCCGGGTTCAACCACTCCTCCCCGAGTTCCTCCCGGACCAGGTGGAGCCAGAGGAGCGCCACCTCCGGGTCGCCGATCCCTCCCGCCGGCTTGAGGCCGGCACGGACTCCGGTCCGCTCGTGGAAGGAACGGATCTCGCGGGCCATGATGAGCCCGGCCTCCACCGTGGCGTTCACCGACTCCATCCCGGTGGAGGTCTTGATGAAGTCGGCTCCCGCCTGGAGCGCCACACGGGAAGCCCGTGCGATACCCGTGAAACCGCCCAGCTCGCCGGTGGCGAGGATGACCTTCACTGTCTTCGTCCCGGCGGCGGTACGGAGCGCCACCAGGTCCGCGTAGAGCTCCTCCCACCGCTCCTCCAGCGCGAGGAAGCGCGGGAAGACCACGTCGACCTCGTCGGCACCGGCGGCGACCGCTTCCTCCACGTCGAGAATGCGAGTCCGTCGCGAGGAGAGGGCGTGCGGGAAGCCTGCCGCCACGGTGGCGACCCGGACCTCACTTCCGTCGAGGGCCTCCCGTGCCGTCGAGATGAAGGCCTGATGAACACAGACCGCAGCCGGGGTCCGCTCCGGGCCACCCACCTCGGCCAGGGTCTGTCGGGGAAGGGGAGACCGGGCGACCCCACAGAGGGTGCGCACGCTCTGTCGGGTGTCGCCGCCACGGAGCGTCGTCAGGTCCAGGAGGGGGATGAGGGCAGCCATCTCCTTGCGGGAGGCTGGCCCGCCCTCGCTTCGGGACCGTCGAAGTTCGCGGATCCGGAGATCCACCCACGCCGGATCCACCTGGAGGGAGCGGAGTTCGGGCCCGTCGAATCCACGGGCCTCCCCCGGAGGGGCCGAATCCCCCACCTCACCCACCGGAATTCCGCCCCGGCAGGAAGGGGACCGAGTCTCCTGCGGAGAGGATCCACCCCTCGTACCACTGTGCTCGGCGCTGAAGGCTCCCATCGGGCAACCTGCGCCAGGTCAGCGACTCGTCGGGGAGGAGCCGGACCGTTCCGTCGTGGTCCACGGCAGGGAAGGAAATACGACCTCCCGCACCCTCATGGGGTTCAGGCGTGACGAATCTCCATTCTGCCCGGAGGAGAAGGGTGTCGGCGGTGAAAGTGAGGCGGCCCTGCAGGCCCGGCCTGGAGTCATCTCTGGGACAGAAATCGATGTCCCACCCTCCGTCCAGATGTGGCTCGGGGGGGGAGAGATGGTGCAGGCCACGGAAGCCCTCCGAGAGGAAGTGTCCGGAGAAATCCGCCTCCAGGGGCGCGTAGGACCAGGAGTCGTACGACCCGTTCCGGTGAGTGCGTCGCACCGGGAAGGCATATCCCTCCCGGTCGACCCTCCGCTCCCAGGAGATCCGGAGGAGTGGTGCGGAACTCCGCTGTCCCGGTTCCAGCGACTCGTCGCTCACATGGGATCGATCCACCACGATCCCCTCGGGGAGGGTATCGGTGCGGGCCAGGGTATACGAGGCCACGCCGAGGGTGTCCAGGTCCAGGGTGTGCAGTTCTGTCGCCCGCTCGAGGAAGTCCGTTCCCGTCCGCGTCTCCGGCGCCTCGCAGGCGGCTGTCCCACCACTGACCTCGAGGGCAGGAAGGGCGATGGGCGCAGAATCGAGAACCAGGATCCGCTCCAGAGCGCCCTCCCGCGGTAATGCCTCCTCGAGCGGGGCGAATCCCATCCGTTCCACCCGGAGGACGGGGTCCACGAGTCTCCAACCCCGGGCCATGACCCGGAAGTGTCCATCGGCTTCCGAACTGGCGCCGGCCAGAACCCGCCCCTCGTCGACGATCTGAACCCGTGCCCATGCGACCCCCTCTCCCTCCCGGTCCACGACCCGCCCCACCACCTCGAGGGTGTCGGCGCTCGTCCTCACCCCCTCCCACACCGCTCCCCGGTCGGAACCGGATAGCGCTCCAGGTCCCATGGATACCAGTGCAGCCAGGGAAAGAAGGGCGAGGAGCCTCGCGGGAAGGTAGGCCAAGGTGTTCATTTCTCGGGAAGGGGGAGTGAAATGGACCGACGGGTGATATCGCAGGAGAAGGGATTGGGTTCCCATCCGGCATAGGGGGACATTTTGTCACAGCAGGTGCCACTCTGTCTGATCCAGGGCCGCATCCCGCGGCACTTTCCCCCGCCGTTCTTCAACATCCAGCCGGCGGTGCTGTCGGCACGAGACGTGCATATCTAGATTGCCGTCGCACACTCCACCCATCCGAACCGACGACATCGGGAGAACCCTCAATGAACCGCATATTCGTGCCCCTCGACGGCTCCGACTTCGCCGAGATCGCCCTTCCAACCGCAGTGGCGCTCGCCCAGCGTTTCGACGCCGGACTCGACCTGGCTTCGGTGGTCTCCGATCTTCCCCCGGTCCCCCTGGCGAGTGGCGATGGAGAGCTTCTGACCCGCTGGTTCGAGGAGGAGGAGGGGCGCGCCGAATCCTACCTCCAGGAGCGTGCGGCCGAACTCGAGCTCGCCGAGGTCGGGACCCATGTCCGGAGTGGACCCGTCTCCCGGACACTGGAACGCCTGGCGACCCAGGCGGGCGCCGACCTCATCGTGCTCACGACGCACGGCCGAGGCGCATGGCAGCGCGCATGGCTCGGAAGTGTCGCCGATGCGCTGATCCGACGGTCGAACCACCCGCTCCTCCTCCTCCGGAACAAGCGGACCGGGCCGGCCTTCGCAGGGGGGATTCCCCGCAAGGTGGTCATTCCCCTCGATGGCTCCAGGCCCGGTGAGCTGGCGGTCGACCATGTCGCCCCCCTCTTCGACCCGGCGGAGACCGATGTGAGCCTGGTCATGGTGATCCATGAGCCCTTCCCCCTGGCCACCACCTATATCCCCCATGCCATCGAGGAAAGCAACCTCATGGAGACGCGGAAGGAAAAGGCCGAGAAGTACCTGGCGGGTGTCGCCGAGCGGGTATCGGCCAGGTGTCGCTCGGTGGAGACACGGGTTCGTGTGGCCAATGACGCGGGGCAGGGGATCCTCGAGCATCTGAAGGACGAAAATGCCGATCTCGTCTCGGTGGCCACCCGAGGGCGAGGCGGCGCATCGCGACTGATCCTCGGAAGCGTCGCCGACAAGGTGATCCGGGGCGCGGAAATCCCGGTTCTCATCTCCCGTCGTCCGACGGAAGAGGACGAGTAGTCCGACGGAATCGACCTCC
>SLSF01000062.1 GCA_007130605.1 Gemmatimonadota bacterium | reverse complement strand
TGAAGGCACCGAAGTCGGTGATGTTCTTGACGGTTCCCTGTCGCACCTGGCCCACCAGGAGCTCCTTCACCAGGGTGTCGCGCTTCTTCTCGCGCTCGCCCTCGAGGATCACCCGGCGCGAAACGACGATATTCCGCCGACGCTTGTTCAGCTTGATGATCTTGAAGGAGTACGTCTCGCCAATGAGGTCCTCGATGTTCGGGACCCGGCGGAGCGCGATCTGCGAACCCGGGAGGAAGGCGTCGACCCCCATGAGGTCCACGGTGACGCCACCCTTGATCTTGCGGGCGAGGGTTCCCTTGACCGGCTTGTCGGCATCGTGCGCGGCGCGGATCTTCTCCCACACCCGCAGGAAGTCGGCCTTGCGCTTCGAGAGGACGACGACCCCGTCGTCATCTTCGAGGCTCTCCAGAAGGACCTCGACCTCGTCACCCACGGCCAGGGTGTCGGGCTCCTTGAACTCGTCGAGGGGCACCGAGCCCTCCGACTTGAAGCCGAACTCGAGGATCACCGAGTTCTCGGTGAGCTTCAGGATCTTCGCGTTGACGATGTCGCCTTCGCGGACGTCCTGGAGGTCGTCGTCGAACTCGGCAAGGATGCTCGCGAAGTCGTCGCGAGACATGTCGAGGTCCTCGTCGCCGTACGGATCCATGGAGAGTTCGGGGGAGATGCCCACACGGGGGGCGTCTCGATCGACCTCTTCGGGATCGACGGTAATGACGGCGGAGGGATCTTCGACCATTTCCTCGAGAGAGGATTCGTCGGTGGAGCGGGTGTCCGGGTCAGTCTGGTTGGTCATGGAGGGCGTTTTTTTCTCTCCTCATCACCCGGGAGGGCGACAAGGGCCAGCGGACGCCATGCGGCGGTCCTGGTGAATCGATGTTCCGGACCGCACAGCGGTTCCGGGGGAGACGTGTAAACTACCGGTCCGTGCCGAGCCCGGTCAACCCCTGTCCCCCGCCGACCGCACCGTTTCCACGATCGTTCGCACCTGGTCGTCGAAGTCGAGCCCGGTGGTGTCGATGACGATGGCGTCGTCGGGCCTGCGAAGGGGCGCGATCTTGCGGTTCTCGTCCTGGTGGTCCCGTTGGGCCAGTCGCTTCGATTCCGCCTCGATCCCTTCGGGAGAGGGCTCCTCTCCCTCCTGGAGGAGCCGCCGCCGCGCCCGCTCCTGCAAGGTCGCGGTGAGAAAGATCTTTACCTCGGCGTCGGGAAAGACCACGGTCCCTGTGTCCCGGCCATCCACCACGACCCCTCCATTCCGCCCCACCCTCCGCTGCAACTGGAGGAGCCATTCTCGAACCGCGGGGATCCGCGCCGTGCGGGGGACCCGCTCGGTCACCCGTGCACTCCGGATGGCGGCGCCCACCGACCTCCCACCGATGGTGGGCCTGAACCGGCCCTCCTCGGCCTCGACGCCCACCTTCAGTCCTTCGATGTCGGAGAGGGTGAGGGCACCCCACTCCGTTTCGGGATAGCCCTTCTCCAGAAGCCCCAGGGTCACGGCGCGAAAGAGGGCTCCCGAGTCGAGATGGCGGGCGCCGAGGGCCTCCGCCACCGCGCGCGCCGTCGATGACTTTCCGGAGCCCGCGGGTCCATCGAGGGTCACCACCGGTGGCCGTCCCACCGATTCCCTTCCCGTGAGCCGATCCAGGGCGTCCCAGAAATCCGGGTAGCTCACCTCCACCAGCGAGGGATCATCGATCCGGATCCGGTTCTCGGGAAGAGCACCCAGGACCGCAAAGGCCATGGCGATGCGGTGGTCGTGGTACCCCCGGACCTGGCCGCTGAGAGCCCGGTCGGATCCCTCGATGGAAAGGCCGTCCGGAAAGTCCTCCACCTCGACCCCCAGCGCCGTGAAGTTCCGGACAAGCGCCTCGATCCGGTCCGACTCCTTCACCCGGAGCTCCTCTGCATTCCGGATCACCGTTCTCCCCTGTGCGCGTGCACCCGCCACGGCGAGAATGGGGAGTTCGTCGATGAGGGAGGGGATCACCGAGCCCTCGATGGTGGTCCCTTCCAGCGCCCCGGGATGGATGAGGAGGTCGGCCACCGGCTCATGGGAGTCTGCCGCCGTCGGCTTCTCATCACTCCGCTCCACCCGGGCACCCATCCGCTCCAGCACATGAAGGGCCCCGATCCGGGTCGGATTGACCCCGATCCCCTTGAGCTCCAGGGGCGACGCCCCCGTCCTGCCCCCCCGCACCCCGCCCAGGATGGCCAGGGTCATGGGGAAAATGGCCGAGGAGGGGTCTCCGGGTACCTCCAGGTCGAGGGGCTCGAGTGCCTCCCCCGCGCGCTCCACCCCCAGGTCCACCTGCCAGAGATCGCCGGACCAACCCTCGGTGACCCGGGCTCCACACCGGCGGAGCATCCGCTCGGTATGGTCCCGGGACCGTCCGGGCTCGGTGACCGTCACCGGCACACCTGCCGCGAGGCCGGCCAGGAGGAGCGCACTCTTCACCTGAGCCGACGCCACAGGAGAGGCGTGGTCGATGGCCTCCACCACCGTTCCCGAGACCCGCACCGGAAGGCGCCCGGGCTCCTCGAGCCACTCGAAGCTCGCCCCCGCCCGCTCCAGCGGCTCGGTGACCCGACCCATGGGACGGGAGCGGAGAGAGGCGTCGCCGGTGAGGACCACCCGGACGCCCGCGCCGGACAGGAGCCCCAGGAGGAGCCGGGCGGTCGTCCCGGAGTTCCCGCAGTCGATGACCCCCTCGGGGCGGCGAAGGAGGCCCTCGATCCCCACACCCTCCACGACGATCTCGCTCCCGTCGCCGGGAAGGGTCGGGATCGAGACCCCGAGGGTGCGGAGCGCCTCGGCAGTGGCCCTGCAGTCGGCGCCCGGGAGGAGTCCCCGGATCCGGCTGCGGCCCCGTGCAATGGCCGAAAAAAGGAGGGCCCGATGGCTGATGGACTTGTCTCCGGGGATCCGGATCATGGTGCGTGCTCCCTCCGTTCACCGGGAACGCCACCTGTCTCGGCCTCGCCGGTTCGCCACTCCCGGGTGAGCTCCATGAACTCGACGATCCGGTCCAGGTCCCGGCGGGCCAGGAGGTCGGCCACTACCTGAAGGCCCCGTGCCACCGAGGTGAGGCCGGTGCCGGTCACGGGAGCCGACGCATCGAGGAGATCCTTCCACATCTCCGGGGAGGATCCGGCGAGGCGGGTCATCTGGCGGGCGCCGGGTCCCAGTTGCCCGGGCTGGATCCCCGCCGCATGGAGGGCCCCCGCGAGGGCATTCGAGACGAGCTGCGGCAGATGGGAGACCCACGCCATCGTCCGATCGTGCTCCCGTGCGTCGATCCAGTCGGGCACCCCGCCCACCGAGCTCCAGAATGCCACCCCTTCCCCGCCCCGGGACTCCCGGGTCTCCGGGTCGGCGGACAGGTGGATGGTGGCCCCCTGGTAGAGCGCCCCATCGGAAGCCCCGTATCCCGAAGCCTCGGACCCGCACATGGGGTGAGCCGAAATGAAGCGGTCCGCCAGGCCCAGGGCGCGGGCACGCTCCAGCACCGGGGCATTGAGCGAGACCAGGTCGGTCACCAGGGCGTCGGGCGCAATGCGGGGCGCGTGGTCCTCCATCACCCCGAACATGGCTCGGAGCGGACCCGCGTAGACCACCGTGGCGGCGTCGGGAAGGAGGCCTTCGCCCCCGGCGTCGAAGCGATCGATGACCCCCTCGTCGAGGGCGCGAGCTCCCGTGCGGGAGTCGGGATCGACGCCGAGGATCTCGACTTCCGGTTGCCCGGCGCGGAGCGCCCTGGCCAGAGACCCTCCCATGAGCCCCAGCCCCACCAGGGCCACGGGGCCGCGAATCCCGCTGGAGGTGGCTCCCATCAGGTGGGCGCCTCCACCGGCTCCAGCTCGGGGCGGGGGTCGAAGGCGAAGAGGAAGGGAAGCTGCTCGAGCACCGGATCCCGGGCCACCAGCTCGAGAAAGTGCGACTCCCGGGCCCGGTGGTCCTCGAGGGTGTCGAAGGGCACCTCCAGGTGGAGGAGCCCATGGATCCCTCCCCGGGAAGGATAGGAGGCCAGCCGAGCGGAGGTCTCCTCGCCGAAGACGATGCGGGCCAGGGCGAGGGCGGACCACTGGGCCGCTCTCCGCTCCCACCGCTCCCGCTCCTCCTGGCGGAGGCTCCGGATCTCTTCCCATCCGGGGCCCATGACCTCGTGGTCTTCGGGATTGACCTTCATTCCTCCGAATCCTCCTGGGGGTATCCGATTTCGAAAACGAGCCCGTCGCGGGCGACCATGGCATCGGGGAAAACGGTGCGCGCTTCCTCTTCGAGGGGTGTGGGGTTCTGGGAGTACCGGGCCGAGATGTGGGTCAGGGCAAGCCTTCGGGCCCCCGCCTTCCGGGCGATCTCGGCCGCCTCACGGGCGGTGGAATGATGGGTGAACCGGGCCCGGTCGAGCTCCTCGTCGGCGAAGGTGGCGTCGTGCACCAGGAGTTCGGTGCCCACGGCGGCTTCGCGGATCCCGCTGCAGGGCCGGGTGTCGCCACTGTAGACCACGGTTCGTCCCGGCCGGGCGGGCCCCACCACATCTTCAGGTCGCACCGGCCCCGCCTTCCCCTCCACCGTCTCTCCCCGGTGTAGCTTTCCGAAGAGGGGTCCCTCGGGCACACCCAGCGCCCGGGCTCGATCCACGTCGAAGCGTCCGGGCCGCAGATGCTCCTCCAGCATGTACCCGACTGCCGGGGTGCCGTGCCGCACGGGGAGGGCGACGACGTCGTACTCCTCCTGGCAGACCCGGTCCCCCGCTTCCAGCTCCAGGATCTCCACCGGATACGGAAGACGCCCCTGGCCCAGGTAGATGGCGCTGTGGAGGATGGGTGAGGAGCCCGATGGACCCCAGATGGAGAGGGGCTCCGTCCGATCCTGGAGGGCCAGGGTCCGCAGCAGCCCGATGATCCCCAGGAAATGGTCGGCGTGCAGGTGGGTGATGAAGATGCCCCGGATCCCGAAGCCGGTCCCATAGCGCATCATCTGGCGCTGGGTGCCCTCCCCGCAGTCGAAGAGCCACTGATCGCCCTCCCTCTGGACCATGAGCGCACTGACATTGCGCCCCACGGTGGGACGGGCGGCGGCGGTGCCGAGAAAGGTGACTCGGATCATGGTACGGAGGGCTTCGGGAACGGGGTCGCGACGAAGGAAGGTAGCGCGTGACCTTGTGGGATCAAGCGCCTTCCGGCTTCGCCGACCCTCCGCCCCCCCTCCGGTCGATCACGGGATGTCGATGGTGACGGCGCTCCGGAACGACTGGGCAGTCACCGTCCCATCTTCTCCGGAGGGAAGCCATTGCCCGGAGTTCAGCGTGAAGATGACCTCGGCGTCCTGGTCCGAGTCGATGAAGAGGGTGGCCGGTCGCTCCACCGTCGTGCGGTCTCCCGTACTGAACACCACCTGGACCACCCCGTCGGAGGGCATTTCGAATCCGGGAGGTGCGTCGGTGAGATGGGCCTCCACCTGGGTGAAGACGAGGCGCATCCGCGTGTAGGTGCCCGAGGCGAGGGTCCGCCGGCCGAACTCCACTACGGTATCGCTCTCGCCCACCGGCAGATTCACCTGCTGCGGCGAGCCGGTGACCTCGGCCCAGAACCCGAAGTCGTCCTGTACCTCGGCCATGACCACCGTCCGGAGTTCACCCTCGAAACCCGCTCCGCCCAGGCCCGACCCGATGCCGTCCTGGAGGGAAACGGTGAGTTCGCCTCCGCCTCCTCCGAGATCGGAACAGCCCGGGAGGACCAGGAGCCCGAGGGCAAGGGCCAGAGCGAGGAGGGTTCGGATCGCTCCGACTGCGGAAGGGGTGGACTCCAGGGGATTTGCCTTCGACATCACGGTCTTCCTTGTCTGTCTCATTGTGGGATTGAGGGATCCGGCAGAGGGATCACGCATCTCAGCGACGGCCCGCCGCGGGCCCCCGCTCGAGCTTCTCCTGCTGGTCGAGATAGGGCACCCCGTCGGTGATCCACTCCGGTGCCGGCTCCCCCTTCAGGTAGTGTGCGAACCACTCCAGGGTCCGCAGGTGGTAGTCCTCCTGGTTCGGCCGCTGGGCCAGGGAGTGGTTCTCCCCCTCGTAGACCAGGAGCACGAAGTCCTTGGCGGCCCGCCGGGCCGCGTTGTAGAACTCCACGCCCTGATTGAACTCCACCGCACCATCTTCGGTTCCGAACATCATGAGGAGGGGGGTGTTCATGGCCTCGATGTGGTGCACTGGCGAGTTGGCCCGGTACGAATCGAAGTCCTCCCACCAGGGCACCTCCATGCGCCCCTGTGAAATCTCGAAGATCCGGGCGTCGGTGCTCCCGGTGTTCCAATAGAAGGAGAGGTACATCGACATGAGGTTCGTGAGCGGCGCTCCGGCGACCGCCGCTGCGAAGCGGTCGGTCTGGGTCACTGCGAAGGTGGTCTGGTAGCCGCCCCACGAATGGCCGATGATGCCGATGACCGACTCGTCGATGGGGGCGGCGGCCACGGCGGCGTCGACGGCGGGAAGGATTGCCTCCATGGCGGAGAGCCCCGGGTTGCGGGGCCGGTAGACGATGTCGGGCTGGAGGACGAAGTATCCGTTCTGGGTGAAGACCCGGGTGTTGTAGCTGGTCCGGTCCGAGGGATTCGTCCATCCGTGGATTCCCTGGGAGAGGCGCTCGTAGTGGTAGACGATCATGGGATACTCCCGGCCGGGTTCGTAGTCGGCCGGGTAGTAGAGGGCTCCCTGCAGGGGCACGCCCCATTCGTTCTCGTAGTCCACGAGTTCCGAGCGCCCGATGAAGAACTCGTCGATGAAGTCGTTGGCCCGGGTCAGGGTCGTCGGGTTCGACAGGTCCCCGTCCACCCGATGGAACGCGGGCGGGTCATCGAAGCGCTGGCTCATGTAGAAGTGGGTCTCGCCATCGTCGGCCCTCGAGAGGCGACTGATCATCCGGTCCTCCCAGACCAGACGCTCCACCTCGCCCCCGGGGGAGGCGAGCCGGCCGTACCCCGATTCCTTCGTCCACTCCCCAAAGAGGGAGAAGAGCCAGGGGCCGTCATCGGGAAAGGCCGGCTCGTCGAAATCGAGGCGCACCACCCGGTGGCGAACCTCGTCCTCGGCCCCCCGGGTGAGTCGCTCTCCACCGGAGCCATCGGGGCGGACCCGCCAGAGGTCGTGGCGGTCGTAGATGAGGACATGGGCGTCGTCTTCGGTCCAGCCGGCGTTCCCGTAGGGTGGCCGCTGGGGGACCACCACATCGGTCTCCTGGTTCGCGAAGACCCCGTCCAGTTCGCCGGTGATGTTTCGCACTTCTCCGGTGGAGAGGTCGATGGTGTGGAAGTGATCGTCTTCGAAGAAGAGGAAATAGCGGGCCTCGGGGCTCACACCACGGGCAAACTCCACCCGCTCCGCAAGGAGGGTCCGCTCGCCAGTCTCGATGTCGACCCGGTAGACATCCCGGTAGATGGGCCCGAACATCCGGTCGAGGGCGTAGGGATCGTCATCCTGGAGGATCGCGCCTCGGTGGTTCGGGAGGAGGGCGATGGATTCATTGGCCATCCCGCCCCCCAGGATCACCGGCGGGCCGGAGAGGTCCCACGCCATGAGATGGCTCCGGTTCCGCTCCATGTTGGCGCGCACCCGCTGCTGGGGCACCGGATCCACGTCGCGGCTGTGCCAGATCTCGAGCCCGGGAATGGAGTCCCCTGCCCCACCCCGTCGGGCCTCGGGCTCGTCGCCCTCGTCGTCGGTCTCCTCTTCGGCCGGCGCT
The DNA here is from genome assembly GCA_007130605.1 of Gemmatimonadota bacterium. Lineage (GTDB taxonomy): Bacteria > Gemmatimonadota > Gemmatimonadetes > Longimicrobiales > Gaopeijiaceae > SLBA01. The sequence goes on along the minus strand of SLSF01000062.1, from coordinate 758 downwards.
TCCTCTTCCGGGTCCGCGTCGGGCTCGTCTTCCAGCGGATCCCTGGGCTGGACGCCCACGAAGAGCCGGCTTCCGTCCTCGGCCCACTGAATCCCGCGCTGGGTCCCGATCCCGTACACCTCGGCCGCGTCGGCGGGGCTTCCCACGAAGTCGTCCACATGCCCGTCCAGCACCAGGGGTGTCCGATCGCCCTCGTGGGCGGAGCGCCACGCCAGAACCGAGTAGACGGTGTCACCCCGGTCGTCGTCGAGTTCCTGCCGGAAGACGGCCAGGTCCCGGCTCTCTTCCCTCCAGGTGAGAGCCGAGAAGCGGGCCTCCTCGCTGGCGAGGGTGCGGATGGTCCCTGCATGGGCGTCGAAGAGTCGCACCCCGTTGCCGGCCATGTCCCCGGCATCGATGGTCATGGCCAGGAGTGCGTCGTCGTGGGACCATTCGGCCTGCGCAACATTCCCGAAATTCACATCGAGTCCGGTCTGGAGGTCCCGGATCACGATATCCCGGCCATTCCCATTCCCCCCGCCCCCGGAGGGCGGATAGCGCCGCATTAGAATGAAGCGGCCGTCCTCCGAGAAGGAGAAGCCCTGCACGCGCTCCACCTCGAATTCCTGGCCATTCTCCAGGTTCAGGAGGAGGAGGTCGTTGCGCACCGACTCGTTGCGCTCCTGCATCGCCTGCCGCTCCTCGTGCGACGGACCGGTGACCAGCGCGAGCCAGGAACCCTCGGGCGCCATGGAGTGACTGGTGGCCTTCTCGATGAT
>SLSF01000052.1 GCA_007130605.1 Gemmatimonadota bacterium | reverse complement strand
GGCACGACCCGAGTCTTCCGCCCCACGTCCAGCACCTCGCTCTCGGAACCGCGGACGACCCGCACCACCGACCCATCGCACGAAAGTCGCCGCACCGTGTCCGGCGAGACCGGCATCCGCCCCTCCAGATCCGCCCGCCCCGGCGTCTTGCCGACCAGAGTCTCGTAATCGACATGGACCAGGACCGTGTATCGTTCGGCGGACGGGGAGCGGGGGATGCATCCGCAGGGGGGTGCGGGCGATTCCGCTGAAGCGCTCTCCGGTCCCACCGTCCCATTCGACCGGGGTCGATCGCGGAGCCGCGCGCCCTCGCGTGAACCGGCCGGGTTGTCCCCGGTCGCCCCTCCCGCGTCTCTGACCGATTCCGCTGGGTCGCCGACTCCCCCGCCGGCCATCGCCATGGCCCGGTCCGCCAGCAGCAGCAGGGCATCCGCCCGACGCTGGTCCGGCGTCACGTCATCCGTTGCGACCCCCCACGTCCCCCCATCGGCCGACCACTCGAGGTTCCCCCGGAAGAGCTCGTCCACCAACGCATCGAGGACCTTCATCAGGAGCGCTCCGACCTCGGGCGGGACTTCGCCCCGGATCCGGACCATGCCGTCCGGTCCGTCGGCCACCTTCAGGTATCGACGGAGGTGGCGACGGGCCTCGGCCCCGAGATCGCCCCATTGCTCGATCTCCCGAAACCGGGAGACCTCGCGCTCGAGCCGGTTCGCCGTGCTTTCCCGAGCCATGGGGAGCAGCGCGTCCTCATTCTCCGGCGTGGCGACCCGGACCAGGGCACGCACCTTCGAGTAGGAGAGCTCGCCACGGGCCATCGTCTCCGAGATCTTCGGAAGCCCCTCGAGCGCCCGCGCCATCCGCACCCGCTCCCGCGCGGTGATCCGACTCATCCCGGTGTGCATGACGAGCCAGTCGGCGCAGTCGCTGTAGCCGCTCCGCTCCCATCCCCGCCTCCGATCGAACTCGGCGATCATGACGAGGAGCCGATACTCGAGCGCCGCGGCGTGCGCGGCGACCCTGACGATCCGGTTGCCGAGCTCGGTGATGAACTCGCCTTCGTCCAGACCCTCCAGTTCGGTGAGGTCGTCCAGATGGGGGGAGTCGGGGTCGGGCTCGGTCGATTCCGCGTCGATGGCCCCACCCTCAGCGGAGGCCGATTCCGCTGAATCGCCGGAATCCTCCGAATCCCGCTCCCGAACGATCCAGCGCGAGGGGGCATCCGCAACCGATTCGGCCCACTCGCTCGCGACCCGCTCCTCTCCCTTCACTCCGTACCCCATCCCGACCTCCATCCAAAGTCTACAAACCCACGACACCGCCTCTCCCACAACGACATCCGACGACCTCGATTCTCACCCTTAAATATAATCAGGGGGTTCGATGGCCTCTCAGATTGCCCTCCAGCAAGAAAAGTCGCTCTTCCAGGTCACACGCAGACCGAAGAGCGCCCGAAGGCCGTCAGCCGGCCCGCCAGACCCCTCCCTGACCGCCTCCGACCCCCCTCCGGGACAAGGACCATCGCGGACCCCGAAATCTGTCAAGACCACCGCCGAAGAAAGGCCGAACCAGACATGCGACCGCCCGCGCCCCGGTCGTGGTTTGCTCGTGATCCGGCCGTGGTTTGCTCGCGCCCCGGCCGCGACCCAGCGGAATCGCTGAACGGGAGGAACTCGATCGCCGGAAGACGGGGTCGACCGGAGACCCCCACGTCGCACGCTCACCAAGGAGCGAAAACGCCATGTAGCGAAAACGCCATGTAGCGCATACGCTACGTAGCGAAAACGCTACATCAGATCCGCTCGAGAAGGAACTCGGGAGTGAAGCGGATGAGGAATTCGGTGAGCCAGGTGAAGGTGCCCGTCACCAGGAGGAGCCCCAGAATGATGAGAATCGCGCCCGACGCAATCTGGACCGCCGGCAGGAACCGACGGAAGTGGGAAAAGGCGCCCAGGAACCGATCCAGCGCCACCGCCGAGATGATGAAGGGGATGGCGAGCCCCGCCGAATAGACCGTCAGGAGGGAGACCCCGGCCCAGAAGGTGTCCTGGACCGCGGCGTAGGTCATGATGGCACCGAGGACCGGGCCGACGCACGGGGTCCATCCGGCCCCGAAGGCCATCCCCACCCCCACCGCCCCCAGGTACCCGATGGGGCGATCGGAAAGGTGGAGCCGCTTCTCCCCCAGCAGGGCCCGGATCTGAAAGGCACCCAGGAGGTGGAGCCCCAGGAGGATGATGACGATCCCCCCGATCCGCGCCAGCCAGTCATCGTAGTAGATGAAGAAGCGCCCGATGAACGAGGCCGAGGCACCCAGGAGGATGAAGATGATGGAGAAGCCCAGGGTGAAGAGGAGGGCCTGGGTCAGGGCACGGCCCCGTTCGAGCCCGCCCTCCAGATCCTCCAGTGACATGCCCGTGGCGAAGGAGAGGTAGGAGGGGACCAGGGGAAGGACACACGGAGAGAGGAAGGAGAGGATCCCCGCCGTGAAGGCGATAAAGAGTCCGACTTCTCCGGGCATCATGGTGTGGACTCCTGGTTGCGTTTGGCCCGCGCCTCTCGACGGGCGCGGAAGAACTGGAAGAGGCCGCGCAGCGCGAGGACCCCACCGAGCCAGGCCATGAGGGCGGCCAGGGTCCACGCCACCGTCCTGGGCAGGAAGATGGCGAGGGTCGCTCCGGTCAGGAGGGCCACCGTCAACGCCGCCAGCACCGCCCGGTCTTCCCGCCCCACCACCCGGTGGCCCGCAATGGCGTCCCCCAGGGTGGATCCGGCCCGGACCAGGTCGGCGAGGGTCAGCGTCTGACGCCCGGTTGCGCTCCGGGCCCACCCCCGCCACCGGGCCGCCAGGTCCGGCGCCTCCTCGAGGGTCGAGATTCCGCGCCCGGCAGCCTCCTCAAGCTCGCGGGTCTGGAAGTCCGATGGAAGGAGAATCTCCACCGCCGACGCCAGGTCCGCCATGAAGAGGCCCGCCACCTGGCCGGCGAGATCCCGATCGACGACGCCGGCATCCAGCTCCCAGTTCCCCAGGAGGGAGGCGGCGTTGAGGTTGGAGGAGCCCACCCGGGACCAGTAGTCGTCCACCACCGCGGTCTTGGCATGGATCATCGACCCCTCCCACTCGAAGATCCGGACCCCCGCCTCGAGGAGGGGGCGGTAGCCGCCGCGGGAGAGGGAGCCGACCCAGGGCCAGTTGTTGTGGGCAGGGACCAGCACCCGGACATCCACCCCGTCTCGCGCCGCCCCCTGGAGCGCCTCGCGCACGGCCCGGGGCGCCACGAAGTACGGGTCGGTGATCCAGATCCGATCCCGGGCGTGGGCGGCCATGAGCTGGGTGACACGGTAGACCCGGGTCCGCCAGGGGAGCCCCTCGATGAGCCAGACCGGGGTGTCCCCCATCGGCGCCACCGACTCGGGATCCGCCTCGAGTTCGCCGGGGATCGGAGGCCCCATCTCGGCCCAGATCCGTTCGAAGGACCGGGCCGCCATGGCCGCCGCCGGGCCCCGGATCTCGACCCCGGTGTCCCGCCAGGGGGGCTCGGTCTCGGTGCCGGCCCACTCCTGCCCCACGCAGAACCCGCCCAGGAAGGCCACCGACCCGTCGACCGCCACCAGCTTCCGGTGGTCCCGCTGCAGGAGGCCGAAGGGATCCCGGATGGAGGGGCGGTTGAAGGCGCGCACCTCGATACCGGCCTCCCTCATGGGACGCCAGAAGCGGCGCGGGGTCGCCCAGCAACCGATCCAGTCGTAGATCACCCGCACCGGCACCCCGGCGTTGGCACGCTCCACCAGGGCATCCCGAAACCTGCGTCCGATGGGATCGTTCCGGAGGATGTAATTCTCGAAGTGAACGAAGCGCTCCGCCTCGGAGATCGCCTCGATCCATCGGTCGAAGGTCGCCGGTCCCTCGAATTGGAGGAGGATCCGGTTGCCGTCGGAGCGGGGGCCTCCCGTTGCCCGGGAAAGGGCCCGTTCGGGAATCACCTTCAACGGCTCCGGGCGTGGAACCCGAGGAGCTTGTAGACGAGCTTCGCCACCAGGAAGTCGGGTGCGTGGAGGCCCGGGGTGGGGGCGAGTTCGACCACGTCGAGGCCCACGACCTCCCGCGCCTCGAAGACCCGCTGGAGGAAGCGGAGGGTCCGGTACCAGTCGCCGCCCCCGGGCTCGGGGGTCCCGGTCGACGGCATGAGCGACGGATCGAAGTAGTCCACGTCGAAGGTGATGTAGACCCGCTCACCCAGCGCCTCGAGGGCCTCATCCATCCACCGGTCGTCCTCCCACATCCGGTACGCCCAGATGGGCGTCACCGCATGGTTCCGGATGACCTCGACCTCCTCGGGCGACACCGCGCGGAGACCGACCTGAACGAAGTCGGCCACATCGAGCGTCCGGTAGGCGAAGGAGGCGTGGGACCAGGGGGCCCCCTCGTAGCCGTCCCTCAGGTCGGCGTGGGCGTCCAGCTGCAGGACGGAGAGACGCCCCTCGGTCCGCTGGGCGGTGGCCCGGATCAGGGGGGCGCTGATGCTGTGCTCCCCTCCGAGGGCCACCGGGAAGCGGGACCCGATCTGGTCCAGGAAGCGGCCGTAGTGGCGTTCGAGCGCCTCCATGGCGGCGGTGGAGCCCTCGCGGGTGAGTTCCAGGGAGGGGAGGGTGTGGATCCCCATCGTCCATGGCTCGTCGTCGAAGGCCTCGTCGTAGAGCTCGATGTAGCGGGAGGCGTCCAGGATCGCGTCGGGGCCCCGTCGGGTGCCACCACCCCAGGAGGTCGTCGACTCGTAGGGGATGGGGAGGATCACCGCGCGGGCGTCCTCGAAGCGGGCACTCCTGTCGTCGAGACCCATGAAGCGCCGGGGTGCCTCGAAGGGAAGATCCTGCATCAGTTGGACTCGCAGGTGGGGAGGGTCGGGATCACATGGTCTCAATCGGGCAGGTGAGACCCTCGTCGTCAAGGGTGACCCCTGCCTCCCGGCACGACGGGCAGAGCCCATAGATCTCGAGCTTGTGGCGGGTGGGCTCGAAGCCGGCATCCCGGGCGACCCGGTCCTGGAGGGCCCGAAGCTCCCGATGCTTGAACTCCGCCACCGTCCCGCATTCGAGGCAGATGAGGTGGTCATGGTCCGGCTGGCGGGAGAGACGATGCTCGTAGCGCTTGAAGCCCTCACCGAAGTCGTGTTCCTCCACCAGCTTGCTCCGGACCAGGAGGTCCAGCGTCCGGTAGATGGTCGCCTTTCCGATGCGGTCGCCCCCCTCGCGGAGCATCCCCTCGATCTCGTCCACCGAGAGATGGGCGTCGGAGCCGAAGACCACCTCCGCCACCGCTTCCCGCTGCTGGGTGACCGGAAGGCCCTGGTCCCTCAGATAGCGTCCGAAGAGGCGAACGAAGGGGGAAGTCTGGGTGTTCACGTTGTACCTCGGTGTCAGACGCGCAAGTTCAATCGGCTTCCGGGAGGCCCAGCTCGCGGAGGAGTTCCTCGACCCCCATCCGTTCCGGCTCTCCGGATCCGGCGTCGAAGCGGCGGATGACCCCTTCGATGATGACGGGGAGGCGGTCGGGGGGCGCTTCACCCTCTTCCTGCAGCCGTGCATCGAAGGTAACCCCCTTCCCCGTCTCTTCGGCGCGGTAGGCGACGGTGACGAGGAGGTGGCGATCCGTACCCTCGATCCGGCAGCCCGCGGCGAGAAGGCCATGCTCCCGACGTCCCTTCCGGAGGGGCGGAAAGAGCCACACCGTCTCGATGACACTCCGATCGACCCCCGCCAGGAGCGCCGCCGCCGCTCGCCCCAGCGCCTCGGGGACCCCGGGATCCCCACCTTCGTACCGGTTCGAGGTGGTCAACGTTCCCAGCGGGCCACGGCGTCGATGGTGGCATCCACCACCCGCGCCCGGGCCTCGTCCATGGGTCCGGGGACCAGGGCCCCCGCCGCTCGCGTGTGCCCTCCCCCGTCGAAGGTGCGCGCAAGCTGGTTCACATCGAACTCCCCATTGGAGCGAAAGGAGATCTTGATTCCGTCGCGCACCACCCGGAAGAGGATGGCGACCTCGACACCCCGGATGGACCGGGGGTAGTCGGTGAGCCCCTCCAGGTCGGCGGGGTCACAGCCCAGAGAGTCGTAGACCTCCGGAGGCACCGTCATCCACGCCACCCCGCCATCCTCGCTCCGCTCCAGCGTCTTGAGGGTCTCCCGCAGGAGCTGGAAGCGACGGATGGGCGCCGAGCCATAGACCCTCCGATGGAGGGCGTCGGGCTCGGCCCCCCGCTCGATGAGCTCGGCGGCGGCCCGGTGGACCCCGGGCGAGGTATTGGAGAAGCGGAAGGAGCCCGTGTCGGTCATGATTGCGACGTAGAGACCCTCGACGGCCGGGCGGGTCCAGGGCCCTCCGGCTTCGCGGAGGAGGTCGAGGACCAGTTCCCCCGCAGCCGCTGCCCCAGTGTCCACGAAGGGGACCCCGGGGATGGGACGGGTTCCCTCCGGATGGTGGTCGATGACCACCGTTGGGAGCGCCTCCACCATGGGCCTGACCCGGCCGAGACGGGGGATCTCCGCCGTGTCGACCACGATGCAGAGATCCGCCTCCCGGCACCACTGGGCCGCCGCCTCGCTCCCGGCGTCCAGGACCGGATCCGGATCCCCCAGGAGAAAGCGGAAGTTGTCCGGAAAGGGGGTGGGATTGACGATCCGCACCTCGTGGCCCCGCTCCCGGAGGAGTTCGACAAGGGCGGCCTGGCAGCCGGTTCCGTCGCCGTCGGCGTTGAGATGGGTGGTGAGCACGATCCGCTCGACACCTTCGAGAGCCTCGAAGAAATTGCGGATCCCGGAATGGCGGGAGGTTTGATTCATGACCCGCGAAGGGTAGGATCGCCCCAGGGCCGGGTCAAGCTCCCAGCCGCTTTCTGAGTTTGGCCCAGTTCGATCCGAGGAAGACATGGAGGGGGGCCCGCTCCCCCTCGATCCGGCCGAAGGGAAGGACCGAGAGGAGCGCCCCTGCCCGGTTCGGGTGCCGGGCCACCACCACCCGTCCGTTCCCGACCTCCCCCAGGGTGTGCGCATCGGAGCCGGCGCCCATGGGACGCCCGAATCGCCCGGCGAGCTCCTGCGCTCGCGCGTTCCGCTTCGCCGAACGGACCCGGGCATTGAAGCCCTCGATGACATCCACTTCCGGCGCCAGGGACTCGGCGAGCCGGCCCCCTCCCCCCTTCCCCGGAGCGAAGGGATGGGGGAGGTAGACAATCCCCTCCTGCTCCCGGATCGCCTCGATGCACCGGGCGGCCGTGGTCCCCCTGGGGATCTCCTCCACCAGGTAGTGGCCGATGAGGTCGATCCCCTCGGCGAGCTTGACCTCCTCGCCGGCAATGACGTGGTCCGGGTGGCGCTCGGCCATGACGCGGGCGGTGCCGAGGTGGTTGTGGTCGGTGATGGCGATCCGGTCGATTCCCCGGGCCAGGGCGCGCTCCAGGAGGGCCTCGGGGTCCGAGAGGGAGTCCCAGGAGCCCTCGGTGTGGAGGTGCAGGTCCAGCGTCATGATCCCGACTTCCTGGCGGCGGATCCGGTCGAGGAGGGCAAGGGCCTCCGCCTCCAGCGCCTCGAGGCTTCCGTCATTGTCGAGGATGTCGTGGGCGGCCGCACGCTTGGCTTCCGGGTCCATCTGGCTCGCCAGGACCCGGCGGGCATCCTCTTCGGACATCCCCCGGTCCTCCATGAGACGCCGAAGACGTTCGGGGACCGGGGCATCCACCAGGACGATCCGGTCCACCGCCCCCTCCAGGCCGGCCTCGAAGAGGAGGGGGATCTCGCTCACGACCAGCTCCGCTCCCTCCGCCTCGAGCTCCCGGACCCTGGCGGCGCGGAGTTCCCGGATGCGGGGATGGAGGATCGACTCCAGCGTCTTCCGGCGGTCCTCCTCTGCAAAGATGATCCGGCCGAGGGCCCTTCGGTCGAGGGTTCCATCGGAGGCCAGGATCCCCTCACCGAAGGCCTCCACCACCGCCTGCAGGCCGGGGGTGCCCGGTCGGACCACTTCGCGGGAGAGCTGGTCTGCGTCGAGGATGGGAACTCCCGCCTCCCGCCACCGCCGGGCCACCGTCGACTTGCCGGAGGCCACATTTCCGGTGAGTCCGATCTCGATCATGGGGAGACCGTTGTGGCCGGCCGGCGATAGCGCCAGAAGAGCCAGAGGAGGACGAGGAGACCGACGGCACCCAGCGCCCAGCCCGTCCCCACCCGACCGGCCATCCATTGCCATCCCCGTCCACCCGCCAGGCCGAGCCCGATATAGAGCGCGACCCAGAGGACGATCCCCACCGTGTCGAAGAAGACGAAGCGGCGCCACCCCATCCCATTCAGACCGGCCGTGATGGGCATGAGAGTTCGCACATAGGAGATGGGCCGACCCAGGGTGACCGAGAGCGCCGAATGTCGGTGGAAGAGGCGGGCGGTGACCGTCTCGTAGCGACGGAGCGTGCGTCCGATCCACCCCGGGGCCCGGAGGAGGCGGGTGGCGCCCCGGCGACCGGTCCAGTACCCGGCCTGGTCCCCGAGGAGGGCTCCGGACGCAGACGCCGCCACCGCCACCGGGAG
>SLSF01000212.1 GCA_007130605.1 Gemmatimonadota bacterium | reverse complement strand
TATTGAGGATGATGGCGCGGGTCTCCCTTCGCGTCCGCTCGGGGTCGGCCTTCATCGCCTTCTTCCAGCCTCGGATCGAGCTGTCGTAGCGGGCCCGGGCCTCCGGATGGGTCTCCACCACTCCGTCGCGCACCAGGAAGTCCGGCCCCAGGATCACCCCCACATGGTCGAGCTCCAGTCCCTGGCAGGTGTGGATGCACCCGATCTCGTTCATGGAGGAGGGCTTGAGGATCCAGAGCGAGCCATCTTCGCTCAGATTCCAGCGCATCCGGAAGTCGTGCTCGGGGAGGACGATGTCGTAGGCCTCCGGGTTCTTCTTGCTCTCCCACTCCCAGCAGTAGCCGGCCACGAGGCGGGAGCGGCCGTTCTCCTCATTGCGGGCCTCGATCAGATCGCGGAGCTCGTTGGGCGTCTCGCAGACCCGGACCTCGTAGTCGACGCCCTCAAGGTCGGAGTGCGCGGTGGGCCGGATCCCGAGGGTCTGGTCCAGCCACGCCAGGTACCCGTCAGAGCCATTGCAGCGAAACTGCGATTCCAGCGTCATCTCCCGGAGCTGTGCGCCGGCCTGGTGAGCCCAATGGCGGATCTCCTCTGCGGTGCCGATGTCCCGCAGTGTGACCCGCTGGTCCTCGTCGAGAAAGAAGATGGTGGTGCGCGACGCATGGATCAGCTCCTTCACCTGGTTCTCCCCCAGGTTCTTGTAGAGCCCCGAGTGCTCGTTCAGCCGATGGGCCTCATCCACCACCAGGACGTCGTAGATGTGGCGCTCCGCGGTCACGAACGCCCCCGAGCCCTTGAAGAGATTCGAGAAGCGGCTCTTCGTCATCACACCGGTGAGCTTGCTCTCGAAGACCGCCCGGGGCGCCGCATTTTTCGTCACGTAGAGGGCCAGGTCCTCGCGCTTCGTCAGCTCCACCAGGAGGTTCACGGCCACCACCGACTTGCCGGTGCCCGGTCCCCCATGGACGAGAAGCACCTGCTTCCCCTCCCCGACCGACGTTCTGGCCATCTCCAAAGCCGTCTCGAAGACCACCTTCTGGTCGTCGATCATCACGAACTCGGGGTTCCCTTCCAGAAGGCTCGCCATGCTCTCCGCCAGCATCTTCGAGGGCCGGATCCGTCCATTCTCGATCCGGTAGATGACCTCGCCGCCATCGCCGTGCACGACATACTTCTTGATGAACTCCCGCAGCCGGTGGATGTCGCGCTTGAGAAAGACCGGAGCCTGCTCGGTGTGCTTCCGGTAGAAGTCGGCGTCGAGGATCCCGGTGTCCCGGAAGTTGTGGAGGTAGGCGCACGGTTTGAGCTGGATGTCTCCGTCGTAGACCGCCTCGTTGAAATCCATGAGGAGGGAGGCGTAGGACCAGGCCTGGTAGGAGGGATGGCTCACCTCGCGGACCCCTCCACCCACGAAGGTCCGCACTACCCCATCCATGCCGGTGGGCTCGGCGGATTCCCACTGCTTCAGCTCGACGATCACCGCGTGGTCGACTCCCTCGGCGTTCCGGCCCGTCAGGAGCACGTCGATGCGCTTGGCGGTCTGCGGAATCTGGAGCTCGATGCTGACGCCCGTGTCTCCGGGGATGCCCTCGTCGCCCAGCACCATGCTCATGTGGGTCAGGGACTGGTGCCAGGAGCGTACCTCGCCGGCTCCGACACTCCGACCGAAGGCCTTCTTGTAGTTGGCCAGGATGATGTTGTCGATGTCACCCGTCTCCACGTGCGCCTGAAAGCCGGTCTTGTCGGACTGGTAGACGATCATGGGCGCTCAGAGCTCGGTGTGCTTGGTGGCCCGGCCCCGCGCCTTGTCGGCCGGATAGCGCTCCGCGTTCAGGCGGACCTTGTCCAGGACGATCTCCTCGGGGTCGAGCCCGTAGTGGTGGGCCAGGAGGAGGGCGTAGGCCAGGACATCGGCGAGTTCCTCTCGGATGCCGGCCGGATCGGCCTCGTCCGCTCCCTTCCAGAGGAAGTGCTCGAGGAGTTCCGAAGCCTCGATGGAGAGGGCCACGGCCAGGTCCTTCGGGTTGTGGAACTGCTTCCAGTCGCGCGCATCGCGGAATTCGAGGAGGGCCTTGATGGCGTCATTTGAGGACCGCATGGGGGCTCCGGAGGGGGTGCGGGGGGGAAGGAGCGCGTGCGCATCGAAGCTATGCGCACCGATCCCTGCGGCGCTAGCGGTCCACTGAGCCCGTGTCCCCGCGTACCGTTCCTCCGATCACGACCGCGGCGGAGAGGATGAGGAGGTTCTTGATGATGTACTGTCCCTCCATGGTGGGCTGCCATGGAAAGCCACCGGCCTGAAAGGTCACTTCGGGGAGGAGGACGAGAGGCATGAAGGTCCCTCCCATCTGGAGCAGCAGCAGTCCGATGGCCAGACGGATCGTGGGCCGGAAGAGGAAGCAGATGCCGATGAGCACCTCCCACCATCCAATCACGGCAAGCCACTGCGCGGGCTCGAGGATGGGAAGCCAGTCGACAGTGGCCAGGACGAGAGGCTCCGCGGGCGACCATCCGAAGGGCTTGAGCACGCCGAACCAGATGAAGATGATGGCGAGCGAGATACGGAGGAACGGGATCCCCCATTCGTGCATGAAGCGGGCGATCCGCCGGTCGAGCTCGTCGATGGTGATGGCCATGATCGAAAGGTAGGTGGGCGGTTCGGGCGGCGCCACCGGCGGCGCAGCGTGAAGGCAGCCCCGTTCCTCAGCCCGGCACCAGCGCCAGGTGAGCACCCACCGGATCCTGAATCACGGCGTAGGTGGGCTCCCCGTCCACTCCCTCGGTCGTCTTGAGCACCCTTCCCCCCTCCTCCGTCACACGGCGGAGGCTTTCGGCGAGGTCTCCCACGGGCAGATAGAGCAGCCATACCGCCGGAAGACCGGTGTTCACGCCTCGGGCATGGCAGACGCCCGCCGCCGGCTCTCGGTCCTGGCCGAGCATGTTGTAGTCTGTGTAGCGCTGGCCGGCGTCCTCCATCTCGACTTCCTGCACCGTCCAGCCCACCACCTGCCGATAGAAGTCACGGGCGGTGGTGGCATCGGGAACGGTCAGGTCCAGCCAGGCGATGTGGCCCACAGAGGCGGTCGCATCGGAGGATGAACTGCCGTCGACGGGGGGGATCGCCTCGGCCGGTACGACCGGAATGATCCCGAACGCGGCCCCGCTCGGGTCGAGTAGCACGGCCCACTGGCTTCGTCCGTCGTCGTCCCTGCCATGCATCAGTTCGCTGCCGCCCAGATCGAGCGCACTCCGCACGCTCTCCGCCACGTCGGCGACCTGGATGTGGGGCATCCATTGGAGTGGGAGGTGGGCGTACTCCTCGCTTTGCGCACCCAGGCCGATGATGGGCAGACCGAGATTGTTCATGAGGTCCTCCTCTCGCCAGAGGGGGAGGGCGCCCGTGCTCAGCACGCGCGAGTAGAAACGCACCGCTCGGTCGTGCTGGGGAACGGCGATGTCGGCGCTCAGGACGCCGCCCATGCGGGGGACGAAAGGGTTGCTCATGGTGACGACTCCCGTTTAACGCTCTCCGATCCACCGACACACCTCGACGGGATCGTACATCGAAGTCACGAACGCCTCCGAGAGAGCCTCTGCGGTCTCATCCTGCGCCCGTATGGCGGAGGACTCCCAGTCCTCCCTGGGTGTGAGGTCCTGGAAGGCAACCTCCAGGCCGTCGATATACGCCCCTCCAAGGGGGAGGAGCGCCCCCTCGGCACAGTGGATCAACTGGACGGCGTAGGTCTTCAGCTCCCGGGTGCCCTCCGTTAGCACCAGGGCCGTGTGGAAGACTTCCCATCCCTCGAGGGCGAATGCCTCGAGGTCCCAGTACACGCGGAGTCGGGCTCCTTCGGGATGACGCTCGTACGTCTCGGCATCGAAGGTGGGGAGGGCCCGCTCGGGAGAGATCTCTGTCCACACCCGGTCCCACGGCTCTTCCTGACCCGCCAGCATTCCGGGAATGAACACGATCAGGATCGATACCATCGCGAGAACTCTTGCCATGGTCCTGCTCCTCGCTGCCACTTCGGGGGGCCAGCCATCCGATCATCCAGAGTACGTGCGGCCCGACCGAATTCGCAAGATTCTGGCTGTTCCGGGGGTGCGGGTGGTACGCTCCGACCCTACCAGGCACGGAGTCGGGCGTGGGCGGCGCGGCGGCGCTCTGCACGGGTGCGCCCCAGTTGCGCTGATCTCCCTCCGCTTCCGGTGGTCCGCTGGAGGTGGTCGGCGAGGAGTGCGATGGAGGGGTACTGAAAGAGGTCGACGAGCCTGACACTCACTTCGAGTTCCGACTCCATCCGCTGGAGCATGCGCAGCGCGAGGAGGGAGCTGCCTCCGCAATCGAAGAAGTTCTTCGAGTGATCGATGTCGGAGCGTTCGAGGATCTCGGACCAGATCCTGGCGATTCCCCGCACGAGCTCGGCACGACTTCGGGCGGGAGCATGATCATCCCGTTCCTGCGCTCCCCCTGCAACGGCACCCACATTCGGGACTACGGTGGCACCGGCGGGCACATTTCCGATGACGACGGCGCCCGCTCCGATGGTCGCACCCGCGCCGATCTCGATCTCGGGAAGCACCACCGCATTCGACCCGACATAGACCCCGTCGCCGAGGACCACCCGTGCGTTCAGTACGGCGTTCGCCGCGATGACACAGTGGCGTCCGACCCGGCATTCATGGCCCACTGCAGCACCCATGAAGACGACACTCCCGCTTCCCACACTCGACTCCGGGCCGAGGGTCGCGTTCTGGTACGCCATGACGTCCGATGCGATCTCGGCGCCCAGAAGATCGACATCGGGGCTGATGAGGCCGGCGAAGGGGATCCCGAAGGAGGCGATCCGCTCCCCCGCACGGGCCCGCCCCCCAGTGGTGCGGGCGATGAGGTTCACCACATGGGTGCGCTCCCGATCCACCGCGGCCAGTCGTTCGAAGCGTCCGGTCACGGGAATCCCGAGGAGCGAGTGTCCCCTCTTCTCGGGATCATCATCGAGGAGGGCAATGGAGTCCCAGCGTCGCTCCGATTCGTTGACGCGGAGCGCCAGGCGAACCCCCTCGGAGTTCCCCGCGCCACAGAGGAAGAGTCGACGCATCGGAGCCTGGTACATCAGCGGGCCGCGTCGTTCGACGCCGACTGTTCCCGTCCTCGCCGGCGCCGGCGCTCCAGCCGACCCGTTGCCCCCGGCCGGACCCGTTCTGCCGCGCCCGTCATCCAGTCCTTGCAGGTGTTGCAGCGGTCCGGCAGCTCGCCGAAGCGGCGTTCGAGATGCAGGTTCCGATACTCCTCGAGATCCGCCCAGAGCGAGGTGAGCGAGGCATCCCACACATTGCCCTTTCCGTCTTCGCCCTCGGTGTCTCCGGAGCAGCGGGGCACCCGTCCGTCCCAGAATACATGCATCATGGTGAGGGCCCACGGACAGGGAATCCGCTCGTCGTCGGGAATGAAGACCGGTGTCTCGAAGGTCCCGCCCCAGCTCAACTTGTTGCGCACCTTCACGGTGGCGGACCGCTCATGCCAGTACCTCTGGAAGGGAACCAGCTCGTGCTCGTTCTCGTCCATCTCGATGAACTGGACCTGAACTTCCATGGCGGACCCGCTCCGGTCCCGCAGGTCGAGAAGTGACTCGACGTTCTGGTACACGAGATCGCGGTCCCCCCCGACCCGGATGGACTCATAGGCCTCTTTGGAGAAGCCATCGATGCCGACCACCACCAGGTCGGCCCCGCTCTCCAGGAGCTGCGCTCCGACTTCGGGGGTGAGGAGCTGACCGTTCGTATTCACATTCACCGACTCGAGTCCGAGATCCTTCCCGTACCGGATGAAGCGCACGAGCCGGTCCGCTTCCAGGAGTGGCTCTCCGCAGAAGGAGAACCAGATTTCCGTGGAGGGTGAGACGGCTGCCACTTCGTCGGCGCACTTCCGCCAGAGCGGGAAGGGCATGGCACCCTTCGGACGACACATGAAGGGGTGGTGGCACATGGTGCACGCGAAGTTGCACTCTGCGCTGAGCTCGAGGGCGAGCTTCTTCGGGAAGCGGCTCGGCTTCAGCGTGCGTGCGATGCGTGCGAGTTCAGGATTCAGCATACTCGACTCCCTGCTTCGGCGACGGTCGCTCGAGCGACCATCTGGTGAAGGCCCTCCACGGCTTCCCTTGTCGAGAATCCGCCCAGCCACCGCGAACCATCCATGGGGTCGATTGACTCCGGTCCATGTCCGCGTATATATTCGGATCCGATTTGTCCGATTTACTGCCACCATACGGTTGCAAGATCTGGTGCACGGCAGGGTGCATGTTCGGAAGCGCAGGTCAGGAGCGGATTGTCCCGAATCGGGAAGAGGCGAAACGCCCTCGGTTCTGCGGTGGCGATGCCATCCTTGTAGGAGCGATGCTACATTGGAAGCCGGAGGTCCCCTGCCCCCTTTCCGGATTCCGGACCACGGGTTTCGACGGTCGAGCGGCCTGTGGATCGATACCCAGGTCCAAGCGCCGGACAAGGAGAAGCGGGATGCACCTGACGCGTGAAAGCGAATATGCTCTGCTGGGAATCGCCTACCTCGCCGAGGCGAGAGGTGACGCACCGGTGTCGATCGCCGAGATCGCACGCATGCGGGAACTGCCCGCGCACTTCCTCTCCAAGATCTTCCAGAAGCTGGCCCGAGCCGGTCTGGTCATCGGGGGACGGGGTCGTGGTCGCGGCTACAAATTGGGTCGGCCCCCATCGGAGATCCGGATGCGCGAGATCCTGGAGGCCGTGGAGGGCGAGGAGTGCATGAAGGGGTGCTTCTTCTGGCAGGGCTACTGCGGCGATGCGAATCCGTGTCCCCTCCACCATCGGATGCGCGACCTCCATGAACAGATCCGCGAACTGATGGACGAGGTCACCCTCGCCGAGTATCTCGAGGGCGCGGACCATGTGGAGGTCCGGCCTCCGGTGTGAGGTGGCGAACCGCCGCCGAGGCCCCACGATCCCTCACGGATCGGTGACCGGCGCCTCCGGACCTCCGATGACGATCTCCTCGAGCCGACCCAGGAGCGATGGGGACCCGGCTCGGCTCGCCCCGAAGAGGCCATCCTCGGTAGCGTCCGCCTTCGTTGCCGCCCCGAAGAGCGAAAGCCAGCGGTCAAAGGTTTCCCCGAGGCGGAGCACGGCGTAGAAGCGGTGGCCGGGGCGCGGGCCCGGGAGGACGAGGTCGAGGGCCGCCGCGACTATGGAGATCGGCATGAAGACCAGGTCCTTCAGTCCGTCCATCGCCAGCTTGGTCTGGAAGATCACGAGATCGCGAAGGATCACCCATCGGGTGCGGGAGCGGGTGGTCATGGTCATGGCGGGGCCCTTCGGGGCTTCAAGGTGTTCCCGGTCGGGTGGCGTTGTGCCTCGGCGCGCGGGGTGACTTCGGTCCCGCCGCCCTACGGGACCGGAGGCACCGGGGTTTCAGTCCCGTGCACATTCCCAATGGACCGAGAGGGTCCTGCTTGCGCCTACCCACCGGCATTTCTACGTTCGCCGTCGAGTCGGACCCTCCCGGGCCGGCCGATCTCCCGTCGGCCGATCCGGGCACCACTCGCCATTCTTCCGATGCCCGGCACCTCTGGAGTTGTCATGGATCGACGAGAATCACTGAAGACCATGGGCATTCTGGTGGGAGGGACCTTCTTCCCCTGGTCGCTTCACGCCCGGACCGAGTCCGGGGAGCCGTTGATCCTCCCTGATGACACCGGGTCGTTCGTTCCCGACCGCCCCGTCACCGCCATCACCCTCGGCGCCGGGGCGCGGGGGAACATCTACGGGGACTTCGCCATCGAGTACCCGGACCGCCTGGATATCGTGGGGGTCGCCGAGCCCATCCCCATACGCCAGGAGCGGCACGCCGAGAAGCACGCCATTCCCCATGAGCACCGTTTCGTCACGTGGGAGCATGTCTTCGAGCGGCCGAGGTTCGCCGACGCGGTCATCATCAGCACGCCCGATGACCTTCACTACGGGCCGTGCATGGAGGCGCTCCGGATGGGCTACGACGTGCTTCTCGAGAAGCCGATCTCCCCATCGGAAGAGGAGTGCCGGGACATCCTGGAGCTGGCTCGCGAGACCGGACGGATCGTCGCCGTGTGCCATGTGCTGCGCTACGCCCCCTACTTCGTGAGGATGCGGGAGCTGATCCAGTCGGGGGAGATCGGAGAGGTGGTGAGCATCCAGCACTTCGAGCCCATCGAGGCCGTGCACATGGCCCATTCCTACGTACGGGGCAACTGGCACGACAGCAAGGCCACCACCCCCATCATCCTGGCCAAGTCGAGCCACGATCTCGACATCCTCCGCTGGATGATCGGTCGGGAGAGCCGGAGCATACACGCCTTCGGGGACCTCACCTGGTTCACCCCGGAGAATGCCCCGGACGGGAGCACCCCGCGGTGCATGGATGGGTGCGCCATCGAGGAGAGCTGTCCGTACTCGGCGCTCCGGATCTATCATCGGAACCGACAGTGGCTCTACGTCTTCGATCTTCCGGACGAGGAGTCCAGGTGGGAGGGCGCGATCCTCGACTACCTGCGGACCACCGACTACGGGCGCTGCGTCTACCGGATGGAGAACGACCAGTGTGACCACTACGTGGCCAACATCCTCTTCGACGGCGGGATCACCGCGAGTTTCAGCATGCAGGCCTTCACCCCGTTCGGGGGCCGGCGGTCCCGCGTCATGGGGAGCATGGGCTACATCGAGGGCGACATGTCGCAGATGGAGGTCTTCGATTTCCGGACCCGGGATCGCAGGGTCTACGAAAGCCGCGCCCTCGATGTGGACCAGTACGCCGGATCCGGGCATGGGGGTGGGGACTGGCGACTCCTGGCCTCCTGGGTGGAGGCGGTGGCGAAGCAGGATGCAACGCTCCTGAGTTCCACCATCGATGCCTCCATCGAAAGCCACCTCATGGGCTTCGCGGCCGAGAAGAGCCGGCTGGACGGGACCGTGGAGGCGGTTCGGCTGTAGGAAGGCCACCAATCGGTCGGATCGAACGCTGCCCCTTGGCCAGGACACCAGGAGGACCATCATCAGTTTCGCGGGCAGACTTCTCGTGGCGGTCGCCGTCGGAACCGCGGCGATCGCCATTGCCGCGATCCTGTATCTCGGGGTCTCGCCCTCGACGCCGGCTTTTACCGACGCCCAAGGGGATGAACTCACGGGAAGCATCGCAGTGCTCGAGAAGGTCGAGCTCGGAGGGCTCGACCAGTGGGTCCTCATTCGCGGCGCTGATCGCACGAACCCGGTGCTCCTGTGGCTACACGGAGGTCCGGGTGGGGCACAGATGCCCTTTGCCCACCACCTCGATGCGGAGTTGGAGGAGCACTTCGTCGTCGTGCATTGGGATCAGCGCGGGGCGGGCAAGTCGAATCATGGCGGGTTCGACGTCCAGACCATGCGCCTGGAGCGCTATCTCGATGACGCGCGCGAGTTGATCACGTACCTCCAGGGGCGGTTGGGACAGGAGAGGATGGTTCTGCTGGGGCATTCGTGGGGGACCCGACTCGGCATCGAACTGGTTCAGGCTCACCCGGAGTACTTCGAGGCCTACATCGGTGTGGGCCAGGTCGTGGATCATGCCCGTGCCACCGAACTCGCCCATGCCTGGCTTGAGGAGACGATCGATCCGGACGCTGCGCCGGAGGACTGGCGGACGCTTCAGGGCATCGAGATCCCGGCGATGCGCCACAGTGCGTACCGCAAGCTCAACCGGCTGACCGATGCCTACGGAGGCGGTCTCGACCTGTCCATGACGGAGATGGCCCGGATCGTGGTGCGGGCACCCGAATACACCGTGCTGGACTACCTGCGCCTTCTGCGGGGGATGAATCGAGGGGGCGGTCCCATGCACCCTGGCGGGCAGATGGAAGGGTTCGACTTCATCCGGACGATCCCCGAGGTGGAGGTACCGGTCTACTTTTTCATGGGCAGGAATGATCACAATACGCCCCTCGCCCTGGCGGAGGAGTACTCCGAGTCTCTCCGTGCGCCCCACAAGGAAGTGGTGATCTTCGAGCACTCCGCCCACCTCCCCTTCCTGGCCGAACGGGAGAGGTTCGCGGAGGAGGTCATCCGTGTGGCCGGAGACGGAGATCTCTGAAGGCCGTTGAGGAAGGAGAGGGGGCTCTGGGCGGGAGGGTGGAAGAGATGACCCGGGCGCCCGACGGGTCAATCGAGGAGGCCTTCCACCGCGTCCAGGCGCCTGGAGGCCTCGACGATCTTCAGGTTGCTCACGTAGACCTTCTGGATTCCGCGTTCGTGGAGGGCGCGCAGGGTGCGGGCGCAGATCTCTTCGGCCCCGGCCCCCGCCTCGAACTCGGCGCTGAGGGCTTTGGACGGCACGGGCATGAAGTCGGACAGCCGCTGCAGCGTCTGGGGATTCGCACTCCGATAGAAGAAGACTCCGAAGAGGCCCGGTAGGGAAAGGTCCCGCCGCCGGGCCTCCTCGAGGAAGCGGTCCACCGGCTCCAGGTCGTGATGGGAGACCACCTGCGTCAGGAAGTAGTCGGCCTGGTGCTCGGGGTCCATCAGAAGCTCGACCTGCTCAGCCGGGTCCCGGAAGGGATTCACCCATGCACCGAGGGGGAGGCCGGGTGCGCGGGGTCGAAGCTCGGCGCGAAGGTCGCGGGAGCGCGGAAGACATCGGGGCACGCCGACTTCGCGATCGCCCCCGGTGACGGTGACTCCACCGAGCCCCTCGGCCCCGGCGCGGCGTCCGAAGAGCCGGCAGTATTCGAGGGAGTGCTTGCAGGTCAGGAAGGGAACGACGCGGGAGAGGTCGGTCTCGCCGCCGAGTCCGTCGCTGAGCACGCGCAGGCTCTCCTCTTCGCGGTCGCCGACTGCGTCGTCGGTGAAGAGCACGAAGCGCTCCCGCTGGAGGAGTCGGCGTACCCCCCGGTCCAGGTCGATCCAGGCGTCGCGGGAGTCGTCACCCGCGAGGCGGGCCGGAGGCGGGCGCAGTTCCACGGCCCGCAGGGGTCCGGGGGCGCGCAGCGCCTCGAGGAGGGGGCCGCCTCGCAGCGCAGAAGAGGCCCGGGTGTTGGACTCACGGACCGCCATCAGCCGGCCCCGCCCCCGGTCGGAACATCGGCCGATGCATCTCTCGACGCGTTGACCGACGCATCGCCTGACGCACCAGTCGACCTTCCCGTCGGGGCTACTTCACCACCGGGGATCGTCGACACGGCCGCCGCCCGCTCCCGCACGAGCCGGACCCTGCGGACCACCTCCAGGCCCAGTTCCACCTGTCCCTGCGGGCTCGAGACATGAATCCCCTGCACCCGAGGGAGGAGGGCCCGGGCGGCCTCGATTGCGATCCGCACACCCTCTTCCCTCGCCGCCTCGGGACCCTCGGCCTCGGCGATGCCCATCCGCTCCATGATCACATCTGGAATCCGCACCCCCGGGAGCTCGTGGTGCAGAAACTCGGCGGTGCGCACCGAATCAAGGGGCCAGAGTCCGGCCAGAATGGGAATCCGGCGCACTGAGGGAACGTCGAGGACCTCCTCGTCGAAGGCCCGGTCCAGGAATCGATGCACCGCCGCCGGGTCGAAGATGGGCTGAGTGACGGCGAACTCCGCACCGGCCTCCACTTTCCAGCGGAAGCGCCGCAACTCCTCGTCGACGTCGGGCGCGTGCTGGCCCACCGCGACCCCGAGCACGAAGCGGGTGGGGGGCGTCACCGGGTGCCCTCCGGGATCGACCCCCCGGTTGAGGTGATGCAGCACATTGGTGAGGCCGATGGAGTCGATGTCGAGGGTCGCGGTCCGATCGGGATAGGGCCCCGCGGGTGAGGGGTCGCCGGTGACCACGAGCACGTTCCTGACCCCACCCGAGGCCGCGCCCAGGAGGTCCGAGATCATCCCGACCATGTGTCGGTCGCGACAGGCGTAGTGCGCCACCACGTCCAGGCCCGTCTCCCGCTCCACGAGGGTGGCCGCGGGAAGGGCGGCCATGCGGGCCCGGCCGCGGGGCGCGTCGGGAATGGTGACCACGTCCACCCCCGCCAGGCGGGCACGTCGCGCCTCGTCCAGGAGGGGCGCAGGATCCCACCCCGTCGGGGGGACCAGTTCGAGGGCCGCGATGAAGGTGCCGTCGGCCAGCCGCCGCCCCATGGGCGAGCGCTCTCCGAGGGGGAAGGGCTTGACGACGGGCTCGGCAGGGCTCCCCGGAGAAGGTCGATCCGACTCGTCCGCCTGCTTCGGAAGCCGGTCCGACCTGGCGCCCCGGTTCACGGCCGGCACCGGACCGGCGTCCTGTGCGACCGGTGCGACATGACCATTCACCGGGCCCCTCGCACCCTCCGCCTGGTCTCCCACATTCCCCTCGGCGGCCAGCGTCTCGGCCATCCGGCGGATATGCTCCGGCGTCGTGCCGCAGCACCCCCCGATGAGGCGGGCACCCGCCTCGACCATCCGCCGGGCGTAGCGGGCCATGTACTCGGGACTCGCCATGTACATCTTGCGGTCGCCCACCGTTCGGGGGAGTCCCGCGTTGGGAACGGCCGACAGGGGGAGGTCGGTCTCCGCAGCCATCGCCTCGATGGCATCCAGGATCTCGGCGGGACCCACCGAGCAGTTCAGTCCGGCCGCGTCGGCTCCCAGATCCTCGAGCCTCCGGGCGATCTCGGCCGCGCCCGTGCCGTAGCTCGTCCGGCCTCCCGACTCGATGGTGACCTGGGCGATCACCGGCAGATCGCACGCCTCGCGCACGGCGCGCAGCGCCTGGGCCAGTTCGCGCAGATCCTGGAAGGTCTCGAGGATGAATCCGTCGACGCCCCCTGCCACCAGTCCCTCGACCTGGCGGGCGAAGTAGCCGCGGGCCTCGGCCTCGGCGGTGGGTCCCCAGGGCTCGATCCGGATCCCCAGGGGGCCGATGGCACCCACCACGTGGAGCGACGAGGGCGACACCCCCGAGGGCAGGTGGGCCCCGGCGATCCCCGCCCGCACCCGGGCTGCCGCCGCCCGGTTGATCTCGACGGTCCGGGCGTCGAGGCCGAAGCTCGACAGCTTCACCGGATTCGCCCCGAAGGTGTTGGTCTCGAGGATCCGGGCGCCGGCCTCGGCGTACTGCCGGTGCACATCTTCGACGAGGGCGGGCCGACTGACGTTCAGCTCGTCGTAGCAGACATTCACGAAGACCCCCCGCTCGTAGAGGACCGTGCCCATGGCCCCGTCGAGGAGGTGCACCCCGCCATCCGAGAGTCGTGAGCGAAGGTCGGTCATCGCACCGCCACCCGGTCGTCGAGGTTCGGGCGCAGCCACCGGGTGGCCTCGTCGAGGGACATCTCCTTGCGGCGGGCGTAGTCCTCGAGCTGGTCGTGGCCCACCCGTCCCACCCCGAAGTAGAAGCTTTCAGGGTGCGAAAGGTACCAGCCGCTCACCGACGCCGTGGGCAGCATGGCGCAGCTCTCGGTGAGCTCGATCCCCAGCGCCTCGGCGCCCACCAGCTCCAGGAGGGTGCGCTTCTCGGAGTGGTCCGGACACGCCGGGTAGCCGGGCGCCGGCCGGATCCCCAGGTAGCGCTCGGCGATGAGGTCGTCGTTGGCGTGAGCCTCGCCGGTCTCGTAGCCCCAGAACTCCCGGCGCACCCGCTGGTGGAGGCGCTCCGCGAAGGCCTCCGCGAGTCGATCCGCAAGGGAACGGGCCAGGATGCTGCGGTAGTCGTCGTGCTCGGCCTCGTACCGGCGCACCATCTCGCCGAGCCCCAGGCCGGCCGTGACGGCGAAGGCCCCGGCCCAGTCCTCGCGCCCCGAACCCGCCGGGGCCACGAAGTCCGCCAGCGCCAGGTTCGGGCGGTCCGTACCCTTGGCGAACTGCTGCCGGAGGGTGTGGATCCGCGCCCGCACACTCCCGCGAGCCTCGGATTCGAAGAGCTCGATGTCGTCGCCCATCGCCCGCGCGGGCAGGAGCACCGCACACCCCTTCGCCCGGAGCCAGCCCTCCCTGATGATCTCGTCGAGGAGGACTTCGGCGTCGGCGAAGAGGTTCGAGGCGGCCGCACCGGTGTCGGGGTCCGAAAGAATGTCGGGATACCGCCCCTTCAGCTCCCACGCCTGGAAGAAGGGGGTCCAGTCGATGTATTCGCGGAGCTCCTCGAGGGGGGGATCGGCGATCACGTGCCGGCCCGGTGCCCGCGGCGTGGGGGGCCGGTAGCGATCCCAGTCGATGGGGAAGGGATTCCGGCGGGCATCCTCGAGGGAGAGGAGGGGGGATCGCTCCCGGCGCCCCCGGTGCCGTACGCGAAGCTCGGCGTACTCCTCGCGGGTGCGGGCCAGGAAGCCGGGCGCATCCCGGTGGCTCAGAAGTCGCCCGAGCACCCCCACGGCCCTCGAGGCGTCGTCCACATGGATCACCGGGCCGGAGTAGGCCTCCTCGATCTTGACCGCCGTGTGGGTGCGCGAGGTGGTGGCACCCCCGATGAGGAGCGGCACCCGGAAGCCCTCCCGCTCCAGCTCGCCGGCCACATGCACCATCTCGTCGAGCGACGGGGTGATGAGCCCCGAGAGCCCGATGACGTCGGCCCCCTCGGCCCGGGCCGCCTCGAGGATCCGGTCCGCCGGCACCATGACCCCCAGGTCCACCACCCGGTATCCGTTGCACTGCAGAACCACGCCGACGATGTTCTTGCCGATGTCGTGCACGTCGCCCTTCACGGTGGCCATGAGCACGGTCCCCTTCCCCGTCGATTCACGCACCGTCTCGCCCGCTGCCCGTGCCGCCTCGGTCTCGGCCTCGATCCAGGGGATCAGGTGGGCCACGGCCTTCTTCATGACACGGGCGCTCTTTACCACCTGCGGCAGGAACATCTGCCCGGATCCGAAGAGGTCTCCCACCCGGTTCATCCCGGCCATGAGGGGACCTTCGATGACCTCGATGGCGCGCTCGGCCGCCTGGCGGGCCTCTTCCACATCGGCCTCGACGTACTCGTCGATTCCATGGACCAGGGCGTGGGTGAGGCGGCCCTCGGCTCCCGCATCCCGCCACGCCAGGTTCTCGACTCGCGCGGTCTCCTTGCCGCGGTACTCGTCGGCGAGTTCGGTGAGGCGTTCCGTGGCGTCGTCGGTGCGCTGAAAGAGGGCATTTTCGATGGCGGTGCGCAGCTCGTCCGATAGCTCGTCGAGCACCGGGAGCGCCCCGGCGTTCACGATCCCCAGGTCCAGGCCGGCTCGGATCGCGTGGTAGAGGAAGACGGCGTGGATCGCCTCGCGGAGTCTGGGGCTTCCGCGGAAGGAGAAGGAGAGGTTGGAGATGCCCCCCGAGGTGAGGGAGTGCGGAAGGGCCTCCTTGATCTGGCGCACCGCCTCGATGAAGGCCACCGCGTAGCCGTCGTGCTCGGGGATCCCGGTCGCGATGGCGAAGACATTGGGGTCGAAGATGATGTCCTCGGGCGGGAATCCCACCTCCTCGGTCAGGATCCGCCACGCCCTCGCACAGATGGCCACCTTTCGCTCGGTGGTCTCGGCCTGGCCCTCTTCGTCGAAGGCCATGACCACCACTGCGGCCCCGTATCGCAGGACCCGCCGGGCCCGCTCGCAGAACACCTCCTCGCCGTCCTTGAGCGAGATCGAATTGACGACCCCCTTGCCCTGGATCCGCTGGAGGCCCGCCTCGAGGACCTCCCAGCGCGACGAGTCCAGCATGATGGGGATGCGGGCGATGTCGGGCTCGGTGGCCACCAGGTTCAGGAAGCGGATCATGGCGGACTCGGAGTCGAGGAGGCCTTCGTCCATGTTCACGTCGAGGATCTGCGCGCCGCCTTCGACCTGCGTGCGGGCCACGTCGAGGGCCTCGTCGTAGCGGTCCTCTTCGATGAGGCGGCGGAAGCGGCGGGAGCCGGTGACATTGGTGCGCTCACCGACATTCACGAAGTTCAGCTCGGGCCCGATGTTGAGGGGCTCTAGCCCGCTCAGGCGACATCGGGTCGGACGTTCGGGGGGAGTGCGGGGAGAGACCCCCTCGACCGCGCGGGCGATGGCCGCGATGTGCTCCGGCGAGGTACCGCAACAGCCGCCCGCCACATTGAGCCAGCCCTCGCGCGCCCAGCGTCCCATGTGCTCGGCCATCTCGTCGGGACCCAGATCGTAACCTCCGAACTCGTTGGGGAGGCCGGCGTTGGGGTGGCACGACACCCGGCATCCGGCGAGCCGCGAGAGCTCCGCCACGTACGGACGGAGCTGGTGCGGCCCCAGCGCGCAGTTCAGCCCGATGGAGAAGGGGCGGGCGTGGCGCACCGCGTTCAGGAAGGCCTCAACGGTCTGCCCCGACAGGGTTCGGCCCGACGCATCGGTGAGGGTCCCCGAGATCATGATGGGCCGGCGGGTGTCGCGGGCCCGGAAGACCTCGTCGAGAGCGAAGAGCGCCGCCTTGGCGTTCAGGGTGTCGAAGATGGTCTCGACCATGAACAGATCCGCCCCGCCGTCCAGCAGCCCGTGCACCTGCTCGCGGTACGCCTCGGCCAGCTCGGCGAAGCTGATGTTGCGGAAGCCCGGGTCCTCGACCTTCGGCGAGAGCGAGGCCGTGCGGTTGGTGGGTCCCAGGATCCCGCAGACGAAGCGGGGGCGCGCGGGATCGAGGGCCTCGACCGCGTCGGCGGCCCGGCGGGCGATTCGGGCCGACGCCTCGTTCATCTCGCGCACGACGCCCTCGGTGCCGTAGTCCGCCTGGGCGATCCGGGTCGCCGAGAAGGTGTTCGTCTCGACGATGTCGGCCCCCGCGTCGAAGTAGGCGCGGTGGATCCCCTCGATGATCCCGGGACGGGTGAGGGAGAGGAGGTCGTGGTTCCCCTTCAGGTCGTGCTCATGGTTCCGGAAGCGCTCGCCCCGGTAGTCGGCCTCCACCAGGTCATGGCCCTGGAGCATGGTGCCCATGGCGCCATCGAGGACCAGGATGCGCCGGCGGGCGGCCTCCTCGAGCGAGGAGTTGGGAGGAACGTCGGACATCATTGTACCGGCCTTCTGGAAGGCCCCCGGCAATGCGGCGGCGATCCCGGAGGGGCACAAAAAAATCCCCACGCGAGAGTGCACGCCGGGGACAGGACTTTTTAGCGGTTCGGTTTCCCGGGTCGCAATACGCCGCAAATCACCCCGAGCTCGCAAGCTCTGGACTCACGATACCGCGATGCTCCCCGTGGGGGCAAGGGGCACCCCAGGCTCGGGCCCGAGGTCGGACCGCTCCGAAGGCCGTGGCGAGGGAGTGCGTCAGGGGGTGCCGGGGACTCCGTCCCGGCGAGGTTCGAGCCCGGGGACGGGCTTCTCGAAGTGGTCATGGTACGGGGCTCGGTCGGGTGGTTTCCTTCCATCATCGACGACCACCCGATTTCGTCCACCGTGCTTCGCCTTGTAGAGGGCACGGTCGGCACGATCCATGAGCTCCGACGGGTCGCCACCATCGCGGGGCCAGGCCAGCGCAACACCGAGGCTCGCGGTCAGGATCTCGTCACCCCCGGTGCCCGGGTTGGGGATCCGAGTGTACATGACGGCGGCCCGCATCCGTTCCGCGATCATGATGGCGTGCTCCTCGATGGTACGGGGAAGGAGGACGGCGAACTCTTCGCCTCCGAGTCGGGCGGGGAGGTCCTCGGTACTCCGAACGCCCATCCGGAGCACACCCCCCATCTGGCGGAGCGCCGCATCACCCTCGCCGTGCCCCCGGGTATCGTTCAGGTTCTTGAACTCGTCGAGGTCGATCATGATGAGGGCCAGTGGCTCATCCTCGCCAGCCAGCCGCTCCCACACGTTTTCGAGACGCTCGTAGAAGGCCCGGCGATTGGCGATTCCGGTCAGGGGATCGAAGCCGATCTGGTCCTGGAGTTCAAGATTGAGGGATTCCAGCCGGCGGAGTGCACCGATGCGGTAGCCGCTGATCGTGGTGGTCAGCACCACGGCGGAGAACATGCCCATGGCGGCCGGCGCGAGGCCGTCCGGCGAGGGGTCGACCACCTGGATCCCCACCACCCATGCCAGCACGACCACCGAACCGGCCACGGCCAGCCGGCGCCCGTCCTGGAAGAAGGCGCCGGCTGCCATGAGAATCACCATGAAGCTGAAGGAGTGGATGAGATCACCGGTCAGGGCCAGGTGGGCAAAGCTCACTGCGGCGGCAACGAGGGTGAGGGCGAACACGGAGATGTGCGCCCGCTCGGGTGCTATGGTGCCGCGGCGGGTCCAGAAAGCGGCCACTCCGCAGACCAGAGCCGCCACGAGGGTGTAGGACCCCAGCGCCACGGCGTCTGGACGCCCTCGTGCGAAAAGGAGGTGCCAGGCGGCGACCACCCCGAAAAGGAGAGTCGCCGCAGCAAGGAGGGTCGGGATCTGGGCCGTGAGGCCCTCGATCAGACGTTCCATGACCGACGCACGCCGGCGGGGGTCCTCCTGCTCCCTCAGCAGGGCCCGCTGCTCCCATTCCTTCATTCGCATTCCGGTCTGAGGTGAAGTGTCGGGGCGCCACCGTGAGGCGACGACGATTTCCAAATCGCTCGCACGATAACGAATTGACCGCCGTGGCGCAGCCCACACCCGGCTGAACGGCCTTCCGGTTGATTCTCGGTTCCGGAACAGAGATGTTTGAATGTTGTGCTCCTCACCCGCCGGCGTGGTTCGACGCCTCCCCGTGGACCGAAGAGAACCCCGTGCCGAACATACTACGCTGGCTGTGGCTCCAGGCATGCCAGGGCACTCCAGCCGCTCTGACTGCACTCGCAATCCTGAGTGGCGGGGCCCTCCTCCTCGTACCGGGATATCTGGTGGCGCAGGATGCGGACCCGTACCCGACCGTGGAGCTCGAGCAGGCGGTGGAGGCCCTTCGGGGAGGTGCACCCGCAGCGCTCGCCCCTGCCCTGCAGGACCTCACCTATGGGTACATCTATCATGGCCGACACGATGAGGCGCTCAGGGTCGGGCGTGAAGCGCTGGCACTTTTCCAGGTGCTTCGTGACACGACGGGGCTCGCCGAGACACACAACTACCTGGGGCTCGCCCACTGGAACGAGGTCCGCTACGACTCCGCCGTGGTGAACTTCGGGCAAGCCCGCGACTACTGGTCCGAACTCGGCGATCCGGCTCCCCTCGGTCGAGTCTACAACAACCTGGGCGCCGCCCACTACCAGTGGGGGAACTACGAGCTCGCCCTCTCCTCCTTCCTTCGGGCGCTCGAGTACCGGCGGGAAAGCGGTCAGGAGGCGGGCCAGGCCCTGTCACTCACCAACGTCGGGCGCACCTACCACGACTGGGGACAATTCGAGCGGGCCCGGGAGGCCTACCTGGAGGCCATCGAGATCTCGGACCGGATCGACTACTCCTTCGGGCAGGCGTATGCACGTCTGAACCTCGGTGAGCTCTTTCTGGACAATGAGGCGTGGAGCGAAGCCGAAACCCACTTCCGTGCCTCACTGGAGCACTACGAGGCCGAGGGCGTCTCGATTCCCCCCTCCGACGCACTCGGCGGTCGGGTCCTGAACGATCTCGGGCTCGGGATGGCCCGGATCCGCCAGGGGGACCCCGATGGGGGCCTGGCCCTGCTGAACCAGACCCTTCAGATGGCGCGAGATGCCGAGAACCCCCGATACGAGGCCCGCGCACTTCTGGACCTGGGGCGGGCCTACCGCCTGGATGGTCGGCTCGATGAGGCCTTCGGCGCGTTGAGTACCGGGCTCCAGGCCGCCCGCGACCGGGACCAGCGTCCCCTCGCCCTCGATCTGCTGGCGGGCCTGGCCGAGGTCCATGAGCTCCGCGGCGATCCCGCGCTGGCGCTTTCGACCCTGCAGGCCCATGTGGCCCTTCGGGACTCGATCTTCGACCAGGGTGCTTTTCAGCGTGTCTCGGCCATGGAAGCTCAAGCGGAGATCGAGCGTCAGGAGCGGGAGAATCTTCTTCTGCGCGAGGAGCAGCGGGTGCAGGAGGCGCTTTTCGCCCGGCAGCGCCTGATCACACTTCTGGCCGCCGGCCTCTTCCTCTCGGCCATTCTCCTGGTCGGCGTCCTGGTGTACTTCAATCGACGGGGTCGCGAGCGGGAGCGGGCCCTCGCCAGGTCGAATCGCTCCCTCGAGGATACGAACAGGGAGCTCCTGGAGGCCCGAACCGAGGTGCATGCGCTCAAGGGCCTGATCCCCATCTGCTCCCACTGCAAGAGGATCCGCGACGATGAGGGCTACTGGGAGTCGGTGGAGAGCTATATCACCCATCGCTCCGAGGCCCACTTCAGCCATTCCATCTGCACCGAGTGCGGGCCCCGGGTCTATGGTCAGGACTGGGCGGATGGCGATGAAGGGGGAGACGACGAGGATGTGGAGGACGAGATCGCGCCTCCCGCACGCCGCCACTGACCTGTCCAAAAGCCCGGGACCGCGCGCAGGGCCCCGCTCGCTTGACGCGCCGGATCGGCCTCCCGAATCCCCCTCATTCCCTTGCAGGAGCCGCCCCACCCCGATGTCCTCCTCGAATCTCGAGATCCTGGCCTACGAAGACACCCCTCTCGGACCCCTCTGCCTGAGACGGCGGGAGCTGCTCAATGCACCCGGAACGGTGGTGACCGAGGTCACTCTGAACCACGAGTTCCTCATGAGCAGCCGGAATACCAGCTCCGAACGCGCATTGGCGCGGGTGGCGCTCGAGATGCACACGGGGCGCGAACTGCGGGTGCTCATCGGGGGACTCGGGCTGGGATACACGGCACAGGCGGCCCTCGCCTCGGATCGCGTGCGCGAGGTCGAGGTGGTGGAATTCCTGCCGCAGGTGATCGACTGGGTCCAGCGGGACCTCATCCCCCTCTCGGCGGAGCTCAAGGGCGACGAACGGGTCCGGATCCTCGCCGACGACATCTATGCGCGCCTGGCCGCCGAGCCCGCCGAACGCTTCGATCTGATCCTGATCGATGTGGACCATGCCCCGGACGACCATCTCAACCGGGACAATGACTTCTTCTATAGCCGGGAAGGGCTCGAGCGGGCCCGCCGGCACCTCGCCGAAGACGGGGTCCTGGGGGTCTGGTCCTACGCAGAGAGCTCCCCCTTCGCCGAGGCATTGCGGGACACTTTCGAAGAGGTTCGCCTCGAGCCCGTGACCTTCTACGTCGAGACGGTGGGCGAGGAGACCACGGACTGGCTCTTCTTCGCGCGGTAGCGGGCACGTCGGCGGGTGGCGGTCAGACTCTCCTTCTTGCCGGACCCGAGGCCACGGAGTATTCTCGGCATTGTCCACCGAGTCTCCTCCCCCCGCTCGGCTCCGGAGTCCCCATGTCTCGCACCCCTCTCTTCCGCCAACTGCGCAGGGCACTTCGTCTCGCCCAGCACTCTCTGACCACCGGCGAGCCGCCCGACGAGGTGGTCGAGAGGGCCCGGGAGGCCAGACGGCACCTCTCGCGCCGCCACTTCCTCGGGCTCTCCTC
Organism: Gemmatimonadota bacterium; assembly: GCA_007130605.1. Taxonomy (GTDB): domain Bacteria; phylum Gemmatimonadota; class Gemmatimonadetes; order Longimicrobiales; family Gaopeijiaceae; genus SLBA01. Next base: position 5,067 of record SLSF01000212.1, on the reverse strand, counting down.
CGCTGCGGTCGCCACAGTGGCGCTTCAAGGCTGCACCCCCCTCTTCACGAGGAGCCGCCGCTCCGACGATCCCGTTCTGATCATCGGGGCGGGGATCGCGGGTCTGAGCGCGGGCTACCGGCTGTGCCTGGCGGGGGTGCCGGTCCGCATCATCGAAGCCCAGGACCGCACCGGGGGAAGGATGCTCTCGCTGCGCGACTACTTCGCCGACGGGCAGGTCGCCGAGCTGGGAGGCGAGCTGGTGGACACCAACCATCTCCACATGCATGCGCTCGCCCGGGAGCTGGGGATCGAGTTCAATGATCTGAGCGAGGACGATCCGGAGAAGGACGAGGTCTACTTCTTCGAAGGACAGCGCTACTCCGAGGCCGAAGTCGTGGAAGCATTCCTCCCCGTGGCCCGCCGGATTCGGGAGGCGCTGGCGGAGTTGGAGGGCGACGGCGATGTGACCTGGGCGGAGCCCCTCAACGGCCAACGGCTGGACCGGATGTCCATCGCCGAATGGCTCGACAGCGCCGAGGTCACCGGCTGGATCCGTACCCTCCTCGATGTGGCCTACACCACCGAGTACGGACTCGAGATGGATCGACAGTCGGCACTCAACTTCCTTCTCATGATCGATCCCGACCCCGACCCGACGGGCCCCTTCCACATCTTCGGCGAGAGCGACGAACGGTTCCATGTGCGCGGCGGGAATGACCTCATCACGCGGGCATTGGCAGAGCGGGTCGAAGATGCCCTCGAGCTGGAAACCCGACTGGAGGCGGTGCGGATCCGCTCGGACGGGCACTTCGTCACCTCGCTCCGGCGAGGCGAGACCTCCTTCGAGGTCTCGGCCCGCCACCTCGTGCTCGCCCTCCCCTTCACCCTCCTTCGCCAGGTTCGGCTCGATCTCGATCTGCCCCCGGTGAAGCGCCGTGCCATCGAGGAGCTGGGCTACGGCACCAACGCCAAGCTGATGGTCGGCTTCAGCCATCGGGTCTGGCGCTCCGAGTACGACTCCAATGGAGCCACCCTCAGTGACCTTCCCTTTCAACTGACCTGGGAAACGAGCCGTCTTCAGCCCGGGGGCGCCGGGATCCTCACGAACTTCACCGGCGGGGAGCATGGGGTCGAAGTGGGCCGTGGCACCCCAGCCGAGCAGGCCGCCGCCCTCGTCGCCGACCTCGACCGGATCTACCCCGGGATCCGCGACACCCGCGATGGGATGCGGGAAGCCCGCTTCCACTGGCCGAGCCACCCCTGGACCCTGGGGAGCTACGCATCCTACCTGCCGGGTCAGTGGACAGGGTTTCGCGGCCAGGAGGGCACACCCGTGGGTCGCCTCTATTTCGCGGGCGAGCACTGCTCCCCCGAAGCCCAGGGCTTCATGGAGGGTGGGCTCGAGACCGGAGAGGCCGCGGCCGCCGAGATCCTGGGCGACCTGGGGCTCCCACCCCAGGTCGCCGTGCACCGGCCGCGGCGGAGTGTCCAGGTGGCTTGACGAGGCGCCTCACCGGGTGCCGGCGCCCGCGGGCTCATGCCCCGCCACCCGGTGGAACTCCAGGTCCCGGGCGCGGATTGCGTCGACGACGAATCCTGTCACCCCTCCTTCCCCGTCGCGGACGAACTCCACCCCGAAGAAGGGGAAGGGTCCGCTGAATCGGTCGTCTCCAGCCGGTGTGACCACCACCGCGTCCCGACGCCGGTGCTCCAGGCGGAGACCCCCGTCGACGGCTCGGACCGTGTATTCGGTCTCGAACTCCTCGGAGCGGTAGCGCCCCTCGAAGCTCTCCAGGTCCATTTCTTCCAACGCGGACGAAACGCGAGGCGCGGGAAGGCTGGCGCCGCCCTGGTGCAGGGTGAGCGAGGATGCCATCGACGAGCCGTCCGGGTCCTCGTGGTGGAAGACCAGGCGCGCGCCCACGGCATCGATGGTCCAGGCCGAGTCCGCCTGAGGGGTGAGGGGAAAGGGAGGCTGGCCGGTGGCCTGGGCCTCGAGCCCCTCGCCCGAGAGACGGATGGTGAGAACGAACCCGGGCTGCGCCTCGAGTTCGTACCGCCCCGCCAGGAGGGCCAGGTGGTCGGGATCGGTGATGCCGGGTGCTGCCTCGCCCCCACCCGGGGCGGTGGGGAGTGCCCCAGGTTCGTCCACATCTTCGGGAGTGGCCTCCTCGGAGTCCAGGGCCACGCCTGCCGGAGAGTCCAGCCCCAGGACGGCTCGCACCACCTGTCCCGGCAGCTCCGGTGAGAGCCCCGCGTTGTTGGTCAGGACCATCACCCCCACCTCACGCTCGGGGAACCACATGAATTCGGTCCGATGGCCCAGGTCGCCCCCGGGGTGATGAAGCCGCTCGAGGCCCGCCATCCGGTCCACCTCGAGACCCAGCCCGTAGGTGGTGGCGCTTCCGTCGTTCAGGACGAAGGGCTCCCGCATCTTCTGGAAGGGCTCGCTCCACCGGGGATCCTCACCGACGAGTGCCAGGAGCCAGCGCGCCAGGTCATCCATGGTGGTATAGAGCCCGCCGGCCCCGATGGGAGAGCCGACATCGGGGGCCTTCGCCCAGCCGGGGGCCGCCGGGTCCGAGGGCTCCGGTCCGGGCGCATCCCCGGCTGCCCGGGGACGATAGCCGTACGCCGCATCGGGGACGATCCGCTGGCCGTCGTGGCGGAAGGTGGAGCCCGCCATCTCCAGGGGCCCGAAGACCTCCTCCTCGATCCAGCGAGGGAAGGGCCGGCCCGTTGCGGCCTCCACGACCCGGGCCAGGAGCACGTAGCCTGTGTTGTTGTAGTTCCACTGACCGCCGGGCTCGTTCTGGAGCCTCGGTTGCTCGGCGACGACCCGGATCACCTCGTCGGGATGGATGAAGTCACCATCCTCGATCCGCCACCCACCCACTGCCAGGGCGTTCAGGAATTCCCGGTAGCCACTGGAGTGGGTCAGGAGGTGGCGGAGGGTCACCGGGGACTCCAGCTCCGGAAGCTCCGGGATCCAGCGCCGGGCCTCGTCGTCGAGGGAGAGGACTCCGTCGAGTTCCAGCCGGGCCATTGCCCACCCGGTGACCGTCTTGGCCGTCGAGCCCACATTGATCCGGGTGTGCCGGTCCATGGGGACCCGGTGGCCCACATGGGCGAGCCCCACCGCACGATAGCACGCCAGCCCGGCATCGGGTGTCACAACCCCCACCAGGACCCCGGGCGCATCCGGGGAGAGATGCGCCAGGAGGGCGTCGGCGGGTGTGCACAGCTCCGGGTCCGCGCCCGAATCCGGAGGCGCAGCGCCCAGGAGCCCGAAGGGTACGAGCATGCATGCCAGGAGAAGCTCGGCCCGGAGTCCGGTGCGTCGGGGCCCGGAAGCCTGGAGCGTGGAGAGTCGTAAGGCGGAGGTTCCCGTTCGGCCCGAGGGGCCGTCGAAGTGGTTCATCATGGGTGCAGCCCAGTCAGCGGGGGGAAGTGAAGCACTTGAAGGAAGTTGATCCTTCCCCTTCTACGGGCTGGAGCCCCCGAGGGATTCAGGGATGCTCAGTCCACGACCCCAGCCTCCCTCAGGGTATCCCTCAACCGTTTCACTCGAGTCAGGTTTGCACCCATGTCCGAGCGCCCGACCCTCGACTCGGACCGCACCACGAGCTCCGGGGATCCCGGCGCCCAATAGACCTCCAGGTCATCCACGAAACGGAAGATCCGGCTCGTGGATTCCGCCCGGAGGTAGTCATCGGACCGATCCGCCACCTCGGTTCCGGGCAGCGACGAGACCGCCGATTCCACGGCCTCCCACACCTCCACCGGAGAGCCCTGACTCCACTCGGAAGTCAGGTGAAAGGGAGGAGCCTCGGGTGGGTACTCGTCTCCGGTGTGCACGCAATTGGGCACATCGGGGCAGGGACGCAATCCATCCTCGAGGGGGCCCAGGGTATCCGGAGGAGGCGCCCCGCACCCCGCCAGAACCAGAAGGGCGAGAAGCGGGAGGCACCAGCGGAAGGGCGTCATTTCATGCCATCCATCGCCCACCGCACGCACACCGACGTCTCTCTGGTTCACGATGCTACCGAGTGAACAGCAAGGTAATGCTGACGCCCCCGTCATCCAGCGAAACCGAGAGGCTGGTGGCGGTGAAGGTCCCGACGATCTCTTCCCCATCCCCGTCGTCCAGAATCACCGTGTTCCCGCTCACAGTGTAGCTTCCCGAAAAGGTGTCCACATCGGAGTCGACGACGGTCCCGTTTTCACGGCTTTCGAAGGCGAGGCTTCCGGAGTAGGTGCCTCCCGAGAGGGTGATCTCCCCCGAGGTGACGACCTCGGAGTAGGTGATCCCGTCCACCTCCATCTCGAAGACGGCCACCGGCAACGGGACACCATTCACCCACTGGAGGGTGTAGCTCCCATCGGGACTCCCGTTCGGGTCGGTGGAAGAGTCGCTGCAGGCGACCGCCAGGGTTGCCGCAAGGGCGAGGCCGAGCGTGAGGGCGCCGGTCCGCTTCCAGGAACTGCGATTCGCAGGGGCCATTGGAGGTCCTCCTGGTGGAAGGTATGTGGCAAACGCCGGGCCGCTTCTCGAAGAGTCGTCATGACCCGCTGCGGGAAACCCGACGGGAGTTCCCGTGGCGATTTCCCGATCCATGATCGGGGAGCGATCGCCGGATGAAGCCAGAATACCCTCCACTGCCGGAATCCGAAAGAGCCGCGTCCCCCCCTGCCCGACCCGACGATTCGATCCGTATCCTGCTCAGGTCCTCCTCCGGCTCCGGATCGGTCATTTCGAGGCATCCGAGGGTGTCGGCCAGGATCCGGGCGACCGACAGATTCCGGTACCACTTCGAGTTGGCGGGGATCACGTACCTTGTGAGGGGTGTCGAGCCGGGACCGGAGGCGTTTCGCCTGGAAGCCGATGAGGAGCCGGTGCCTCCCCTGTGCGTGGAGCAGCTCCTGGAGCTTACGGAGGCGGAGCGCGGGTCTGTCAGGTCGAACACCACACCCGGACGCCGTGCGATCTCGCTGGTATCTTGGGACGGTGAGATGCAAGTGAACCCCATCCGGAGGTCGAGCCATGCCGGACCGGGAGCTCGAGTTCCTGCTGGGGGTGAACCC
>SLSF01000286.1 GCA_007130605.1 Gemmatimonadota bacterium | reverse complement strand
GCCTTGCAGAGAGTGATAAAAAAGGTGAACGGTTTTCAAATGCAGTTCACGATATCCCGAGACAGCAGGATGAGGAAGTCGCCGAGCTGAAGCTCAAAACGATGGGCATCAAGATCGACAAACTCTCGAAAGAGCAAAAGCACTACATCACCGATTACGCAGCAGGAACGTAAGCGCGAAAGCAAGGAGGGGTCCATCTAAGCGAAGGCATATGCGAGGGAAAGATGGTGCCCACCTGCGGGAAGGAAAAGCGCATGCCTACCCGCCGAGGTGGGATTGCATGAATGCATGGTTGCATACCCGCCGAGGCGGGATTAGATGATTGAAGGCAGTTCCGGATAGCCGGGACTGCCTTTTTTTTATTCGGCCCGCTGTGAAAATTTATTTAATTAACTGTTTTATCTGTGCGTAAGGACGTTACCCCGACATTAACGTTGAATTTATGTGCTGTGAGTATATCGTGATGCATTTACAGGTTTTGATATTGTGTGTAAATTGATTGTCGGGGTAACGTCCCCACAGTCATTTTCTGATACACACATCGGTACATAACAATTATGAATATGTACTGTGTATCTCACTTCACCAACAGCATCGTATTCGACTCCGTTATTCCCGTAAACTCACTCTCACTTCCCGCAGGCGTTGCCGTGAAGCGGTAGAGGTACATACCCGACGAGACAACGGCACCGGCGTTGTTGCGGCTGTCCCACGTTGCAGTGTGATATCCGGTTTCGACGACATCGTTAACCAAACGGCGCACCTCACGACCCATCATGTCGTAGATGATGAGGGTGACCTGTGAGGGTTCGAGGAGTTCGTAGCGTATTGTTGTAACGGGGTTAAAGGGATTGGGGTAATTGTCATACACGGCAAAATCATCCGGTACCGGGACATCTTCCATATCCTCCACAGTTGGTCTAATAATCGGATCACCGTCTTCATCGGGAACCGATACCAGCATTTGATCTTCAGAAGAAAGCCCAGTCTCGTTATCTAATACTTCAGCAACAATTATGTGTACACCCGGCGAGACTGGGCAAAAATAATATGTTTCTGATGAACCACCGGAAATGGGATTCGTACTTGGATCATAAACCGTCCAATCATAAGAAAAATCGCCAGTTCCATAATTCGTTTCTAAAGAATATGTTTCACAGGTAAACATCTCCACCAATTGCGGGCCATCTATATCAACATAGACAAGACCCGGATGATTTATAGAATCCCAAAATGATTGATGTAATGTACTTGTTCCTCTATTAAATCCACCTGTTGCCGTACAACCACCATGTGTGTGGACACCTATAGCGGACCCGCTACTTTCATCTATTATCGGGCTCCCTGAACTTGCAGGTTGAGTATCTGCACGATGTCTAATTATTGAACCCGATGACCCAACATTACTACCATCATCTGTTTGTTGAGTTTGACTATACGAATTTCTTGGGGGTGGGTTACCAAAATAAGGTGACGGTCCAGAGACTCCATACCCGGTAACGCGCAAAATTGATGGTGAAATATCCTGTATAACCTCAAATGATTCTCCTTGAGCTTGAAGCGGTGTAAGATCTGTCACTGAATTATTATATACCTGAAATACAGCCCAATCATCGCCTACATTACCATCCTCATATACAATTGTTTGCTGATTAGCTGAATATTGATATTCGGGTGATGGATGTTGAATTGTGCCATCAGATAAAGATTCCGGTACATTAAATTGCAGTACTCCATATGAATCTTACGTTATGCAATGACCGGCTGTTACAATAAGCCCTGTTTCCAATAGCCAACCAGTACATCCACCACTCAAATCCACAGAAAGCAATCTTCCGACTCGAGGATCTTGAGAGGGAATCCTATCGTCGGTAGTACCACAAATTGACTCAATAGCTATACCATTATCTGGAGAAGTGCCAGCAATTACTTCTTCAATTTTAATAAAAACATCTTCATCCATTGGATTTACATAAAATTCTACATCGACTGCATTTCCATTGAAAAAAGCACTTGTATTATTCCATTCTTTTAATACGATCGTCAATTCTTTGCGTATGTCCATCATATAATGATGAGATCGTTAAATAGCTGTTTTGTCCAAGATTTGTATCACCAAATTTTAGTTGAACCCATTCAGCATCTTTAATTTTTATAGTTTCACTCCAAACAAGACTGTCTTTTTGTGTTAAATTATCTCCAGAATAAATTCCTGATGCTATCGGATAAGAAATTATATCATAATTTAATTCTGCCATCTGACTGTGTACAGAAACATTAACCAAAATTTGAAGACAAGAAAACAGTATAACATATTTTGTTATATATTTAAACATAGTTATCCTCCCTTTCTATGGCTTTGGTATAAAATTCAATTTTTCTGGTTCATCTTCATTATAAATTGACAGTTCATTATCTGTAATACGGTAATATGAAGCATCCAGAAGTCCGATAAGAAACCAACCATGAATCGATTCCGGTCCGCATCCCACTTCCGTAATATATATTAATTCTATGGATATACCCCCATCTACCGGACCATCGGAAACTATATAAGTTACTTTCCCTGTGTTGCAATCTGCTCGTATTTCTGCAACTGTTGTATCTGAGAGGAAATTGATCCAATAAACCTGATTCTCGGGCACTTTCTCCGGTTCCTCCCCGTTCATTTTAAATGTATCCAGCATCCATACCGTATCCTGCAATGAAAGTGTGTTATCTGGATTTGTACTGGAATCACTGCAGGCAAAAAGAAATATTACTGCAGCACCCAATAAACAACAAAATAGATTCATACTACTCATAGCTTACCTCCTTTACTATCATGTTTTGTTATAGGGCAATTTATATTTTGTATAATGAGTTGATGAATTTACGGTTTATTAATGCTTTTATATCCATGTGTGGATTTGTATATAAAACGTATCCGTTTGCGATGAATATGATTATCAATGGTCGGTATCGGTCACGTATTCTCAAAACCATCCCTCGAAACAATTTCCGCTCCCGCAATCGAAAAAATGTCCGGAAGGCAGCTGTTTTATTTTTTCATCGCAGAGAGGTATAACCTGTAAACTATGTATTATAAAGTAAAAAAAAAATCAACTTAGAGTCAAGCCCATAACGATTATTCGTTAGACTTAACGATCAGAAAATTGGAGTCATTGCTCCGAATTAAAGCTTCCACCGTTGCGTGAGCGGCAAGATTTTACATAAGCTCACTTCACCAGCAGCATCGTATTCGACTCCGTTATACCCGTAAACTCACTTTCATTTACCGCAGGCGTTGCCGTGAAGCGGTATAAGTACACACCGGAAGATACAAGATTACCTGCCTCATTCCGGCTGTCCCACGTTGCGGTGTGATAGCCGGGATGTACCACATCGTTCACCAGACGGCGTACCTCACGGCCCATGATGTCGTAGATGATGAGGGTGACGTGTGATGGCTCGGGAAGTTCGTACCGTATTGTGGTGACGGGGTTGAACGGATTTGGATAGTTCGCGTGTACTGCAAAATCATCCGGTATCGGTTCATATAAACCGGCTATTGAATCAGGTATAATAGTACCATCGCCGGGTGCTACATATATATATTTCGTATCGGAACCGGTTAGTGATGTTTCGTTATCAGTTACGGTCACTTCCAAATTATGCGAGCCCTGAGTAAGACCAACATTGACGATTTGGGTTGTTCCGACATCACAACCCTGCGATGGACAGTTATCATTAAATAGTTTCCACTCATAACTGAAATCGCCGCTTCCGCCGTCTGCATTTGCGGTATAGGTGGCGGTACCGGGTTCGGGGAGACTGCTTGGACCGGAGATGGTGACGATGGGTGGCTGCACAGGTGGATTAAAATTAGCAACGAAACCAACCCAGTTATTCATAGCGCGGGCGTTGTCTTCGAGTTCAGCTGTACCTGTAGGTACTCCGGCAAAATATTTATCTGGGTTTGAATAGCGATTAATACGGGTATATCCCGGAGGGGAATATGCCATAATGGTATTCCATTTTGCCGGATCATATATATACCCATGCGCATACAGGAATACAGAGTTTTCAGCATTGTCCAGATCATGATTCGCAGCCAGATTATGGCCGATTTCGTGTGCCATGACATAATCTGATTCTGCTACGTCGTACCGGGCGATGGAAAAGGCATAGTTGTTATTGGCTGGCATCCAAGCAATTCCCGATCCTCCGGTCCCCGTTATCAATACAACTAAATGTGCACCGTGTTCGTATCTCCAATAATGAATTTCATCCATATAACCGGTGATCATCCCTGTAGAATATCCATCACAAGCATCTGAGGATGTATCCTCCCTGGGATCAAATGTCGGTGACATGGTCAGCCGGCATAAGTTAAGGGTGTTATCAACGCTTTCGTTATAACTTATTTCTGCGGTATGCACTACGGTAATATCAGCATTCACGCCGCTATTGTTGAAGGCATCTTCCAAGTTCCCTTCAGCAATAGTGATCATATTATTGATATTTCCCGGATAATTGCTTTTCGCGTTTGTGGTGTACACAACCAGCACCCGGATCTCGGGGTCGCTCATCATAGAAACAACTCCTGCACCGTCTGAATTCTTCTCATGCTGACCAGATTCGTCTTCTCCACCATTCACTTCCAGAGGTGGTAGTGGCTTCTCAAATTTTGAAGGGTCAATCTCCACCAGCAAATGAAAACCCGTATCCCTGAAGGAATAGATATCATAATTATGGTTTTTGGAACGAATCATTCCGGTAATATTCTCTTTGTCTACCAAAATGTTGACTTCCGAGATCGAGTCTTCTATAACGCCGCTCCAACGGAGCCGGTCTTGGTCTATAGTTCTACCGGAGGTGCGATGAATCGTAAGTATTTCTTCATCCGGCAGATTTAAAGAAAGCTGTTCATTCTGACCAATCTCGGGTAAGCCGATTACCTTAACCAAATATATTGAAACGACTTGAGGTTTTGAACGCCAATTTTCAAGAAGTTCCATTTGTTCAGCACTAAGATTGGCTGCACGTTCATCCTCATATTCAAACATACCTTGCTGTCCCAAAGAATATAAGGGAAACAGTATGAATATTGTGCACAAAATCAGTATCGTCTTTTTGATAACTTACTCCTTTCTGTTATTGAATTTATAAGGTAGAAAGCACTATTGTTTACCATTAATTTCATATTCAAGAAGTCGTTGTTGACCAAATAACACATCTCCTGCATAAGTGTCCATTCCAACAATTCCGACCATTGGCTTGATGTAAACATGGTGTATCAGAGTAGAAGCAGTGCGAAAGTCGTTAAATCTGTAAACGTAGCAATTTTTAAAATCCCCGGCAGGAGCTTCAACGGTTTTGGTGGTATCAATAAGTTTAATGGTACGGGTGTTGCCCAACCGCATTTCTTCGTTTTGTTGATTATAAATTGCCGTGGTGAATTCCCATGTATCTCCAATAGAAGCCGGGTATTTGTAATGGAGTCCCTCGTTTAGTTTATATAGTGAATCTGTGGGAATACGAAGACCCAGGGAATAGTATCCTTCCGGACCATTAGCAACCAGCGTAACAAGCGCATCATCTCGCGGTCTTTCATCATAACGAAACCGGTAGATCCCGTAGGCATGTACTTTGGTATTTTCCACTATAATGTCATGCGTATACAATACCTCATTGCGGACTGTATCCAACCACGTCGGATCAGCATAATACCACTGCTCATACACCCAGTAGTTACCCACGGCAAGCGGGATGAGTTCATTATCTGGAGAGATGAGTTCGTCAAGCGGTTCTACATGTTCCGGGCCGGTAAGATCACAGCCGGCTAAAGTTATAATCGCAATAAAAAATGCAATAAATATATCTTTTTGCAGCAATTTGATCTTTTTCATAGTATTAATAGACATCCTCCCTTCTTAATGTATCTGATTTAGTTAAGGTTAGGTTTTACCAGCCACGGGATATGATAATGTGCCGACATCACCCTCGGTTATTAATTTTGTTTGTTGTATGTAATAATCATCACCTCCTTCGCCAGCTTGTTATGAAATATCTTTTATTATAAATCTGTTCACCCGATTCAACAAATAGTTCCGTATAATGAAAGGGTGATATGTCTTTTTCTTCGTTAGATGATAATGTCAATATTTTAAGGTATTGCGGTATCGGTGTAAAAGCATGTTCCCCTTTGTGCTCCTCGATATAAATGAGCTTATCTGCATCGGGTGATAAAACTTGAAACCAGTCAATATATTCGGCATTTTTAATTTTTTCTAAATTTTCACCATTGCTATCCATGATATGTAATTCTGTGCCGTATGTAAAAGCTATTTTAGTACCATCATTTGATAATCTTGCATTTTTTACTCTCGTTTCCTGTTTCCAGATCGACCACATAAACAAAAAATTTCCCTGCCTCTTCAGGCGGAATATGTCTCGAAAAGGCAATTTTAGTACCGCAAGGTGACCACACAATACCTCCGTCCCCGATTATTCTGAATCCGGTCGGGGGATCTGTTATTTGACGCCGTCCGCTCGCATCTTCATTCATTATATATATGGCATTGGTAAAATCATGATGACCTTCAAGTCCCGGAATATGACTGCTGATTGCAATTTTAGTACCGTCGGGCGACCATTTTGCATCATGAATAGGAATATCAGGATCAAAAGTAAGTTGTTTTACATCCGAGCCGTCTTCATTCATACTCCACAATTGCGGGGTGCCATTCATATCGGAAATAAATAATAGAGGACCTGTGTCAAAAGCAGAGTATCCTGGTCCAACGGAAGAATCACACGATAAGTATATCCATGACACGGAGATAATAATTATAACGTAAATTACGGATACTATGCTATTTTGCAAATGATTTAATTTCATAGAAAATCTCACTTATATAAAAATTACAGCAACTTTGCCGAGTTCAATTTATACTGTATTTGTATGTTCTTAAGTCATTAATATTCAAATAAAGAAGTCATAATTTTTAATACTCCGATACGATGATTATGTGAATACATATACTACTTCACCTCTTATGGATGGTACATCTAAAGTTGAATCTATTTCTATGCAGGATGGTTATCAAAGGCATGTTATTCTCAATGGTCTCTATTACTAATTCTAATATCAAAACCATCCATCTAATTTTTGTGAACCCCCGCAATGGAAAAACGTCCGGAAGGTACGTGCTGTATTTTTACATCGCATAATGGATTCCCCGTTTCGTTTGTTGTTATAAAGTAAAAAAAAAAAATAACTTAGAATCAAGTACACAACGAATATTCGTTATATTTAGCGAGCAGGATATCGGAGTCATTGCTCTTAATAAAAGCTTCCACCAATGCATGAGCGGCAAGCTATTACATTATCTCACTTCACCAACAGCATCGTATTCGACTCCGTTATACCCGTAAACTCACTCTCGCCTCCCGCAGGTGTTGCCGTGAAGCGGTAGAGGTACATACCCGATGATACCACGGTACCCATGTTGCTGCGGCTATCCCACGTTGCGGTGTGGTAACCGGGCTGCACGACATCATTAACAATACTGCGTACTTCACGACCCATCGCATCATAGACTGTTAATGTTACATGTGACGGTTCCGGGATTTCGTACCGTATTGTAGTTTCAGGGTTAAAAGGATTCGGGTAATTTTGATGTATGGCAAATTTTTCCGGTATTGCTTCTTCATACTCTGCAAGCGACTGCCCCATGCCACCGTTTACACTGACAAGCATTCCATCATTGTCGCTGTCACTTGTCACATTATCGGTAACGGTTACTTCAATAGGATAAGTACCCGTACTCGTAGGACAAAAGATATAATTGCTGTTGTCTCCGACAAAGTTTCCGTCAAGTTTCCATTCATATGAAAAGTCGCCGGAACCACCTGTTTTAATAGTGCCATAGGTTTCACAACTCCACAAATCAACAGATGAAGGACCTGTAATAGTAATAGAAACAGGCGGTGGATCTCCGATTCCATGATCAAAAAATATCTGTTGAATTTCGAAAACATTATTTCCATTATATGCATCTAAATCTACCGTTATCATCGCTTCGCGAAACCCTTCAAAATCTACATTCGATGGGATGAATTCCTGTGCCACAAAGGCATTATACTCTGCAGCCGCATTACTGATTTCTTCTCGAATCTCCCACAACACGGATGAGAAAAATTCACCTCCTCTGTGCTGAGGAACACCACCAATCGGTTCTTGGTTATCTCTTTCCCATTCGTATACATCATAATGATTTATTTGTGGATCATCCATATCCCGTACTGATGATGGAATTGCATAATCAAGGATTTTTGACCGATCATCGGCGAACGCTCCGGGGTAAATATTCATGATATACTACCTTATCTTCCCGAGCAAAATTATTGTAACCGACACCTGGACCATCTCCGAAGTGAATCGTATTAGACCATGTTTGATACCATGCAGCATTCCCGTCCTCTTCTGTCCTATCACGAACATATGCATCTATTGTACCGAAATCGAATTGCTGCCATACCTGCTCGAATATACCGATATACTCATGACGAAACTTATCCACATGATAATATACGTTGACTTCATCGAAATGATTATTGCTTGTCGAATAATTGAACTCATGATTTGCCGAAAAGGCTTCCGAAGATTGCCAGT
>SLSF01000011.1 GCA_007130605.1 Gemmatimonadota bacterium | reverse complement strand
TGATGGCGGCGGTGAAGTCGGACCCGCCTCGGCCCAGGGTGGTGGTCCGACCGTCGGCGGTGGCACCCACGAAGCCCTGGGTCACCGGGATCGTCCCCTCGGCCACCAGGGGGAGGAGGTGCCGGCGGGCGAGTTCCACCGTCTCGTCGTCGCGGGGGATCCCGCCGCCCCGGCCGGGGTCGGTGCGCACCAGGGTGCGGGCGTCCACTCCCCGGGCTCGCGGAGGGTCGCCCTCGCCGGAAAGGCGGTCGAGGGCGGCGGTCATGAGGAGTACCGAGAGGTCTTCCCCGGCGGCCATGATCTCGTCGACATCGCCGGCCTCCTGGGCGAGCCGGGCGATCCGCTCCCGGAGGGCCTCCTCGAGTCGCACCTGCCGGGGCCCCGGGGGGTGGATCACCCGGGCGGCCTCCAGGTGTCGCCGGAGGAGGGGCTCGAGGAGGGTGTCGTCGCCGGCGGCAAGGGAGGCCAGGTCATTTGTGACCCCCGACATGGCCGAGACCACCACCACCGGGGTTCCACCGGTCTCGAGGACGAGCGTTGCGGCGTCGAGGATCCGTTCTCCCGACCCCACCGAGGTGCCCCCGAACTTCAGGACCCGGATGGAGTCGGTCAGATTGACAGTGGCGGTGTCAGTCAATGCATTCGAGTCCGGCAAAATGACAGATTCTTGCCCCCATTTCCGCGGCATGGCCTCTGCAACGATGTCCGGGTGCCCGGTCCCGGTCGGGGCCGGGGGTTCCGGTGGTTCGATTGCGCCCCGGAATCTGTCAGCAATCACATCAGGGAGAAAGGTAGCAAGGAGGACATCATGGCAATCAGACAGCTTCGTACCCGTTCGGTTTCGCCCTGGCAGCACCTGGACGAGATGAACAACCGCCTCGCCCGGATCTTCAACGACTACCCCGTGGGAACGAGTCTCATGTCGGGAAGCTCCGAGGCAGGGGACTGGGTTCCGGCGGTCAATGTGGAGGAGACTCGCGACGAGATCATCCTCTCCGCCGAACTCCCCGGGATGAACCGGGAGAGCGTGGATCTCGAGATCGAGAACAATGTGCTCACCCTCTCGGGCTCCAAGGAGATGACCCGCGAGGACAAGAGCTCCGACGACCGTCGCTACCACATGTGGGAGCGGCGCTGGGGCAGCTTCCAGCGCTCCTTCACCCTCCCGCGCACCGTTCGGGCCGAGGAGATCTCGGCGACCTTCACCGACGGCGTCCTCGAGATCCGGATGCCCAAGGTGCCCGAGGCGAAGGGACGGAAGATCGAGATCTCGTCCGAGACCTCCGCGAAGACCGGAGAGATCACTTCGGGCGAAGAGAACTGACCGGGCACCGACCCGGTGACCGCCGGGTCTCCGGAGGACGGGGTCGGAGCGCTCACGGGGCGCTCCGGCCCCTTTTTTCGTAGCTGTGGGGGAGGGACGCGAAGGAGCATCCCGGTCCTGTTTCCCCCATCCGTGGGAAGAGACGCGGCGTGTCGTCAGAGGAGGGCCCGGAGCGCGCTCCGAAGGGCCGGACCATTGGCGGCCAGGACCGAGCCTCCCCGTTCCACCACAAGGGGCCGGCCATCGATCTCGCTCCAGCACCCTCCCGCCTGGGCGAGGATCGCCAGTCCGCCGGCGATGTCCCAGGGGCTCAGGTGGATCTCCCAGAAGACATCGAGGGAGCCCTGCGCCAGGTAGCAGAGGTCGAGGGCGGCCGATCCACCCCGGCGGACCCCCGAACAGGAGGGCAGCACCCGCTCGAGCTGCGCCAGGTAGCGGGGGAGGGCCCGGGGGAGCTTGAAGGGGAAGCCGGTGCCCACCAGCGCCCCCTCGAGGTCGTCGAGCTGCGAGACCCGGATCCGCTCCTCCTCGACTCCGAGTGCCGGGGCGTTCCGCCAGGCGCCCGCTCCCGGCGCGGCCCACCACCGTTCCCCCGTCGATGCCCGGGTGACGGCGCCCACCACCGGGCGACCCTCCATGAGCACCCCCACCGAGGCGCAGAAATCGGGGTGTCGGTGGAGGAAGTTGGTGGTGCCGTCGAGGGGGTCGATGACCCAGAGGGGAGTGCCGTCATCGACGGCCATCCCGCTTCGGCCCGACTCCTCGGCGAGGATGGCGGCATCGGGATACCGCTCCCGGATCACCTCGAGGGCGGCGGCCTCCGACTCCAGGTCCACCTTCGAGACGAAGTCCGCCCGTCCCTTCTGACGGGCCTCGGGGAGCGGGCCCCGGTCGAGCCACCGACGGTGGACCCGGGCGGCGGCGTCGGCGGCGGCGCGGGCGGTTGCGAGGAGGGCGGCGGGGTCGGGGGGTGTGGGCGTGGGGCTCATCTGCGAAAGGTAGTGGAGCGGGACGGGGGAGGGCGAGGTGGGGCGGGGAAGGGGAGCCCCCCGGGCCGAAGGGCGTGCGCGGGGCCGCCCGGGATGCGATCTTTCCAGTTGCGAAACCAGTCCACGGTCTTTCGAGGAGTCGCCATGCCCCCCCGCCTTCTTCCCCTCCGAGTCCTCTTTCTCGCCCTGGTCCTCGTGGGGTCCGCACTCCACCCGGCGCTGGTCCCCTCGGTCGAGGCCCAGATCACCCCGGCAGAGGTGGCCCAGCTCGAGACGGTGACCTCGGCGGCGCTCAGTCCCGACGGGGAGTGGGTCGCCTACACCGTCTCGGTGCCCCGCACCCCTGCCGAAGACACGGTGCCCGGGCTCCGGGCCCGCTCCCAGCTCCGGGTGATGCCGGCGGCCGGCGGGGAGTCGCGCCTGGTCCTCGAACCTTCGCTTTCGGCCAGTGGGCCGGCGTGGTCTCCCGACGGCGGGACCCTCGCCTTCCTCCATGGCGGCCAGGTCCACGCCATTCCCGCGACCGGAGGGGATCCCGAGCCCCTCACCGACGCCCCGAGCGGGGTGATGGCCTTCCGCTGGGCGCCCGACGGGAATGCCCTCGCCTACACCTCGCGGGTGCCCGAATCGCCCGAGATGGTGGAGCGACGGGCCAGGGGAGACGATGTGCAGGTGTCGGAGGGGGCGTACCTCCCCTGGGTGGTGCCGAACCAGTACCCCCGGCCGGTGCGGCTCTGGGTCCAGCCCCTCCCGGAAGGAGACGCCCGTGCCCTCACCCCCGACGACCTCTGGGTGCGGGACTTTGCATGGGCCCCCGACGGGAGCCGCCTCGCCCTCCAGGTCACCGACGAGGGGGATGCCGACGCCGACCTCATGTTCCGGCGCCTCGCCATGGTCTCCGCAGGGGGAGGCGACCTGGAGCCGGTGGCGGAGACCGAGGGGAAGCTGGGGCCCATGGCCTTCTCGCCCGACGGCTCGCGCCTGGCCTGGCTCGGGGCGGTGGCCCTCAACGACCCCCTGGCCCAGAGCCTCTTCGTGGCCCGTCCGGGAGAGGCGCCCCGGAACCTGACGCCCGACTACGAGAGCAGCCTGGTCTGGATCGACTGGGCCGATGACGAGACCCTCCGCTTCGTCGCCATCGAGAGCACCGAGACCGCGCTTCGGGCCATCGATGCCGAGGGAGGCGACGCCCGCCTCCTGGCCGGTGTGGAGGGCCACATCTTCCAGCAGGTCTCCCTTTCGGCCGACGGGACGACCTTCGCCGCGCCGGTGAATACGGCGAGCCATCCCGCCGAGGTGCACCGGGGCTCGGTGGCGGAGAACACCTTCCGCCGCCTCACCCATCACAACGCCTTCCTCGACGACGTGGAGCTGGGCCGGCAGGAAGTGGTGCGGTACGAGGCCCGCGACGGCCTCCCCCTGGAGGGGATCCTGATCCACCCGGTGGGAGGGACCGCGGGCGATCGGCCTCCCCTGGCCATCCTCCCCCATGGAGGCCCCGAGGGCTTCGACCTGAATGGATGGGGGACCCGGGCGCTCTATCCGGCCCAACTCCTTGCCGGGGCCGGCTTCGCGGTCTTCCTCCCCAACTACCGGGCGAGTGGCGGGCGGGGGGTGGACTTTGCCCGGGCGGACCACCGGGACCTGGGAGGCCGGGAATTCGATGATGTCCTCGATGGCATCGACCACCTCCACGAGATGGGAGTGGCGGACCGGGAGCGGGTGGGGATCAGCGGCACCTCGTACGGCGGGTACTTCTCGGCGTGGGCCGGGACCCGCTTCCCGGAGCGCTTCCGCCTCGCCATGCCCTTCGCCGGGATCTCCAACTGGATGTCCTTCTTCGGGACCACCGACATCCCGTACGAGATGGCCCTGGTGCACTGGGACCTGGTTGCCTGGGACCACCCCCTCCTCATGTGGGAGCGCTCCCCCCTGGGTCATGTGAGCGAGTCGAGCACGCCCATGGTGATCGGACACGGGCTGGTGGACGAGCGGGTGCACCCGGAGCAGATGATCCAGCTCCACCAGCTCCTCCGCCTCCACGGGGTGCCCACCGAGCTCGTCCTCTACCCCCGGGAGCCCCACGGCCTCCTGGAGCGCCAGCACCAGATCGACTACATGGAGCGGATCCTCGACGCCTTCGACCACTGGGTGCGCCCCGCCGAGCCCCCGGCGCGTTGACGCCGGGGGCCGGGGCGCGTGGCCTCACTCCCCGTCGGGGCGGACCGGCACCATCATGGGGTGGAGGCGGTGGTGCTTCACCACCCGCCGCTGCGAGACCTCGCCGCCATAGACATTTCCGTCGCGGTCCACGGCGACCCCCTCGGGGCCACTGAAGGACTGGACCCCGAGATTCGGGTTGTTCCAGGTCTCGGGAATGAAGTGGAAGACCCATCCGGTGCGGGCGTCGCCGATGCGGATCCCCCGCTCCCACCCGGCGTTGCGCTGGCCGGTGTACTGGTTCTGGGCGGGACCCGACTCGGAGTCGGCCACATAGATCAGGTCGTGCTCGTCGATGAAGATTCCGCTGGGACGGCCGAACTGGCTCCAGTTGGCGATAAACTCACCCTCCTGGTTCATGATCTGGATCCGGTTGTTATACCGGTCCGCAATGAAGAGCCGCCCCTGGGAGTCCATGGCGATGGCATGGGGCTCCAGGAACTGGCCCGGGGCGTAGCCGGTCTCCCCGATGGTCTCCAGGTGGGTGCCGTCGGGGGCGAACTTCATGAGCCGGTTGGGGCCCCCGGGGCCATGGCCGTCGACGATGAAGATGGTGCCGTCGGGCCCAACCACCACGTCATTGGGACGGGTGAGGCGGTTCGGGGGATCCCCCGCTTCGCCGGGGGTGCCGATGGTGAGGAGGAGTTCCCCCTCGGGGCTGAACTTGAGGACCGTGTGCCCCAGTCCCACCTCTTCGGCGCCCGAGACCGCCGCGTCGGTGATCCAGACCGTCCCGTCGGGCTCCACGTACATCCCGTGGGGCCAGGAGATGAGTCCGGCTCCGAAGGAGTGGAGCACATGGCCCTCCGGGTCCATGAGGAGCACGGGGTCGACCTCCGACCCCACGCAACTGTTCACCCCACACCGCTCCGCCACCCAGATATTGCCGTCGGGCGCCGGGTAGATGGCACTCACCGCACCCCAGACCCGGTCATCGGGGAGCTGCCCCCACTCGTAGTCCGGGCGGAAGGGATTGGTGGGGACCTGGGCCTCGAGGGGCGCAGGGGCTTCCGCCAGGGCCAGGGCCGAAAGGACGAGGGCGCCAGGGAGAAGTCGGAGCGTCGGGTGCCGCACGGGTGCCTCCATCGGGGGTGACTCGGAATCGCTCGGGCGCGAGCGTGAGGGTGTCGGGAATGGGTACGGCGAAGGATGGGGTCACGCCAGTCCCTTACGATTTTCCCGCGGGCCTTCTAACTTCGGGCTCCTCTTTCGAACCCGACCCGGCGCCCCGGCGCGCCGAGCCCATCCAGCCCATCCGGACGACATGGCCGAAGCCACCCCTCCCACCCCCCGTTCCCGAATCTTCAGTGGCATGCAGCCGAGCGGCGAAGCGCATCTCGGCAACTACCTGGGAGCGCTCCGCCAATGGGTCCAGCACCAGGAGGAGCACGACTGCTTCTTCTGCATCGTCGATCAGCACGCCCTCACCGGTGGAGTCTCGCCCGACGCACTCCCGGCCCGGGTCTTCGATCTCGCCGTGAGCTTCCTGGCGGTGGGCCTGGACCCCGAGGAGAGCGTGATCTTCGTCCAGTCCGACGTCCAGGAGCACACCGAGCTCGCCTGGCTCCTGAACGCCGTGACCCCGGTGGGCGACCTGGAGCGGATGACCCAGTACAAGGACAAGTCCCAGCGGCTGGAATCGATTCCAGCCGGGCTCCTGAACTACCCCATCCTCCAGGCCGCCGACATCCTCCTCTACCGGGCCGACCGAGTCCCTGTGGGGGAGGACCAGCTCCAGCACCTCGAGCTGGCGCGAGAGATCGCCCGTCGGTGGAATTCCCGTTTCGGGGAGGTCTTTCCGGAGCCCCGCCCCATCCTGAGCCGGGCCGGCCGCATCATGGGCCTCGACGGCGACGCCAAGATGAGCAAGTCGCTGGACAACACCGTGCGCATCCTGGCCGAGTCCGACGAGGTCCACCGCCGGGTCCGCACCGCCGTCACCGACCCCCAGCGGGTCCGTCGCGACGATCCCGGCCGGCCGGAGGTCTGCAATGTCTACACCCTCCACAAGCACTTCACCGACCCGGAGCGACTCCCCGACATCGCCGCCCAGTGTCGCGCCGGGACCCGGGGATGCGTCGACTGCAAGGCGATCCTGGCCGACTCCATCACCGAGCACTTCGAGCCGGTACGGGAGCGGGCCCGGGAGCTTGCCGCGACCCCGGGGCGGGTGCGGGAGATCCTCGAGGCAGGGGCGGAGCGCGCCCGCGCCGAGGCGGCCGAGACGATGGGCCGGGTCCGCGAGGCCATGGGTCTCGACTGGCGTTCCGCCTCACCCTGACGCAGCCGGCGGGTGGCTCGCGACGGTGGCGCCGGCCCCCGCCCCTCCGGTATCTTGACCCAGCGTCTCCTCCGCCCGGAACGAGGGGAGCCCGGCTCACGGAGCCCGGCCCGCACAGAGCCTCCAGGACAACCCCATGACCGAGATTTTCAAGAAAGCCATCGAGATGGGTGCCAGCGACATCCATGTGAAGTCCGGCGACGTCATCCGAGCCCGAGTCCATGGCCGGCTGATCCCGGTGTCACAGCAGCGAGTCTCACAGGAACAGGTGAAGGCGCTGGCGCTGAAGTTCATTCCCCACGAGCGGGACCGGCTCCGGATCGACGAGCTCACCGACTACGACTGCTCCTGGGGGATGTCGGGGCTCGGCCGCTTCCGGGTGAACATCCTGCGGCAGCGGGGCTCCTTCATGATCGTGCTGCGGGTGATCCCCTTCGAGGTGCCCACCTTCGAGGAACTCCGGCTCCCGAAGGTGCTGGAGGACATCGCCGAAACGGAGCGGGGCCTGATCCTGGTCACCGGAGTCACCGGATCGGGGAAGAGCTCGACGATGGCGGCCATGGTGGAGTACATCAACCAGAACACCGAGAAGCACATCGTCACCCTGGAGAATCCCATCGAGTTTCTCCACCGGGACCGGCGCTGCTCCATCACCCAGCGGGACATCGGCACCGACACCGCCTCCTTCAATGACGGGCTCCGCGCCGCCCTCCGCCAGGACCCCGATGTGATCCTCATCGGAGAGATGCGGGACAACGAGACCATCGACATCGCGCTGAAGGCGGCCGAGACGGGCCACCTGGTGATCTCCACCCTCCACACCCAGAACGCGGTCCAGACCATCTCGCGGATCATCGCGGTCTTCCCCCCTTCGGACCAGGAGATGATCCGGGTGCGGCTGGCCGAGTCGCTCGAGGCGGTGATCTCGCAGCGCCTCCTGCCTCAGAAGGGCACCGATGGCAGGATCGTGGCGTGCGAGGTCATGGTGGTGACCGGCACCATCCGGGACTGCATCCGCGATGCGGACCGGATGGTGGAGATTCCCGACCTCCTTGAGGAGGGCCGGGAGGCGTACGGGTCGCAGAGCTTCGACCAGCACCTCATGGAGCTTCTTCGCGAGGGCCTGGTGGAATTCCATGTGGCGAAGGCCGCGGCGACGAACCCGTCGGATCTCGACCTGAAGGTCAACTTCTATGGGGAGACCGGTGAGGGGAACGAGGGCCTCATGGGCGCCATGGATCACACCCCGCGCATGCCGGGGTCCCAGTGAGCGGGGGCGACAGGAAGGGGGATGCACTCGACCTGGGAGGCGTCCTCGTGCCGGGGGTCACCCCCTTCGATGGGGAGACCGGCGACTTCGATCCCGTCTCCTTTCGGGCCAATGTGCGCCACTGGATCGAGGCCGGGGTGCGCGGGATCGTGGTGGGTGGATCCACCGGAGAGGCGGTCTTCCTGGATCACGCCGAGCGCCTGGCCACCGTGGAGGCCGCCCGGGGCGTCGTGCCGGAGGACCGGCTCCTGGTGGCGGGTACGGGCCTCGAGTCCACTCGGGGTACCATCGCTCTCACCCGCGAGGTGGCCGAGCGGGGCGCCGACGCCGTGCTGGTGCAGCCCCCGGCCTTCTACCGGGGCGCCATGACCCCGGCGGTCCTCCGGGACCACTACCGGGCCCTCGCCGACGCGGCTCCGATCCCGGTGATCCTTTACCAGGTCCCCCTCCGCATGAGCACGGTGGAGTTCCCGGCCGGGCTGGTCCAGGAGCTGGCGCGGCACCCGAACATCATCGGGATGAAGGACTCGCGGGGCGACATGGAGAAGCTCGGCGAACTGGTCCGCCAGGTCTCCTCGGACTTCCAGCTCCTGGTGGGCAATGGTGCACGTCTCTTCGCCGCCCTGGAGATCGGTGCGGTGGGGGGGATCCTGGGGGTCGCGAATCTGGTGCCCGCCGAGTGTGTCGGGATCGTGGAGGCCTTCCGGGCCGAGGACCATGCCCGGGCCGGCGCCCTCCAGGGCCTGGTCGGCCCCCTCCATGTGGGGATCGTCGGCGCCTTCGGGGTCGCCGG